>QZIY01000030.1 GCA_003599175.1 Candidatus Parcubacteria bacterium
GTGATGAATGATATGTTTGTTTTTAATAACGTTCGACCTTTCGTTCCAGCGTATCGCGAGAATCCGCCTGGAGCTGAGGGGTTTATAGCGCTATACTTCATGCGTGAAAAAGCCCATGCCGCAATCGGAAGAAGAGTGGAAGCAAACGCTCACGCCGGAGCAGTATGCGATATTGCGCGAGAAGGGGACAGAAGCCCCGTTTACGGGCGAGTACGTACACGAAAAAGCAGATGGCACCTATGCCTGCGCTGCCTGTGGAAATCCGCTTTTCGACTCGACGGCAAAATTTGATTCAGGTACTGGTTGGCCATCGTTCGATCAGGCGCTCCCTGGTGCGGTAGAGACGCATCACGACAATTCGCACGGCATGGTGCGTACCGAAATTACCTGTGCGCGATGCGGTTCGCACCTCGGCCATATCTTCGAAGATGGTCCGACGAAGACGGGGAAGCGTTACTGTATCAACTCTGTCTGTTTGGATTTAGAGGAAAAGTAATGCGGTGAACGTTTGTAGGCAGCGCAGCGCGTATCGTTTAGCGTCCGGCGGCTTGCGGCCGTCTGCCGTACACCGTGTGCCGACACGCGCCGCGCTGCCGTATAACGAAAGCCGTAGTATAATTTCACGATGACTGATTTTTTGAAAATGGACGTGTTCTTTTTCGTGACGACGTTCGTCGTGATCGCGCTCGGTGTCGTCGTATTTCTCATCGGCCTTCGCATCTGGCGCATCCTCGGACACGTCGAGCACATTTCCGAAATGGCCGAGGAAGAGACAGAACTTTTGAAAGGCGACATCGCGACGTTTCGTTCCCAAGTTCGCCGAGAAGGTTTCAAATTCAAATCGCTCGTACGGATGTTTAAATCGATATTCACGAAGAGTTCATAAAATCCAGAGTATCTTCATAATTATGGCAAAGCAAAAGACAGGAAAGGGCAAGGACGTCGGGCTCGCGCTTGCAGGGGCTGCACTCGCCGCTGCAGCGGCCGGCTATTATTTTTATGGAAGCGATGATGCCAAAAAGCATCGCGCAAAGGCGGCGAAATGGGCGGTCGGATTTAAGAAAGAAGTCGAAAAGCAGGTACAACGCGTCGGCACCATAGACCGCGCAACGATCGCGGCAGCTGTCGACCGTGCGGCAAAAGCGTATGCAAATGCGCGCACTGTGGGCGAAGCAGAGCTCGGTGCCGCAGCAAAGGAATTGAAAAAGCACTGGCGCGACCTTGCAGAGGAGGTGGGGAAGGGCGCGAAAAAGAAACGTGCGAAAAATACGACCAAACGCGCATCGAAAAAGAACGTGGCGAAAAAGAGTTCGAAGTAATTCACCGCTTCTTAAGGTGGTGTAGGGGACAATGCTTGAGGTCGACACGGTATTACAAATCCTCACCATTCAAAATGTATGAATCCTAAAAAAGTAATTGGAGCGGGTGCGCTTGCGCTCATGCTCGCTGCAGGCGCTGCGAGTGCGCAGACTGACACCACGTATGACCCGGCGATGGACACTGGTGCGACCGGTACCACCGGGACAACGGGAACGACCGGCACAACCGGCGCCACGGATGTCGGTGTTCCCAACACTGGCCTCGGCGGCGTTGCGGCATCCACGATGGCGCTCTTGGCATCCTCTGGTGCAGCGGCGATCGGTGGTCTCTATCTTCTACGTCGTCGCGCGTTCTAGGCCCTCTTAGGTATGCAAACTCGCCCGCGCCACTGGCGCTCGGGCGGGTGTTGCGTAGGGACAGAAATACGGGGTTGAGCCGTCCGCATACATACATATGAAAAACAGGTTTCTTTCGCGCATAGTTTCCGCAATCACCGTGATTGCGGTCGTCGTTTTCGTATGGACGCTCGGGACCGCGCTCTTTTTTATGCCAACCGGTGAGGTCGATAGTCCGTGGCTTGCGGCGCGCGCACCGGCAGCCCGCGCGGAATCAACTGCATTGCCAGAGCGTCTCGTCATCCCATCGATCAATGTCGATGCAGCAGTACAACAGGTGGGCATCAAGGGCGACGGCTCGATGGCGACGCCCTCAAGTTTTGCCGATGTCGGCTGGTACAAATACGGCACGATTCCTGGCCAGGTGGGAAGCGCGGTGATTGCAGGGCACGTGGATAATGCGCTTTCGCTCGCTGGCGTGTTCAAGAAGCTCGAAGAGGTGAAGATAGGAGACGACATATATATCGAACAAAAAGACGGTTCCCGCATCCACTTCCGTGTCGTCGATATCCAAAGTTTTCCATACAACGAAGCTCCAAGTGAGCTCATCTTCAATCGCGATGATGCTGCGCGTCTCAATCTCATTACCTGCAGCGGCGATTGGCTCAAAAAGGACCAGACGTATGATACGCGGCTTGTCATATTCACGAAGTTGATTCCGCAATAAAACCTCAAACGTCGATAAAAATGCCAACCGCTAGGCGCGGAGAATGCGGCGTGCGAGACGTATAGACCATACGCTGAACACGACGCAGAGGCTCCGCAACGACGTGGTTGGCATTTTTAGCACGTTTCGATAGACTGCAACTATGAGTCTAAGGGCGCCGTTTTATGATCCGTTGAAGAGCTACTACGACAACCTCGATCAAGGCCCCTTCAGCGATTTTGCCGATAACGTAACGTTGCCGACAGGTCCGGCGCGTTTCGATTTTCTGGGTCACAGGATCGCATATCCCTTCGGAATACCGGCAGGGCCGCTTTTGGACAGTAAATTTGTCATCGGCGCATTCAGGAAAGGTTTTGATATTCCGGTATACAAAACCGTTCGGGCGGGGGAATTTCCATGCCATCCGTTTCCCAATGTGCTGTCCGTAAAACTAGACGGCGACCTCACGCTTGAGCGTGCCAAAGAGCCGCTCGTTGCCGACGATAACTATCACGAGCCGCTCTCCATCACTAATTCCTTCGGAGTACCATCGCGCGATCCAAAGGTGTGGCAGCCAGATGCGAAAAAGGCGGCCGAAGCCGCGGGGGAAGGGCAAGTGATGGTGCTCTCGTTTATGGGTACGGTGCGCGAAAACCAGACACCCGATGAATTCGTCGCCGATTTTGCAAAAGCTGCGAAACTTTCCGCTGAAACAGGTGCAAAAGTGCTTGAGGCGAATCTCTCATGCCCCAATATCGGCAACGAAGGTTTGGTCTGTTATAACCTCGACATGACCGAACGCGTCGCGGAAGCGATCCGCAAAGAAATCGGTACTATTCCGCTCATTCTCAAGGTTGGTTACTACACGAGTGATGCCGACGTGGAGCACCTCGCCGATATCGTCGCGCGTTTTGCGCAGGGAGTCGCTGGTATTAATACGATCTCTGCGCCGATAGTCGATAGTGAAGGTAAACAGGCACTGCCGGGTCCTGCGGTGCGTATGCGAAGCGGTGTGTGCGGCGCAGCGATTAAATGGGCAGGACTCGATTTCGTGCAGCGTATAAAAAAGGCGCGCGATGCAAAAGGTGCGAAGTTTTCAATCATCGGCGTCGGCGGCGTCACCGTCCCGAGCGACTATCGTGAGTATCGCGACGCGGGGGCAGAAGTCGTGATGAGCGCCACCGGAGCAATGTGGAACCCTTATCTAGCTCAGGAAATAAAACATGCATACCCAGACGGATGAAGTGGAGCAATGCCTGCCACGTAGGAAGCTTTGCTTTCCTTCGGGGTGGAATCCGTATCTTGCAAAGGAAATCAAAGAAGCCTATCCAAATGGCTAGCCATTTGGATGTAATAGAATAGGGGATGGATGAGCTTTTGATTTCGAGAACACAACAAGCTATTAGAGAGCGAGTTTTTCCCGGCTGCATTATAGGACTTATTCGCGCGAATAGGCGAATAGTTATTCCCGTCGGGACAACGGACGGCAAGAATCCGGTCAATGAAAACACTGTGTATGACCTCGCCTCCATCACCAAGTCCATTCCGCTCGCCAGTCTCGCCCTCACCCTTATGCAGGAAAACCCCCCGAGGTTAAACCTCGAGGGGAAGGTCATTGAATACTTGCCCGAATTACGGAATGGTCATGGGGCGACGATTGAGGATTTGCTGAGATATCGCGTGAAGGGGTCGAAGATGTCGGAGCTACAATTCAAGACGTTTGAGGAGATTCGCACGCACGTGCTTGAAAAAGGATTTGACTTGCCTCGCCGAAGCCTTGGCGAAGACGGGTGGGGAACCTATACCAATCTGCCAGCATTCGTTCTTGGTTTGATTATCGAGCGAGTGACAGGGGAAATTCTTCCAGCGTTAGCCGACAAATATTTTTTTAAGCCGCTTGGTATGAACGACACAACATTTTTCCCCGAAAACCTGGACACATCAACTTTGACCGGTCGGTCAAAGTTGATGTTAATCGATAAGTGGATTGCGCCCACGGAAATTGTCGATGGGCAAGAAATAAGGGGAATTGTGCACGACGAGAGTGCTCGCGTTTTTTCGCGGGCGCGCCGCGCAGTCGGGCATGCCGGGCTTTTTTCTACCGCACCGGATTTATTGAAGTTCTTGGAAGCGATGATCGCGGGAGAATTACCGGCTGTAGTCGACGGGGCGCAAAAGGGATTGGGGTGGGAAATCGGAAGGGAATGGATGGGAAGTAAGGGGGGAAAGGGGGTCTTTGGCAAAACCGGCTTCACCGGCACAAGTATTCTGTGTGACCCAGAAAAGGGAATTGGCCTCGTCATCCTCTCCAACCGCACCTATCCGCATCGCCCGCCCGACAATTCCGCCATCAATCTATTCCGCAAAGATATTGCACATATAGTCCTCGAATGAACGGGCAAAGAAAAGACGCTCTCGCGTGGTGCGGAAGCGTCTCTTTTTGATCGACGACTTATTCATTTCGGGCCTTGATCTCCGCAAAGGCGAGAAGTGCTGCGTTGGATCGGCCGGCATTGTAGCCGTCTTTGTATGCGACGCTTTTGCCACGTGGTTCCATTTGCCTTGAGCCATCCTCTTCCCCGATGTTCCATCGATGCCAATTTTGATGGTCGGTTTCGCGATCGTAAGGGTTTGTGTAGTACATCTGACACACCTCCTATCAGGACTATAGTGCAGACTTATTTAACTGTCACGCTCTTTGCGATATTGCGGGGTTTGTCGACGTTGTTGCCTAAGCTCACTGCCATGTGGTAGGCGAGGAGCTGCAGCGGGATGATGGTGGTGATGCCGCTCGTTTCTCCCGTGTCGGGAATGTGGAGGTACTTTTTGAATGAATCGTGATTCTCGGGCGAGAGGCCGTACACGTGCGCGCCGCGAGCGGAAACCTCGTGTACCGCATTCAAGACTTCGTGCTTCACGTCGTCGTTGGATACGGCGACGATGACAGGCACGCCTTCTTCCATGAGCGTGATCGCGTAGTGTTTGAGATCGCCCGCGGGGATCGCATGCGCGTGACGATATGAACCCTCGATCATTTTCACCATGCCTTCTTTGATGATTTGAAGATTCTGACCCTTGCCGAGCAAGA
Source organism: Candidatus Parcubacteria bacterium (assembly GCA_003599175.1). Classification (GTDB taxonomy): domain Bacteria; phylum Patescibacteriota; class Minisyncoccia; order Phycocordibacterales; family UBA2100; genus UBA10103. Next base: position 5,450 of record QZIY01000030.1, read on the forward strand.
AGATGTGCTCTTTTTTCGAGAGATCATGTGCGAGGTGTTTGACCGCGTCGACGTATTCCTTGTTGGCGAGCATTTTGTCGATGGTTCGTGCGGTTGCAAGAAGTGTCTTTTTGCCTTCGGCGAGCTTACCCTGCACAGCTTTGGCGACGAGATAACCCCAGGCGATTTGCGAGACAAAGATCTTTGTCGACATGACGCAGATCTCGGGGCCCGCATTGGCCATGAAGGGGAAGTCCGACATGCGCGTCATCATGCTGCCGGGCATATTCACGTGCGAGGCGATGAGCGCCTTCTTCACCTTGGCATGTTCGAGGACCTCAAGCACGTCTGCCGTCTCACCGCTTTGCGATGGTGATATAAACAGATCTCCTTTTTTCACAAGCGGTACATACTCGTGCGCTTCGGCGCCGATCAACTCCTTGGCGTTGATCTTGCCGTACGTGCGCAGGTAGTACGCAGTCTGTGCGGCAGCGGCGCCGGCGGTACCCGAGCCGATGCAGTAGACCGTTCTTGCTTTCTTGACCGCAGCAGCGAGCTTTTTGTATTTTGCGTCTTCTTCGGCGACGACTTGGCGGATCACAGAGGGCGCTTCTTCGATCTCCTTTGCCATAAAGTGTTCGTGACCCTTCTTGTCGACGGAGACATCTTTCAATTTGTTTTTCTCCCACACGGGCTTGAGCTTCTTTCCACTCGCGATCGCAAATACCTCAAATTTCCTGTCGCGACAGACGACAAGATCGCCGTTGTTGAGGACGAGAATATTTTCGACATGCGGTGCGAACGAAAAGACATCGGAAGAGAAGTAGAGTTCCTTTTCGTTTTTCGAAATACCAAGGACGAGGGGAGAGCCGTTGCGTGCCGCGATGACGTCACCATTGTCGGCAAGGACAATAACTGTATTCCGGCCGCCGAGCTCTTTGAAGGCGAGGCGCACTGCCTCTTCGAGAGAATTAGCCTTTTTGCGCTTTTCTTCTACCAGGCGCACGATCACTTCTGTGTCTGTCTCGGAAATAAATTCATAGCCCTTCTTGATCAGCATTTTCTTGAGCGTCTCTACGTTTTCAACAATGCCGTTTTGGCACAAGACAAACGATTTGTCTGTGGAGTAATGCGGATGCGCATTCGGGACAGAGACCTTGCCATGCGTTGCCCAGCGCGTGTGCCCGATACCGATCGTTGCTTCCGGCAATACAGGACGATTCTTCGCCACAATGCCGACCTGCTTTTCAACTGATATTTCATTTTCCTTCAATACCGCAACGCCCCACGAGTCGTACCCGCGGTAATCGAGTCGGCGCAGGCCTTCCATGACCGCTTCTGTCGCGTCGCGCTTGTCGCCGACGTATCCAAAAATTCCACACATAGTGCTTTCTTTTTAGTTTTTAATCGGAAGCGACTCCGTCGTTTGTCCTTTGGCTCGACTGTTACCAGCCGATTTTGAAACAAACGTTACGATCCGGAGAGATCGAAGGGTTTCCGCAGATACTGTCCAGCTTGGACGTCCGATTGCCAGCCGAAGCTGACCCCTTTCCTCGTAATCCCACAGGTTGAACCCGTGGGAACCACACGCCTATTACTTGTAATCGCTTTCCTATAAGAACGATACAACAATAGAATAGGCAGGGCAAACGAAGAAATTTATTTGCTTATTTAGCTAAATAAGCAAATACGGATTGAAGCGGAACACTTGCACGTTTTTGGTGGCATGGTATTTTATTTTTATGAATGTAATTCCGGCGCAGATCACACTTCGTCGTCGTACGGTACTCTCCTTGAGGCCGTTTTAGAGCGTTGGAATTACTCAAACTCTCCAAATCGGCCTCAAAAGCCGATTTTTTCGTTAGGTGTTTTCGCGAACCGAACGCACCTAACGGTGTGTTCTTTACAGGAGGAAAAAGTGGGGGAATATCAATCGCGCAAGAACATTTTCGTCAAAATCACCGGCGATCTGGCCGATGACAGGGCCGATGTCCACGAATGGATCGCAGAGCGTTCTCAAGAGGGTTTTGTAGTCGTCTGCATCGGCGGCGGCACCAGGATCAGCGACATGTGTCGAGACGAGAATATTCCGTACGAATTCTGTGAGCTTGGCCGGCAGTTGCCCACTTTTAGGGCGCGGCAAAAGGCTCGGGACATTCTCGAAGAGAATCAGCAGATGATGCAGGACATGCTCGCGGCAAGAGGTATTCAAGCCAACGTCATAATCCCGGTACTCGACATTGCTTCCGTACTTTGTCATGTGAATGGTGACGCGATGGTCCAAAACGCGTACCTTGGTTTCGACGACTTGTACGTCCTCACTCTCGAAGGTCGTGAGGACAAGAAGCGACAGCAATTCGCCAAATTGCCCAGAGTTAGCGTCGTTTCGTTTCCGCGACTCGACTCGACTTCGCGAAACGCTTTCTGACGCGACCTCAATCAGACGCAAAGAGCGGACGGTACCCGCCCGCTCTTTGCAACCTTTTCCTCAAACCTCAATCAATATGCAACTCACATATCCAAAAAGTAGACACATCAAACTTTGCCGGTCGGCCATTTTTGATGCGTATTCAAACCGTCGTACCAGCTTCATCCATGAGGCTGGTTTTGAGTGTTGGTAAATTTTCCAAAAACGAACTCTCCAAAGCGGCCTCATCGTGAGGCCGCTTTCTCGTCTTGTGACGGGTGCTGATCTTTGGAGGAACTATGCGCAATAGAAAATGGTTGGCTCTCTCGGCGAAACTGAATGCAGCTGGGTGGGAAGGATCCACAGACCCCCGCATCTTGCGGAGAGATTATTTTGCCGGAGACGCACGCATGCGAGAAACGCTCGAAGAAGAGGGCGATCGAACAATCTATTTCTATGCAAAAGGTTCTCGTGAATGGGTGGATCAATCATTCATCGATCCTGCAACATTCACTTGATTCCCGAGCGGGCGCCTTCGGCGCCCGCTTTTCTTTGTATAAAAACGAGAGCCACCGAGCGAGTCGGTGGCTAATTATGCGCGATCATAAGGGATTGCGAAGTGCCTTGTATGAGATTGGCAGCTACTTCCGCATCGCAATTAATCCCGAGAAAGATTCCGGTTCGACGTGCTCGTATGCGCGATCCTGATACGAAATAGATGGGACATCTTTTTGCCGTTGCCCCAACCATGGCATTTCGTAAACGTTCGTTTGCAGCGATTTTTCGCATCGCTGCGTCTTCCATCTTTTCCCGGTCATAATTGCGCCGCGGCCGCACGTCAAATTGCAGTAGTCCCTCGACACAAAGCGCGACAACGATATCCATCGCGCCGGCATTCCCGGGGACCTCAATGGTGATCGTGTGTCTCATTGTTTCCCCCGAGAGACATTTCCCCCGCGAGCACAATAACTGTTTCTGAACTTTTCTCAAGCTAAATCTTGATGATCTTTTCCCATGGGCGGCCGGAGACGCCGAAGTGGCCGTAGGCTGCTGTTTCTTGGTAGATCGGACGGCGGAGATTGAGGCGCTCGATGATTGCGGCAGGGCGGAAGTCAAAATTCTTGTTGACGATCGACGTGAGATTCTTGCCCTTGTCATCAAATGCTTCCACCATCACCGGCTCTGCGCGGCCGATCGCGTAGGCGACAGAGACGAGCACTTTTTTGCCGTAGCCATTGGCGACAAGATTTTTTGCAACGAAGCGGCACATGTATGCAGCCGAGCGATCTACTTTTGTCGCATCCTTGCCGGAGAAGCATCCACCGCCGTGTGGCATAAGACCGCCGTAGGTATCGACTTGAATCTTGCGGCCAGTCAGCCCCGCATCGGCCATAAAGCCGCCCTGGATGAATTGGCCGGTCGGATTGACCAGGATTTCAATATTTTTTGTCGATCCAAGAACGGGTCGAAAGAGATGTTTGATTAATGATTCGCGGATTTCTTCTTGCGATACTTTTGCATCATGCTGTGTCGAGCAGAGCGCATTCACCACACCGCCGCCGTTGTCGATCACGACCTGCGTTTTGCCGTCGGGCTTGAGCCATTTGAGTGTCTTATCGCGTCGCAGCTTTTCGAGTCGGCGCGCGAGCGCATGTGCTAAGACGACCCCTTTGGGGAGCATCTCCTTGGTCTCACTCGTTGCGTAGCCATACATGATGCCCTGATCGCCTGCACCACCCGTGTCGACGCCCATAGCGATGTCGCCTGATTGTTTGGCGACGCGCACCATGACTTCCAGTTTGTCGGTGTAGCCGATATCTTTGTAAACTTTGCGTGCGATTTTTTCAAAATCCACCTTTGCCTTCGTGCGTACTTCGCCGCCGATCATAAGCGCGCCATGGCTACCGAACACTTCGACGCCGGAGCGACTGAGGGGATCTTGTTTGATCATCGCGTCCAAAATCGCGTCCGAAATCTGATCACATACTTTGTCTGGGTGCCCAGAGGTGACGCTTTCAACCGTATATCGCTCTAATAGATGAAACATGTTAGAAATTGTTAGCGAACGAAGTGAGCTTAGAATTTCTTACATCCAGCTCCAATTTTAGTTACCATTTATTATCTGACGTTGATTGCAATGCAATGTCGCGCAGATTGAGAACGGTAAATAAATTGTGCTCGAAATTGGGGCTGGATAAGAATCCTCGCTTCGCTCGAAATTCTTATAACGAAAACATCTCCCAAAAAGGGAGATGCTTTCGCGTATCGTCCCATTCGGGTCCGTAGCACTTTATCTTGCGACAAGTTGCCGGCGGACTTACAACGGAATGTCCGCACTCTGGATACTTAAAACTGGTCTGGTTGCTATCTTACAGATTATTGTTCATGATGCAACTATGCAAAAGAAAAAAGTCGTGTTGGCATCATCTTCGCCGCGACGTCGAGAGCTTTTGGAAGCTGCCGGCGTTCTGTTTGTTATCGACCCTGCAAACATTCCTGAAGATATGACGGCGAAACTCCCTGCGAAGGATCTCGTACAAAAATTGGCGCTCGAAAAAGCACAAGCAGTTGCACTCCGTTATCCAGATGCGATCGTGATCGGTGCCGACACGGTTGTTTCGATCGGGAAATTCAATTGGAGCAAACCTGAAAACGAAAAAGAAGCACGCATGATGCTTGGGAAACTCTCCGGCAAGACGCACCATGTATGGACCGGGTTTGCGATCATCGATACCAAGAAAGGGAAGAGTCTCACTCGCGCAGTTTCCTCTGCAGTGACGCTCTTGCCGTTTACAAAAAAAGAAATTGATCGCCAGGTGAAAACAGGCGAAGCACTCGAAGGCGCCGGTGGCTACATGATTCAGAAAGGGGGAGCCGCACTCATCAAAAAAATCGACGGCGATTACACCAACATTATCGGCTTGCCGCTTGCGGCGGTGCTCTCGGAACTCAAAAAAATGGGCGTTCGTTCATGAGACGCTACATTGCACTCATCTTGGCTTAGGTATACCCAGCACCAATCATCCGTTTATTGATCGTCAGCAACTTCTATATGATGAAGTAAGGATTTGCTTATGATTGGTGCTGGGTATACAGTTTTCTGAATATACCTATCTTATGAAGAAAGTCGTCACCATCGGTGGGGGATCCGGCAGTTATGCCGTGCTTTCCGGCCTTAAGGCATTTGATCTCGACATCACGGCGGTGGTTTCGATGTTTGATTCGGGCGGTTCCACAGGAGTCCTTCGCGATGAGTTTGGCGTCTTGCCGCCAGGCGATGTGCGCCGCTGTCTCATCGCACTTTCCGAAGGGGAGCGCGCAACCATCCTCAGAGATCTCTTTAATTTTCGATTCAATGGAGGCAGTACGTTGAGTGGTCACAGCTTCGGCAATCTTTTCCTCACCGCACTCACCTCGATTTACGGCAGCGATATCGAAGCGATCCGCAAGGCATCGGAAGTGCTCGATATCAAAGGACGTGTCTTGCCCGTATCGCTCGATTCATCGCATGTACACGCGACGCTCGAAGACGGCACCGAAATCGTGGGCGAGACCAATATCGATGAACCGAAACACGATGGCAACCTGCGCATCGTCGATGTTGTGCTTTCGCCGCCCGCACGTATCTACGAAGAAACGGCCGACGCGATCCGCACTGCAGACATCGTCGTGGTTGCGCCCGGCGATCTCTACACCTCGCTTGTGCCGAACCTGCTTGTAGAGGGGATGAAAGAAGCACTCGCCGCCTCCAAGGCAAAGAAAGTATTCGTCTGCTCACTCATGACGAAGTGGGGCGAAACCAATGGCTTTGCCGCATCAGATTTTGTCAAAGAACTTTTGCGCTACAGTGGGCTTGATATGTGCGATTATGTGATTTGCAATACGGAAGAGATGCCGGCCGAACTCACCGAAAATTATGCCAAAGAACAAAAGCACCCGCTCGTCTGCGACAAGGAAAACCTCAAGAAATACGCCAAAAACGTGATTACCGGCGACTTTTTCTCTTCGGCCGATATCGCACGTCATGATCCGGAAAAGATCGGGCGAGTGATATCAGAGCTCTGAATCCGGAAAGAGCGGTACAATATATACGTCTATAGGAGAATGGTGGCTGCTATGATGTCTACAAAGACCTGGCTCGTGGTCATATTTATCCTCTTCGTCATCATTGTGGTGATGCTCGGATTTTTGATTACGCTCCCCACATCGAAGCCCTCTCCCGATATCATCGCGGCCACCTCGACGACCGAAGAAGAAGCTCCGCCGCCGACTGAAGAGGAAGAATCAGAAAAGCCGCTTTCAAGCCGTGTGGTGGTGACCAGTCCGCAAGCAAAGCAGCTTCTCGGTCATATGTTTACCGTCGCGGGCGTCGCACCCGGACCGTGGTTTTTTGAAGCGCAGTTTCCGATGCAGGTACGCGATATGGAGGGCAATGTCGTGGGCCGTGCGACCGCAACGGCGCAAGGCGAATGGATGACGACGGAGCTCGTCACCTTTACCGCCACCATGCAGATCGACGCGACATTTCATGGAGATGCGAAATTGATTTTGATAAAGGATAATCCGTCGGGCCTTCCGGAGCATGATGATGCAGTCGAGATTCCCATAACTATCGATTAAGGGTACGATTGCCGCATGAGTGCGGTACGGAATAAAAATGCGGGCTTTGCCTCGCCGGAGCCTGAAAGGCGAAGGCGGGCGCGCAAGATCGTCGCGTTCCTGAAAAAAAACTACCCCAAGCCTAAGAGTGAGCTCACATACAAAACACAATTTCAATTTGTGGTTGCGGTGATGCTTTCCGCACAGTGCACCGACAAAGTGGTCAATCGCGTCACCGACACACTTTTCAAAAAGTACAAAACGCCGGCTGATTTCGCCAAAGCCGATCTTGCTACGTTAACTAAGGAAATTTCTTCCGTCACCTTTTTCCAAAACAAAGCCAAGGCAGTGATTGCGGCAGCAAAAAAGGTGGTCGAGGATTTCGGCGGCAAGGTACCGAAGAACGCGCATGACCTCCAGACACTTCCGGGCGTTGGCTACAAGACCGCACACGTGATTATGGGCGAGCTTTTTGATGAATGGCCGGGCATCCCGACTGATACCCACGTACGTCGTTTTGCGCTCCGTTTTGATCTCACGCACCACAAGGATCTTAATAAGATTTCAAAAGACCTCGAGGCCCTCGTGCCCGAAAAAGACTGGAAATACGTCAACAATGGACTTGTGCTGTATGGCAGGTATATTTGTCCGGCGCATAAACACGATTGCAGCGGCCACAAGCTGACCGCTATCTGGCCGGAATCACGCACGATCTGGCCTCGGGCCAAATAACATGAGAACCATTGTAAACAACAGAGCGGTTGAGTATTCAGATGAGGGTACAGGGCCCGCCATTTTGATGCTCCATGGATGGGCAGACAATCTGCATACCTTCGACGCGATCGTGCAGGAGCTGCCAGGCTTTCGTATTGTGCGGCTCGATATGCCCGGGTTCGGACAATCGGAGCGACCAAACGAGACGTGGGGAGTCGTAGAGTACGCGCGGTTCGTTGAAGATTTTATAAAAAAAGTGCAGATCGATCCGCAGGCCCTGATCGGGCACAGCTTCGGTGGTCGTGTCATTATCAAAGGCGTGGGCGTCGGTATTTTTGCACCGCAGAAGATCGTCCTTATCGCCTCCGCTGGCGTTGCGAGAAAAACGACGCTCAAGAGCATCGTACTGCGCGTGATAGCCAAGATAGGCAAAGTGCTTACGCTCATTCCGCCGTTTTCGCTCTATCGACAGCAGATCCGAAAAAAATTGTACGGTGCACTCGGGAGCGACTACTTCGCCGCCGGCTCTATGCGCGACGTGTTTCTCAAGGTCGTACGCGAAGATCTGATCGAGTATGCACGACAGATTCGCATCCCCGCGCTTCTCATCTGGGGACGGCGTGATAGCTCGACGCCGCTCTCGGATGGAGAAAAAATTCGCGATGCGATCCGTCAATCAGAGATGCAAATTATTGAAGGAGCGAGTCACTTTGTGCACCAGGAGAAGCCGCGGGAAGTTGCACAGCTCATCCGTGAATTTATCTAATATGAAAGACTATTTGACGCGGTATCATCCGAGCTTCGTGCGCGCGCTCGTCTATATGCTGCAGGCGAGCGAATACAATACAGAGGACTATCTCGCGTGGGTAGGACGCACGAAGGATTTTCGCACGGTCGAAAAAAGGAAACAGCTGAAATTTACTGGGAAAGCACTCGCGCTCTTCATAAGTGCCTGGATCCTGACGGCGATCGCCGTCCTCATCGTCATCTTTGGTCTCACGGGAGGAGACGAGATCGCGAATCTCTTCGCCATCCTTGTTTTGTTTGGTTTCCCGTATGCGCTCCCCTATGTCCTGCTTCTTCCGCTCTTTATTATCAAAATGGTCCAGCTACCGGTCGAAGGGATTCTGATCGCACAGGCGAAAGCGAAGCTCAAGAAACATCCTGCGTTCAAAATTGCGATTGCTGGCTCCTATGGCAAGACATCAATGCGCGAAATTTTAAAAACTGTGCTTTCTGAAGGGAAGCGAGTTGTCGCGCCTGGCGGTAGCGAAAATACGCCGATTGGTATCGCGCGCTTCGTCTCGCGCCTGCGCGGCGATGAAGAAGTATTGATTTTTGAGCTTGGCGAATACTACCCGGGCGATATCAAAGAGCTTTCCGAAATGGTGCGACCGGATTTGGGCGTGATCACTGGCGTCAATGAAGCGCATCTCTCAAAATTTAAAACGGTCGAGGCAGCGACGAATACGATCTTCGAGCTTGCCGACTTTTTGGGAGGGAAGCCCTTGTATGTAAATGCTGATAACGAAATAGCAAAAAACAAAATCGAAAAGGGACCGATCTTTTTCTCACGTAAGGGAGTATTCCCGATGGCAGGTGAATGGAAAGTCGTTGCAGCGGAAACGTCACTCGACGGCACGTCTTTTGTACTCGAGCACGACGATGAGAAGATCAATGCACAGTCGAAATTGTTGGGTCTCCACAATGTAGGTCCGCTTGCCGCGGCGATACATATCGCCAAGCGTGTTGGACTCACGAATCTTGAAATCGAATCAGGTGTCTCGAAAACGGTTGCCTTCCCGCATCGCCTTCAGCGTAGAGAAGATACGGGCGGTGTCATCACGCTCGACGATAGCTACAACGGAAATCCCGATGGCGTAAAAGCGGTCATCGAATTTTTGGGGAGCATCGAAAATCATAGACGATGGTATGTGACGCCCGGACTCGTCGAGATGGGAGAGAAGAGCGAAGAAATTCATCGTAACGTAGGGAAGCAGCTTGCACAGGCGGGGATTGAAAAGGTTGTGCTGATTAAAAATTCCGTCACACCGTGGATTGAAGAAGGTCTTCAAGAAAACAGTTTCGGTGGAGAAATCATCTGGTATGAAGATGCGCTCGATTGCTACAATTCTCTGCCGCATATGACGATCGCGGGCGATATTGTCCTCCTTCAAAACGATTGGCCGGATCAATATGCTTAGGTTTCTGGGCCGGAAGAAAAAGGAAGGATTCATCTCAGTAAAAGGAGGACGAGTGTGGTTTCAAACAATAGGATCGGGGCCAACGCTTCTCGTTTTACACGGCGGTCCAGGGTATCCACATGATTATTTAGAGCCACTCAAAAAATTATCGAATGAATTTCAAGTAGTTTTTTATGATCAATTAGGATGCGGCAATTCAGAAAGGTCAACAGATATGAGTTTGTGGACAGTCGAACATTTCGTCTCGGAACTCGAAAACGTCATTGCAACCCTTGGTTTAGAGCAATATCACATATTAGGGCAATCGTGGGGCGCCGCACTTGCTGTGTCTTTTGCACAGACTAAACCACGAGGATTGCAAAAATTGATATTGGCAAATCCGTACATCAGTACTCCAATTTGGGAACAAGATGCAGCCAGGTTAATTGAGAAACTACATCCTATCCATCGACATGCGCTCAAAACCTCGCACGTGGGATTACCCCAATTTGATGAAGCACAAAAAGAATATTATCGTCGTTTTGTGTACGGAATGGATACACTGCCAGAGCCTTGTGTACGATCAGGGCAAAAAATGAACGGGGACATATATCGGTACATGTGGGGACCGACGGAATTTGTTGTGACCGGGACATTAAAAAACTTCGATCCTTCCGATCACCTTAAAAATATCGCATTGCCGACACTATTCATTTGTGGTCGTAATGATGAGGCGACTCCGGAAGCGTGTGAGCAGTTCGCTGCATTAATGTCGAACGCTCTGGTTGCTGTACTCGAAAAGAGTGCCCATCACGCGCATTGGACGGAAACTGAGAAATATATCCAAATAGTAAGAGGATTTTTGGTTCGTGATATAGCTAAAAATGAGTAGTTTAGTAGTACGTCCCGTACGAAAAGACCATCAATATGTATAAAAAAGGGGCCAGGCGGAGTCTGCCGCCTGGCCCTTGCGCCCGCCGTGCTCTACGCAGCCTGCTGTACCTCGATCGAGTTGTCCCACTCGTCGCCGGTGAATTCGTGCTTTTCGTCCCGAAGCGAATAATGGGTGTCGCACGGGATAGAGCGCTTGCGGAGCGCGAACTCGATGTGCACGACGATTTCAGCGCTGTCCGGATTCCTCGTAGGGCCGGCGCCGATGACCGTCCCGAGACTCCCTTCGGGTATCGCTGGATACCCACGGGTCGTTTTGACGCGCTTGCCGACATGGCTTCGCGCGATTTCGAGAGAGAATGGCATTTTTAGCTACTCCCATTGTGGAGCTCGATCAGCCCCATGTATTTTTTACATTGATATACACATTTAGTCAAAGATGCGTTCTTTTCTTCCTCAAGTACAATCAGTTTATGAAATCTATCGCTGTCATCTTTGGAGGCAAGAGCGCAGAACACGACGTCTCGATCATTACAGGACATACGCCGATTATTGATACTTTGACGGCGAGCGGGAAGTTTGACGTATGGCCGATTTACATAAGCAAAGAGGGGAAGTGGTATTGCGACAAAAAGATGAATGATATGTCTTTTTTTCGCAACCCTGCGTATGAGGATGAGATAAAGGGGTGGAAGCCAGTACGGCTTGATTTGAATGACGGCCTCACGCTCCACTGGCACGGAATGTTCGGCAAGTCGCAAAAGATCGACGTGGTCTTCCCCGCGATGCACGGCACCTATGGTGAAGATGGTTCCTTGATGGGAGTGCTGCGTATGGCCAATGTACCGTTTGTCGGCTGCGACATGGCCGCATCGGCTGTCGCGATGGATAAGGTGCTCACAAAGCAGGTTATCGAAGCGGAAGGATTGCCTGTCGTGCCGTATGTGTGGTTTACGAGGCGAGAGTGGCACAAGGATAAGCAAACTATTCTAGCGAAAATCGATAAGCTCGCATGGCCGCTCTTCGTGAAGCCGGCGCACCTCGGGTCTTCGATCGCGATTTCAAAAGTGAAGCATTTGGAACTCTTGGAGAACGATATCGAGGTCGCATTCCACTACGACGACAAAGTGCTGGTGGAAGAGAGTATCGAGCTGCTCATTGAAGTGACGCTTCCCATCATGGGCAACGATGATCCAAAGCCCGCTATGGTGGAGCGCCCGCTCAACAAAACGGAGATGTTCGACTTCAACGACAAGTATCTTTCTGGCGGCAAAAAAGGCGGAAGTGGTGTGAACAGTCAATACAGCGAAATCCCTGCTGATATCGGAGAGGAATTGACTAAAGAAGTCATCAATCTAGGCATCCGCGTTTACGAGACGCTCGGATGCACTGGTACCGCGCGCGTCGACTTTCTCATTCATGGGGAGACCAAAAAAGTATACGTGAACGAGGTAAATACGTTGCCGGGCTCTCTGTACCATCACAACTGGAAAAAGGCAGGCGTATCAAATATGGATCTCGTCCTGGGACTCGTCGACATAGCGGAAAAGCGTTTTGCGGAACAAAAGCATACGACCTTTGCCTTCAAATCTGACATTTTGCAGAAGGTTGGCGGGGGCAAAAAACAGCAATAGACATTTCCGATCGTGCGAGTACCATGCTCCTATGACGAAGGGGCAAAAAGTTGCGGTTTTTGATGTAGACGGGACGATTTTCAGATCGAGTCTCACCATAGAGGTTGTCGAGGGGCTCATCGACAGCGGCGCCTTCCCCGAAGACGCAAGGAGGGAATTTGAACGAGAGCAACAGCTCTGGCTTGACCGCGAAGGCGATTATGAAAGCTATTGTGACGCGGTCGTGCAGGCCTTCCGTAAACACTTGCAAGGTGTCCCGTATGGTGCACTCGCGGAAGTGGCGAAGGAAGTCGTCGACCTGCACTACAAGCGCACGTACCGCTACTCGCGCGATCTTCTCAAGGACTTGAAATCACGCGGATACTACTTGCTTGCCGTGTCGCATTCTCCGAAAATCGTTCTCGATGAATTTTGTCCACGCCTCGGTTTCGACAAGACCTACGGCATGATGTATGAAATCGGTCCGCAAGATCTCTTCACGGGCGCTGTGATGGACGAGCACTTGATCGGCAACAAGGCCAATATCTTGAAGCGTGCTGTCGAGATGGAAAACCTCACGCTTGAGAATTCGGTCGGCGTGGGCGATACGGAGAGCGACATTCCGTTTCTCGAGCTTGTTGAGAAGCCGATCTGTTTCAATCCCAACAAAAAGCTCTATCGCTACGCAAAACTGCATGACTGGGACGTCGTCGTTGAACGCAAAGATGTCATATATGAGCTCTAAGATACGTCAAAGTTCAAATCTCAAATCTCAAAACCACAGTTCAAAAATCAAAAGTTTTCAGAAAGAAGTTTGGAAATATTACAAACAAAATGGACGACACGATTTGCCGTGGCGTAAGACAAAAGATCCGTACCGGATCTTGGTATCTGAGGTGATGTTGCAACAAACGCAGGTACCGCGCGTGATTGAAAAATATAAATCGTTTCTTAAAAAATTTCCAACTGCCAAAAAATTGGTTGCTGCGCCGCTCGTGGACGTTTTGCGGGAGTGGAATGGCCTTGGGTACAACAGGCGAGGGAAATATCTCCACGATGCAGCCAAGCGTATACTATCCCTACGCTATAGCGCAGAGATAGTATCCGAGGATTTGGATGGCTTGCCGGGGGTGGGACCGTACACCGCCAATGCGGTCCGGGTATTCGCATTCAATGAACCGCATGTTTTGATCGAGACAAATGTTCGCGCCGCATTCATTCACCATTTTTTTGATGACGAAAAGGTGAGCGACAAGCAATTGCTTCCATTCATCGAACAAGCTGCAAAGGGTCAGGACCCGAGAGAGTGGCACTGGGCTTTGATGGACTACGGTGTACACATAAAAAAGCTCCACAAAAATCTTGCGCGGCGGAGTGCGCATTATGCGAAGCAATCGAAGTTTGAGGGCAGCCCGCGGCAAGTCCGCGGGAAAATCGTTCGTGTGCTTGCACACGAACAATTGACGATGCGGCAGTTGATGAAAGGATTGAATGGGAAAGAGCGGGAAAAATGGGAGAGAGCGTTGGCGGGGCTCCAAAAGGACGGATTGATCAAAAAAGAAAAGGGTAAGTGGTGCATTACATAAATAAAAAGAAGAGCTCCGGCCGCCTTCCGCGGCCGGGCTCGGGAAATTCAAAGTGCTTTTCCTAAGGTTCTTCTTGGCAATGTATTGAGGTACGTGGCTAGGTTCAGGAAAGTAATGAGACCAATGTCAGGCAAGTCAAAGTTCATCGCACGCAGCTTGAGTTTGATTTGCTGAAATTGAGATCCACTGAACTGCGGGTTTGGATTCGTGACCAGTGCAAGGGTCTGAATCCGCTTCCTTCTTTCACCCGGCGGCAACTCCTGGATGAATCTACCGATTTCTGCCTGGACTATTGGACGTTCTCCGTCGCCCCGGCAACTATTTACGTACATGCCGAGTGCAAAAATTACAGCTTCAGCGTATCTCTTTTCGTGAATGCGCCATTTTGTAACGGCACGATTGTTCACGTATTCCCACTGAATTTTTGACCACGTGGCCTCCGGACCAGTCATTGCTCGTAGCTGTCTGAGTCGCGCCTTTGCTTCTTTGTCCCCAACACTCTTATGCATCTTTTCGAGTTCGTCGATCACTTTCATCGCCACCCCCATTTTCGTTACATGACCTTTACCATCTCTTATATAGCTTTTTTAACTCAAGAATCCGTGAATCCGGGAATTCCCAAAACTGTTGGGTTAAAAGGGGAGAAATGGGAGGGATCCTTGGCCGGCTTCAGAAAGATGGGTTGATCAAAAAAGAAAAAGGGACGTGGCGGATTGCATAAAAAAGCGGCGAGGTACCTCGCCGCTCACAGTGTTACCTTTCGATCATATTCCCCAAAGGCCACGTTATGCGCTCGGCAGAATTCGCGAACCTTCTCCACGGTTCCTTTCGGGGGCATTGTTAGATAGCCGAGGACATCTAACGGGACAGGTCGGTCGCTTAAACACTGACAATGACAGGAATAACAATGGGTCTTTTTAATGTTCGTTGCAAGAGGAATCGGGAGACGGATTCAGCGAGATCGTCGCGGGCATTGTCTAAGTCTGCCGCGCGCGGATTCCTCATGCTGGTCTCGACAGACTTTCGGATGATGAGCCGCGTTTGATCCATGAGATCTTTGTTGTCGCGCAGATATACGAATCCGCGCGAGATGATGTCGGGGGATTTGTGGAGTTTGCCGGTGCGGCGGTCGACGGTGGCGACGACGACGCAGAAACCTTCTTCGCCGAGCGCTTTGCGATCGCGCATGAGTACGTCGGAGAGTTCTGTCACCGAATGGCCTTCGACGACGCGCAATTCGTGTGGCGCTTTCATCGGAAGCCGCATGATCTTCTCACCGTTCAAGATGTCGAAGATTGCAGAGTTGTCGGGAATGACGGCATTCTCGCGCGCCACGCCCGCTTCCACGGCAATATCGCAGTGTACGCGGAGCATGTAGTGGTAGCCGTGGACTGGCATGAAGAATTTCGGTTTGACTTGGCGGTGAATCCAGAGCGCTTCCTCGCGATTGCCATGACCGGATGCGTGCACATCGGACGTTTGGTACGTGATGATGTGTGAGCCCTGGCGCGAAAGATTGTCTTTCATTTTTTGCACCGCACGCTCGTTGCCCGGAATCACGGACGACGAAAGAATAATCGTATCCTTCGGCGTGAGCGTGATGTACTTGTGCGTTTTGTTCGCGATACGCATGAGCGAGGCGAATTCGTCGCCCTGCGCGCCGGTCGCGAGCACGATGATTTTCTCCGGCGGATATTCGCCCATGTGCTCCGTCTGAATGATCGAACCGTCTTTGAATTTGAGGAGGCCGAGCTGACGCGCGATTTCGAGATTTGTTTTCATCGAGCGGCCGTCGACGACGATCTTGCGGCCGACAGCTTCGGAGACACGCACGATGTGTATCAGGCGCTCAAGCTGCGAGGCAAAGGTGCCGAGGATAATGCGGCCGGGAGTATTTGCGATCAATTCTTCCAGTGTGTCCAAAACGATGCGCTCGGAGATCGAGAAGCCGGGTCGCTCGACGTTGGTCGAGTCCATCATGAGCATCAAGACCTTGCGATCGTGAAAGACCGAGAATTCTTCGACTTCCTCTTGCGTCGGCACTCCGTTGTCGTGATCGAGCTTGATGTCGCCTGTGTGCACGACATCACCGAAGGGTGTTTCGATAATCACACCCATCGAATCAGGCACCGTGTGCGTCACGTTGAAAAATCCTACTTTGGTGGAGCCGAGCGTCACCCATTCGTCTTCTTCGACTTCGCGGATGATGACGGGCTGCGCTGAAGCGAATTCTTCCTGGCGTTTCTTGATGATTTCTGCAGTCAGACGGCGCGTGTAGATCATCGGGTTTCCGATGCGCTCGATGATGTAGGGGATGCCGCCCACGTGATCAAGGTGGCCGTGTGTTACAAGTATGCCGCGGATTTTATTCTTGCGCTCTTCGAGGTAGCCGGTGTTGGGCAAGATGTAATCGATACCGGGCGTTTCCGCTTCGGAGAATTGGAAACCCGCGTCGATGATAAAGATGTCGCGTTCTGTTTCGACCGCAACCATATTGCGGCCGATTTCTTCGACGCCGCCAAGCGGAATGATGCGGACGGTGTCCGCAGTAGGAGGCGCGATCACTTCGCCCTTCCCGCGTTGCATGGAAGTCGGGTGCTCGAGCCGCAATTTTTGCGGACGCCTGGGGGCGCGTGCTTGGCCGCCAAAGGGGCGGCGGCGCGGACCTCCGGGGCGCGGACCACGGCCACCGGTGCGGGGGCCCATGGGGCGTCTTGGTGCACGAGGACCGGCCCCGTGACTGTCATTTGGAATACTCATACTGTCTTACAATAAATAATTATTAGTAGCTGGTTAATATTTCTTTCGGGGCGAACCCGTTAGAAACGGGACGCGGACGCTGGAAGTTCGACTCGATGCGGAAGATTTTCGTTGATCGTTATATGTCATACGTATGTTAATTATTGCGAAAGTCCGCGGTTTCTAACGGGGCGAAAATCGTCCACACGTCCTCGGTATCGATGTACCACTGGTGTGTGTTCTCAAAGCGTTCGGCACCGCTCTTGAGAGCGCCGAGCTCAACGCCGGAGAGATCGTCGGGGACAATATACAGGAAATCCGGCGCATACAAAAATACCGCCGGCATGTCGGCCATGATCGTCTTTTCAAACTCGCGATAGAGCGAATTGCGGTTCGTGATGTCGGTCGTCGTGCGCGCCTCGGAAAGGATCGAATCGATCTTCTGATTCGCGTACATCGCGAGGTTTAGTCCCGGATCATTGCGCTGACTCGAGTGCCAAAATGCATACAAATCGAGTTCGGGGCCGACGACTTCGCCGAAGAGCAGCGCATCGTAATTGCGCGTACGGATGATATTGGTATTCAATTCGGAAACCGCATAAATCTGGAGCTGAACCTCTACGCCGAGCTGCTCCCAATCGGCCACCACCGCATGCGCGGTCGCGACCAATTGCGGCTGATCGGCTGTCGCGAGCGTGAAGGCGAGCGTCTTGTCTCCCTTCTTCCATCCTGTCGAGGTACTACTCTGACTCCAACCGCCTTTTTCGAGAATCGCTTTTGCGGCAGCGAGACGCGCTTCCTGTGTATTCGTCGCCGGCGAGGTGATGTCCTCAACCTTTTCCGGCGTTGTCGGCGCCCTGTCGTCGAGGAGGCCTGGCGGGATCGGACTATGCAAAACAGATCCGCGGCCCGTGAGTATCGTTTTCGTGAGCTGTTCCTTATCGACAGC
Organism: Candidatus Parcubacteria bacterium; assembly: GCA_003599175.1. GTDB lineage: Bacteria > Patescibacteriota > Minisyncoccia > Phycocordibacterales > UBA2100 > UBA10103. Next base: position 23,110 of record QZIY01000030.1, read on the forward strand.
CGCATCGAGCGCTTGGCGAGCCGAAAGGTCAGCGAGTACCGGATTGTGCGCTTGATTGAAAAAGACGCCGAAGACGCGCGGCAACGTGACAGATGCGACGGAAATATCATCGCGCTTCACTTTGCTCATATCTTCGGGCGAGATGCTCGCGGCGGCGTTGACTCTGCCATCGTTGAGCCCCTTGATAAGCTCTTCCGTATTCGGGAAAAAGACGAACGAGATACGTTTGAGATAGGGAGAACCGAGCGCGTATTTTTTGAACGGAACGAGATCATAGCGAAGCGGTGCGCCTGTCGCATCTTCGGTGATTTTCGAGATTTTATACGGACCGCTTCCGACCGGATGCGTGTTGAGCGTGCTGAAAGGGAATTCTTCCGGCGAAACATTTTGCCACAAATGATGCGGAAGGATGCCGAGCGTCGTGTTTTGGATGAACGGAGCGTATGCGCGCGGCAATGTGAAGACAATCGTGCGATCGTCCGGGGCGGACACGGTGACGCCGGTCCAATCGGCGCGACGGTCCGAATTGACTGCGGGGTCCTGCGCCCGCGCCACGGTGAAGGCGATGTCGGTCGGGGTGACGGGCGTGCCGTCGTGGAATGTGACGCCGGGGCGGAGCGTAAAGGTGTAAACGCGGCCATCTTCGGAGATCGTGTAATCCGATGCCAAATCAGGCACGAGTGTGCCGTCGGGCATCATGCGCATGAGACCGGAATAGACGAGGGCAGTGATGTCTTGATCTGGCGTTGAGAGCGTGAGCAAGGGGTTCAGAAAGCGTGCGGTACCGACTTCACCTTCGACGAGCGAACCGCCCGGAGAAGGAAGCGTGACGGTCGCAAGCGCGTTGACTGAGCCAACCATGAAAAGCGCGGAGAGGCCGAGAATTGCGGAGAATAGGTAGAGAAGCATACGCTCGCCCGGACTAAACGTGCGCTGCACTTCTTCGGCGCGCAGAAAGAGGCCGATCTGACGGCGCTTTTTCAAGCCATACCACCGGCTGCGTTCCTGTGCTTCTTCTACCGTTTCTCGTGCATACATGTCAGATACAGGGCGGAGAGCAGGAGTAGGCGCTGGCATCGGTGCGGGTGTCGAAGCCGGTTCTGGTACGAGATCCGGACGCAAAATCGCGGGCCGGTAGAGTTCGTGCCAGTGTTCCGGGCTGATATCGTTATTGATGTTTTTTGGCTTTTTCGATTTTTTTCTTGCCATGATGAATTGACGGCGTAGTGCGCCTCCGAGCCAATGCACCTAACCGGTGAGCGCTGCGAGGACTACACTAACGCGTGTCCAATGAGTGCCACGAGACCGGCAAGTGCAAAAAGCACGCCGAACACGATGGTCGCATTGAAGAGCGTTTTCTCCAGCCCGCGACGGGTATGAAAACCCGCACTAAAACTGTCTGCGCCAAAAGCGCCGCCGAGGGAGGCGCCGGTGCGTTGCAGCAAAACCGCTCCTATAAGCAGGATTGCGAGCATTATCTGCAGGATGGGCAGAACCCCGAGGAGGAGAGCCATGTAGGGAAAGCGTATCACAGCGTTTTTGGGAGTGCAAATTCTCTCATATGAAGGGCGGCAGGTCTTCCGAAGAGAGACCTGCATTCCTCCCCGACATTTACATTATTCAGTTGCCTGCGAATTTTGTCAACTTGACCTGACTGGCATAATTAAACTATATTGCAGCCGACGGTTTGCGGCTTTTTGCAGCCAAACTCGATACTTTTTATCAAGCTCAATTATTTAGATATGGCAAAAAACAAAGAAAATCTGCAGCCCCTCTCGGATCGCGTCTTGGTAAAGCGCGAGGAGAAGGAGGTTACCAAATCGCTCGGGGGAATCATCATCCCGGACACGGCACAGAAAGAAAAGTCCAAAGTGGGTATGGTGTTGGCAGTAGGCCCAGGTCGCGTAAGCGACGAAGGCCGCCTCATTCCGACCACGATCAAACCAGGCACAAAAGTGATTTTTAACGCCGGGTGGGACAATGAAGTCGATATGGGGGAGAAGGATGAAGAATATTTCCTCGTCCGCGAATCAGACATTCTCGCAGTTATTAAGTAATTTACTACGTACTACGTTCTACTAACTACGAACTAATGTTATGGCCAAACAAGTAATTTTTGACGAACAGGTGAGAGCGACACTCAAGCGTGGTGTCGACATCGTTGCCAATGCGGTGAAGGTGACGCTCGGTCCCAAGGGCCGCAACGTCGCGCTCGCCAAGAGCTGGGGATCCCCGACGATCACCAACGACGGCGTCTCGATCGCGAAGGAAATTTCGCTCGAGGATAAATTCGAAGACATGGGCGCGGCGATCGTAAAGGAAGTCGCATCGAAGACCAATGACAAGGCAGGCGACGGTACCACGACCGCAGTCGTGCTCACGCAGGCGATCATCCACGAAGGTCTTAAGCGCACGGCACTTGGCGCCAACGCAATGATGGTCCGCCGCGGTATCGAAGCCGCCGCGTCAGACGCGGTTGTAGAGCTCAAAAAGCTTTCCCGCGAAGTGAAAGGCAAGACCGATATTCGCCAAGTTGCAACGATTTCTGCCGAGAGCGAAGAACTCGGCAATACGATCGCTGAAGTGGTTGAAAAGGTGGGCAAAGACGGCGTCGTCACGGTGGAAGAAGCGCAGACGACCGAAATCGGCTACGAATATGTCGAAGGCATGGAATTCGATCGCGGCTACGTGTCGGCATACATGATCACCAACGCCGACCGCATGGAGGCGGAGGCGAAAGAGGCATCGATTCTCGTCACGGACAAAAAGATCTCGACGGTAAAGGAAATTTTGCCGCTCCTCGAAAAATTGGCGCAGGGAGGCAAGCGCGACCTCGTCATCATCGCCGATGATGTCGATGGCGAAGCGCTCGCGACTTTCGTACTCAATAAATTGAAGGGCGTCTTCAACGTACTCGCGGTCAAGGCTCCGGGCTACGGCGATCGCAAGAAGGAAATGCTTGCGGATATCGCGACGACAGTGGGTGCACAGGTAATTACTGAAGACCTTGGTCTCAAGCTTGAAAACACCGAGCCGAATATGCTCGGCCGCGCAACGCGTGTCGTGGCGACCAAGGACTCGACGGTCATCGTCGGCGGCAAAGGCAAGAAAGGCGAGATCGAAGCGCGCGTGAGCCAGATCCGCATGCAGCTCGAGCAGACTGATTCGAAATTCGACAAAGAAAAATTGGAAGAGCGCATCGCGAAACTCACGGGCGGCGTCGCGGTCATCCGCGTTGGTGCCGCGACAGAAACCGAAATGAAGTACCTCAAGGACAAGATCGAGGACGCGGTCAACGCGACGAAGGCAGCGATCGCCGAAGGTATCGTACCGGGCGGCGGCGCTTCGCTCGCAAAGGTATCGGCGAAGCTCCTCACCAAAGTCGAAAACATGAAAGCGGACGATGAATACCAGGTGGGCTACCGAATCTTAGCGATGGCGCTCCAGGCACCGCTTCTCCAGATCGTGAAGAACACCGGCCGAGAAGATGGCGCCGTGATTCTCAAAGAGACCTCGAAGGGAGGTGCGACAGGCTTCAATGCCGCCACGGAGGAAATGGTGGATATGTTTGAAGCGGGCATCATCGATCCAGTGAAGGTCACGCGCTCTGGCGTGCAACACGCAGCTTCTGCCGCAGCGGTTTTGCTTACCACCGAAGCAGCGATTGCCGATATTCCGGAAGATAAGAAAGCAGCTTCAGGTATGCCAGGCGGCATGGCCGGGATGGACTAAACGAGAAGAAAATCATTTCGCGAAACCCGCCTTGATGGCGGGTTTTGCGTGTAGTGGTATACTGCGTTCATGATTACTTGGATTCTTTTGGCAGTCGTTGCAGCAGTCGTTATCTGGCTCATTTATACGTACAACCGCTTCGTCACGCTTACGAATCGCACCGAAGAAGCGTGGAGCGACATCGACGTACAGATGAAGCGTCGCTACGATCTCATTCCGAATCTCGTGGAGACGGTCAAGGGCTACGCCACGCACGAAGCGGGGACACTCCAGAAAGTGACAGAAGCGCGCACCAAGGCGATGGGCGCGCAGACTGTCGCTGAGCACGCGGAAGCAGAAAATATGCTTACCGGCGCCCTCAAATCGCTCTTTGCGGTCTCGGAGGCGTACCCTGATCTCAAAGCGAATAGTAATTTCGTTGAACTTCAGCGCGAGCTCTCCGATACCGAAAACAAGATCCAAGCCGCCCGCCGCTTCTACAATAGCGTCGTGCAGGAACTCCAAAATGCGCTCGAAATGTTCCCATCGAATTTCGTCGGCAATATGTTTGGCTTCAAGACGCGCGAGTTTTTCCACTTGGAAGAAGGAGAAGCTGCTGCTCGTCAGCCGGTGAAAGTTCAGTTTTAGTATGAAGAAAATGGGGTGGACCGCATTAGTTTTTATACTAATGTCCGTTGTACTCTGGTTCACGGGTGCCGTAATCTCCCATATTGCATCGTGTCAGTATGATGACCTCCTGAACGTGTGGCAGTGCAAGCAATCGTGGGCTCTTCCGTATATGCAAAACTTGGACCCGATAATCATCCTGTTTGCGTACCCCGTATTCTTCATTGGCGTATTGCTAGCATTGATTGTCGGTCTCATATCGCTGTTTAGGTCAATTTTAAGGAAATAAAAATATGGCAAGCTTGTACACACAGCAGAGTCGCAACGTAACAAAAACATGGCTCCTCATGACCGCATTTCTCATCATTGTGATGGGTATCGGTTGGGGCGCTTCGTACTACTTTGGTAACTCCTACATTCTCTATGGCGCCGTTGCGTTTGCCCTTGTTATGAACATCTGGGCGTACTGGTTTTCAGACAAAGTAGCTATCGCCTCCGCCGGTGCAAAACCTGCCGATGAAAAAGAGTACGTTGAGCTCCACCGCATTATCGAAAATCTCGCCATCACTGCTGGGCTTCCGAAGCCGCGCGTCTATATCATCAATGATCCTGCGCCGAATGCATTTGCGGCTGGGCGCAACGAAAAGCACGCGGTCATCGCAGTGACGACCGGACTTCTCGGCATGATGGAGCGGCACGAGCTTGAAGGCGTCTTGGCGCATGAACTCTCACACATCGGCAATAGAGATATTTTGGTGATGACGGTTGCAGTCGTCCTCGTCGGATTTATTTCGGTCTTGGCAGATATGGCGATGCACGTGAGCTTTTTTGGCGGTGGGGGGGATCGTGACAATAAAAATCCATTTGCACTCATCGCCGTCATCGTTGCGATGATCTTTGCACCGATCGCGGCGCAGCTCATCCAGCTCGCGATCTCGCGTCGCCGCGAATTCTTGGCCGACGCATCCGGCGCGCTTCTCACCCGCTACCCCGACGGCCTCGCAAGCGCACTCGCGAAGATCGGCTCATACACTGCACCGATGCAGCGTGCCTCCACTTCCACAGCACATCTCTTCATCTCGAATCCGTTTGGCGCAGCAGGCAGGAAAAGTGCCGGACAGTGGCTCCAAAAACTTTTCAGCACCCACCCGCCTGTACAGGAGCGCATCTCCGCGCTCCACGGCATGAGGGTATAGTTAGTTCATCCGTTCTACCTCCAATTTTCATTACAAATGAAGTGTCGATCACTGCAGGATCGGCAACTTCTCGCAACGCTTCTATTGGGGGAAACCATGGACAGGGCTCCAGGCCTCAGAAAAAAAGGTCAGCCGCGACCGGATATGGCGGATGAAGAAGCAGGAAATAAGAAAAGGGGATACGACGGCGCGGCACTTTCAGAGGACGAGATTCAAGACCTTGTCGCAGAACTTGAACGCCGCGGTTTTGGCATAGTCGAACGTTAGCGTTGCAAGTACAAATGAACTTTTTGTTCTCCCTCGGTCGGGCCTCGCGCCCGACCATTTCTTGCCAACTTCTATTTAGCAGAATAAAAAATGATATCCAGTAGGTCGATATATCGCCCTATTTTTGTTATTAATCAAGCTGGAAATTCAGCGCGGCTTGCGACCTGTTTTTATTGCTCTTAGGCGTTTATTCGAGCCCGTCCCCAATCCAGGTAATCCCGCTGACATGAAAAGCTCGAGATAGTCCGCGAAAGAGAGATTTCTATTGAAAATTCTGCAGAGTGGATCAAAGTGACCCGACTCGAGTCTCTTATGGAGACGCTTTATCGTTGAGCCGCTCACATTCAGCGTCTTTTCAATCGCATAGTACGACTCATTGCGATTGAGCATCGAAATAATCGCTAAACGTTTTGCCAGCATGAGTCGTTCAACCGGAGTGAGTATCGCATAGATACGCGCTTTGCCGCGTGCTTGGCTTGTGGAGAGGAGTGAGCGCATGAAAGCGTCAACAATCTTTCGTTCGACTTCGGGCGCTATCTTTTGTTTCGATACATGCGTCATAATAGGTCGATATATCGCTCTATAGTGTAGCATGTCAATTGAGATCAAATGGAAATTCGATATACTACACGCTGCACGGAGGCGTCGGATAGTGGTTTATTCCACCGCCTTGGAAAGGCGGCATGTCGCAAGGCATCGAGAGTTCGAATCTCTCCGCCTCCGCCATTGACCGTTTGCACGCCGCCACGTACGCTCTCAGTGGCCTGATCTTTTGCGTCAGGCATCTCTCTGGAGCATTCAGATGACACACCAAGTTGTGGAATTCGCTCGTCGGGCTATCCGGCCCGATGAAATGGTCACGATTTACGAAGGCGATGCAGTGAAAGTCGAATATGCCGAGGATCGAAGGGTTGCCGACGGTCAATTCGGCGGTCCGTCGCTCGTCATTTCGGAAAAAGTCTTTGATGCCGACTTGGGCGATGGGTCCTGTCGCTGGGTACAACGTTTCCGGGTCGATCTCTTCGGCGCATCCGGGTTCGACGATCATTTTCACGTCGATCCTGTACTGGATCCGAAGACGCCGGACGACTTCCCGTTCTTCGCGGAAGGCAGGCAGGCCTTCGGTGATATGGTCTCGTACCTCACGATGCCGCGCTTCCTTGCCAGGCATCTCGCGCAGAAGGGCCATGTCGACTTCGCCAGAAAAATCCTGGTGCATCGAGAAGGTCTGGCGCGAGCGGCCGAACGTATCCATCGCATCCACGCGGGGAATCCTGGGTCGCATTATTAGCGCTCCAGGGAGCACCACTGAACTCTGGGTTCAGTGGTGCTTTTCTATATATAATTGTGTGTATGTCCATCTGGCCTGTCATCCTCGCTGCGATCAGCTCGGTTTTGATCGGCGCTCTGTGGTACCATCCACGTCTTTTCGGCACCATGTGGATGCAAGAGACGGGCGTGACGCCGGAGCGAGCGGAGCGTGGCGCGCGCTATAAGCACGTGCATTTTCTTCTCGGCTTCCTTGCCGCGTGCATCACTGCGTATGTATTACGTGAACTTATGATGCACGTTGGTATTAAGACGATGACTCAGGCGATTGGATTTGCGATCGTGGTATGGATCGGTCTTATGGCGCCGGTTTCCGCGAGCGCGTTTTTATGGGAACATCGCTCATTCGGTTTTTATATGGTCAACATATCCTACTGGCTCTTGGTGAGCGTCGTCATGTGCACCATTCTTGCCGTATAATAGATACAACCTATGGGAGGAAAGCAAGTACTTTGGTTTGCCGTATTCGCCGTTCTCTTCGGCGTCGTTGCCGGCTACCAGCTGCTACATTACAACGATCTCGATACGAGCTTGGCCGCTGCACCGCCATCGCAGCATGTGGAAATCGGCGGGCAGCAGCTCGATGTGTACGTGGCCGATACACCGGCCAAGCAAGAGCTTGGCTTGAGCGGACGCGAAGGATTGGGATTCAACGAAGGGATGCTCTTCGTATTCGAGAAAGACGACGAATACGCCTTTTGGATGAAAGATATGAAATTTGCGATCGACATCATATGGATCGACGCGAGTGGAAAGGTGGTACACATCGAGCCCAATCTCACGCCCGATACCTACCCGCACACCTACCGCCCCGATGTTCCTGCGCGATTCGTTCTGGAGGTCAATGCAGGATTTGTAGAGCGCAATAATGTGCAGGTGGGATCGATGATGTACGTCGGTCAATAACAGAACACATCTTTGTGTTGCGTAATCAAAAATGTTCACGCTAAAAACGTTGTATTTCTGCGCTGGGTGTTAGTTATCCACTTTTTCCTCACGAAAATTTGCAGCCTGCGGGAGTACAATGACTATCCCAATTAGAAGCTAAATACGTTGCGCATGACGAAACAAACAGCCACAAAGCGCTCAGAAAGAGCGTCGGTGAAAGAGACCCCCATAGAAGCGGCTCCGGTTGCAAAAGCTCTTTCGGGAGCAGGTCGCGTCTATCAGAAATATCTCCCCAATATCCAAAAACGCGATGGCCGCATCGTGCCATTTGAGTTCGACAAGATTGCCGAAGTGATTCACAAGGCCATGCTTGCTTCAAATGAAGGTTCAGCAGATGAAGCGGAAATCGTGGCGCACAAAGTGGCGGCGGAGATGATGCGCATCGCCAAAACGTACAAAAATTTCCTCCCAACCGTCGAAGGGTGCCAGGATGAGGTCGAGCGTCAGCTCATGCTTTCCGACTATGTCTCGACCTCCAAGGCATATATCCTCTATCGCGCCAAGCGCGCTGAGCTGCGCAAAGAGCAGGGCAGCGTACCGGAGCATGTCCGCAGACTTACGGAGGAGTCAAAACAGTATTTCCAAGGAAATCCTTTGGGCGAATTCGTCTACTTGCGCACGTATGCTCGCTGGATCGAAAGCGAACAGCGTCGCGAGACGTGGGTGGAGACTGTCGATCGCTACGTCGACTTTATGAAGGAAAATCTTGGTACCAAGCTCTCCGGAAAAGAGTATGCCGAGATCCGGGAAGCGATTTTGAAACAGGAAGTCATGCCCTCGATGCGCGCCATGCAGTTTTCCGGTGCTCCAGCGAGGAAGTGCAACACGTGTTTCTACAACTGCTCATTCACCGCACCCGTGAAGCTCGAAGATTTTGCGGAGATCATGTACCTCTCGATGCAGGGGACAGGTGTCGGCTTTGCGGTGGAGAGTCAAAATATCGAACAGCTTCCGCAAATTCAAAAGCAGACAGGTCAGAAATTGTCGACGCACGTTGTGCGGGATTCGAAGGAGGGTTGGTGCGACGCGCTCACACTTGGTCTCAAGACATGGTACGCGGGCAAGGACATCGATTTCGATCTCTCGCTCGTGCGCCCTGCGGGCAGCCGTCTCAAGACCATGGGGGGCAAGTCATCTGGCCCAGAGCCACTCCGCAATTTGCTCACCTTTGCGCGCGATCGCATTTTGCGTCGTCAGGGCCGTCGTCTTCGCACTATCGATGCGCACGACATCATCTGCAAAATCGGGGAATGTGTCGTTGCCGGTGGTGTACGCCGCAGCGCCATGATCTCGCTCTCGGATCTCGACGATCTCGAGCTTCGCGATGCGAAGAAGGGGCAATTTTATCTCACCGATCCGCATCGGGCGATGGCCAACAACTCCGCAGTATACGAGACGAAGCCGACCAACGCCGAACTCATGGATGAATGGGTCGCACTCATGAAATCCGGTTCGGGCGAGCGCGGTATTTTCAATCGCGGCGCACTCGAGAAGACGATGCCTAAGCGCCGCTTCAAATTCCTCGAGAAGAAAAACGGTACGATGAAAGGGTACATCGGCCAGGTAGGTACCAATCCGTGCGTGCCGGCAGACACGTGGGTTCAGACCACTGAAGGCGCTCGCCGTGCGGGTGATCTCGTCGGCAAGCAGTTTGATGCGCTTGTGAACGGTAAAGCATACCGCTCTGAGGGCTTTTTCAAGACTGGTGAAAAAAAAGTTTTCGAGGTGATGACCGATCGCGGATTTCGATTTCGGGCGACGGACAATCACCAGGTACTCACCGTTTCCTATCAGTCCCGCAAAGTGCAGAAGAAGGAATGGAAAGAGGTCAAGGACCTGCAGGAGGGCGATACCATCGTTCTCCATGACCATGCGGAAGCGAAGTGGACAGGCCACGGAACTGCACAAGAGGGCTGGCTCCTTGGCTCACTTCTTGGTGACGGCAACATAGAAAGCAATCAAAAAGCCAATCTCGATTACTGGGGCGTCGATCGCGAGCGTGTGCTGACGCATGCTCGGGAACTGGTGCACGCGACCGTGGGCGGCAGAAGCGATCTGACAGGGCACGTGTCGAAAACCGGCTATGCACGCATCGGATCAATGAAGCTCGGCGCGCTCGCGGCTCAGTACAATATGACCACGCAAAGCAAATTGCCGCAGGATCGCATCGAAGAGGCATCATCGGATTTTTATGAGGGCTTTTTACGCGGTTGGTTTGACGCCGATGGATCAATTCAGGGTTCACAGCGCAAGGGTGTTTCGGTGCGGCTCGCTTCTTCCTCGTTTTCCGCTCTTGAGACGGCGCAACGCATGCTCGCCCGGCTTGGCATCATCAGCACGATCTATGAGAACAGACGCGAAGAGAGCATGCGGATGCTTCCCGATGGCAAGGGCGGCTCCAAAGCATACCTCTGCGCAGCCGACCACGAGCTGATCATTTCCGGTTCCAATGTCGAGCGGTTTGCAAAGCGCATCGGCTTCGTCGAACCACTCAAACAAGCGCGCCTCATGAAAACACTCCGCTCTTACAAGCGCGCCTTCAATCGCGAACGCTTTAGCGCACGCATAGTGTCCATTGGCGCACAGGGATTCGAAGCGGTTTATGATTGTCAGGTGGCCGTTGTGCACGCATTCGACGGCAATGGCGCGTATCTCCATAATTGTGGTGAAATCATTTTGCAGTCGAAGCAATTCTGCAATCTCTCCGAAGTGATCGCACGCCCGCACGATGATGAGAAATCGCTCTTGCGCAAAGCGAGACTCGCCACCATCCTTGGTACCTATCAGTCGACGCTCACCAAATTCAACTACATCTCGGAAGACTGGAAGAAAAATTGCGAGGATGAGCGCCTCCTTGGTGTTTCGATCACTGGTCAGTGGGATTGTCCGGCGGTACGCAACGGCGCTGTGATGCGCAAAATGAAAGAAGTGACGATCAAGACCAATCAGGAGTATGCAAAGCGCTTTGGCGTCAATCCGTCCAATTCGATCACGTGTGTGAAGCCCTCGGGCACCGTTTCGCAGACCTTCGACTGCTCCTCGGGCCTCCATCCGCGTCACGCGCAGCACTACATCCGCCGCATCCGCATCACTGCGACAGACTCGCTCTTCAAGATGATGCGCGATCAGGGTGTACCGCATCATCCGGAAGTCGGACAGGTAGCGGGCGAGGCGAATACCTATGTATTGGAATTCCCAGTGCAGGCGCCGAAGGGATCGGTATTCAAAAACGATCTCTCTGCCATCGAACAGCTCGAATACTGGAAGCTCGTGAAGCTCAATTGGACCGAACATAATCCATCGGCGACGGTTTCGGTCGGCGAAGAGGAGTGGGTGGCGGTGGTCGCCTGGCTCTACGAAAACTGGGATATCATCGGCGGCCTCTCCTTCCTCCCGCGCGACAATCACGTCTACAGGCTTGCACCGTATGAGCCGATCGATAAGGCCACGTACGATCGTATGAGTGAGAATTTCCCGCAAGTGGACTACTCGAAACTCTACACCTACGAGAAAACCGACGAGACCGAACAGGCCAAGGAATTGGCTTGCGCCGGAGGGACGTGCGAAATCATTTAGAGCCCATCAAATAACCCCGCCCTGTCTGCGGAGCCGGAATTTTCGGTCACGGAACTTCGTTTCGACCTCATCGTGCCGGGAGGCACGCTTCGGTCTCCGACTTGTCCCGCGCCTCGAAAATTCCGGCTCTCGACTTGGGCACCCGGGTTATTTGATGGGC
>QZIY01000026.1 GCA_003599175.1 Candidatus Parcubacteria bacterium
ACACTCAAAGCCTTGACGGACAATACCGAGAGAATGAAACAATTGCTGGGATATAAATGGATATTGAAGCAGTGTTCAGAGGTTATTTAGAGATGGTATCACTTCACCCGTTCCTTCCTGACGTAAAACCCTCACGCGGAGCAATTCGCGTGAGGGTGTTCTATTTTGTATGAGGACTCCCCTTGGACAAATTTATGCGCGAACTTTTACTGATGCGGTTGGTGTCAGCGTGAACGGCACTGGCGCCCAGCTTTTCTTATTGTGTCGCGATGCATTCAAAAGGGTAAAACCGCGCACTTTTTTTGTTCGCTTGCTTACACGCAAAAGCACATCATCACCAGCTTCAACGGTTTCATCCGCCGGACTCGGTTTGCCCTGCGAGAAGTAGAAGACATCGGCTTCTTTGTCGTAGAAATACTGCATATTCATAGTGTAGTGTTTTTTGGTTTTTTCGCAACGTAGGCGGTAATGATAAATGGTCTTGGGCCTATACTGATAACGATAGCGAGGTATCGTCTCTGACGCGGAAAGTATCGATAACAAATGATCGCGTTCGCATCATGTTTGGAAGTGACGATGATCTCCGGCTTCGCAAGCGTCTGCGCAAAATATTGCACATACCGTCTGACGTCTGGATGAAACTCGAGAATGTGACTTTTGCGCTCATCAGTGAGTATCACCACTCCGTATGGCGATTCAAATTTCATCATCCTTTCGATTGTATAATGAAATATCCTATGTCTCGCTCCATCATCTTATCGAATGGCGAGCTTGCGGTCGCACTCGACTCGAGCGGCTTGGTGCGCGATTTATACTATCCGTACGTCGGGTATGAGGATCATGTGCGCGGGCACTATATTCACAGAGTAGGTGTGTGGGTAGATGGCCGCATCAGCTGGCTTGGCGATAGTGGCTGGGAAATCACCGTTGCCTGTGAAGAAGAGGCGCTCGCAAGCAAGATTCATGCGAAGCACGCGGGGCTCGAAGTCGAGCTCTCGTTTACCGACATCGTGTACAACGAAAAACCGGTCTTCATACGCAAAGTCATAGCGACCAACAATGCCGATCGGCCGCGCGAGATCAAGCTCTATTTCGGTCACCAATTTGAAATCTACAAAGCGCACGGTGGCGACACGGCATACTTCGATCCGATTGAGCATGCACTCATACACTACAAGGGCCGTCGCGTCTTTCTGATCGACGCTTCGATCGGGGGCGAAAAATTTCAAGACTACGTAACCGGCATAGCAAATTTTGCGGGGCATGAAGGGTCGCATCGTGATGCGGAAGACGGCGTCCTCTCAAAAAATCCGATCGAGCATGGTCCTGCAGATAGTGCGCTCGGGCTCTATGGCACGTATCAGCACAAAGAATTGCGCACCTCGTATTACTACATAATTGCGGCAACCTCGATTTCCGAAGCGCAGGAATTGCACAAATACGTGATCGAAAAGACGCCCGAACATCTTGTACGCTCTACGAGCGATTTCTGGCGTGCGTGGATCAGCTCGTACGATTGGAATTTCCACAACCTTACGCCAGAGCACATCGCGCTTTTCAAACGAAGTCTCCTCTATGTGCGTGCCCATGTCGACAGCCATGGGGGCGTCCTCGCGTCGCTTGATTCCGACATGCTGAATTATGGTCTCGATACGTATTGCTACGTGTGGCCGCGCGATGCGGCGTACACGGCGATGACGTTGGATGCTGCGGGAGACACGAACGTCGCGAAGCGTTTTTTTGAATTCTGTTGCAGCGCGATCAGCAAAGAAGGGTATCTTTTGCATAAATATTTGCCCGACGGAAGCTTGGGTTCCTCATGGCATCCATGGATCAAAAACGGCCAGTTGCAGCTCCCGATCCAGGAAGACGAGACGGCACTCGTGATGATTGCGCTTGCAGAGCACTATCGTCACAGCAAAGATCTCGAATTCCTTGAGTCGATGTTCAATTCGCTCATCGAGCGACCAGCCGCCTTTATGATGAAATATCGTGATTCGAAAACGGGATTGCCGGAAGCTTCGTACGATTTGTGGGAAGAAAAACGCGGTGTCTCTACCTACACGGCCGCTGCGGTCTATCGCGCGCTCCTTGCGGCATCGGAGATGGCGGATGTTTTGGGAAAGACGGAAGAAGAGCGCAAGTACAAACAGGCAGCTTCCGAAATCAAAAAGGGCATTCTTGAGCACTTGTGGGATGAAAAGCGTGGTGTGTTTTACAAAATGTTGAGCCGCACCGAGGCGGAAACGCTGATTGATCATACGGTCGATATGTCGAGCGCGTATGGCATTTTCGCGTTTGGAGTTTTGCCGCCTGATGATCCGAAGCTCGCGACGGCATTCAAAAATTCGGTCGAGGTGCTCTCAAGCGGTATTCAGACAGGTGGTATCGCGCGCTACGAGGCCGATGAATACTATCGTGGTGGCAAAGATTTTCCCGGCAATCCTTGGATCGTGACGACGCTTTGGCATGCGGAATACCTCATCGCGTCTGCGAAAGATGAGAAGGATTTCGATAAGGTGCGCGATATTTTTAGCTGGGTCGCAAAGCATGCGCTTGCCTCCGGCGTTTTGCCCGAGCAACTGGGCGCCCGAGAGGGCGAAGCACTCTCTGCAACGCCGCTTACCTGGAGCCATGCGGGGTATGTGTCGGCTGTTCTCAAGTACCTGGACAGATTAGATGAGTTGGGACTATGCAAGAATTGCAATCCCGTCCCGTAGAAAGCGCAAGATAAGCACATCTGCATCGTTGCGGGGCTCCCAGCGTGCTCGTCGTCGTATCCCGATACGCTTCCAAGCCCGCTTTCCCCGCGTCTCGCATCTGTACTCATTTTGCGCTTTCTATAAAACCCGCATGATACAATCCCGGCATGGTATTCGTTCCATACGCTTCGCGGTCCCACGAAAAGATGCAGGAGGTCCTCATGTATCCGGAGGCGGCAGGACCCGTGATCCACTATTACATGGTCCGCGGCGGCTCCAAGAAGCGCAATATTACGATCTTGGAGACAGGCACCGTAGGCGGTGAGTACATCAAGACCTACGGCCACTATCACATCGGCGATTTAGATGAGACGTACTGGTTTACGCATGGCGAGGGCGTCGTGCTGCAGCAAAAGCTGGTCGACCCCAATGTTCCCGAGGTGGTCGAAGAATTTAAAGCGATCAAAGTGAAAGCGGGGGAATCGGTCTACATGCCGCCCGGCTATGGTCACCTCATGATCAACATAGGGCAGGAGTGGCTTGTGATGGTAGATGATTCTCCGGTAGAAGGGGTGCAGGATAGCGCCTCGATGCCGGGGCATGCGGATTATGAATCGGTCAAAAAAATGAAAGGATTTGCATACTATGTGGTGGAAAAAGACGGTGCACCTGCGCTCGCCAAAAACCCGCTTTACAAAGAGGTCCGCACGACAGATTTCGGCGGCATTCCCGTAACAGAGAACTAATCATGTACATTCTGGTAGATATCGGTGGGACAAAGACGCGTGTTGCGGCGAGTCGCGATCTTGAAAGTTTCGATAAGCCGCACATCTTCTCGACACAAGCAAAATATCAGGCGGGTATCACTACGATCGTCGAAAGTGCGAAAAAGCTTGCCGGCAGCGGGCAGATCACCGCAATGTCTGTCGGCGTGCCCGCAACGCTTTCGCGCGATAAAAGAAGCATTATCGGCGGGGCATTGAATATTCCCGATTGGAAAGGGAAATCAATAGCTGATGATCTCGAGGAAAAGCTATCGACAAAAGTATACGCCGACAACGATACGGCAATCGTGGGGCTTGGCGAAGCCCACTTCGGGGCGGGAAGAGGAGCTGAGATACTTGTCTATGTGACGGTCTCGACAGGCGTTAATGGTGCCCGTATCGTTCGCGGCGCCGTCGACATTTCGGCATTCGGATTCTCAACAGGACATCAATACCTTTCCATAGAAGAGACGCCTCGCACGCTCGAGCAGATGATATCGGGTCGCGCGATACGCGAACGCTTCAATGTGCATTCGCCGAAAGATTTAGGCAAAGAGCACGAGGTGTGGGAAGAATTGGCTCGCACGCTTGCCTTCGGTCTCCACAATTCCATCGTGCACTGGTCGCCCGATAGAATCGTCCTCGGCGGATCGATGTTCAACGAAATCGGTATTCCTGTCGATAGAGTTGTAGCTCATATAAAACAGGTAACAAGTGGTGTAGGGGAATCAGTTGAGATAGTGCATTCCGAGCTTGGCGACCTAGGCGGCTTATGGGGCGGTATGGCCCGTCTGAAGCAATTGCAGTAGATGTCATCCTTGTTTGTGCGGCCGCATTTCCGACGATGACATATCTAGATTTCTCCACGTTTTTTGATGAGATCCCACGCGAGCGGGATGCAGCTCACGAAGATGATCGTGAGAATTATGGGCGTGAGGTATTCACCGATGATCGGTACTTTGGTGCCGAGGAAGTAGCCAAGAGAGGTCACGCCCGCGCCCCACGCAAGCGCACCGATCACGTTGTACATGGCAAATGTGCGGTAATTCATCCCGACGATACCGGCGACGATCGGCGCAAAGGTACGTACGATAGGCACGAAGCGACCAAGGAGGATGGCACGCGTGCCGTATGCGTCATAGAAGCGTTTGGCACGCTCCAGGTGGCTGTGTTTGAAAAATCGTGAATCTGGGCGGAGAAAGAGCTTTACGCCGAATTTCCGGCCGATCCAATAGCCCGCATTGTCGCCGAGAATGGCGGCGATGGTGATGAGCGGAATCAGGATAAAGGGATTGAAAAAGCCCTGGCTCGCGAGAAGCCCTGCGGTAAAAAGCATCGATGCGCCGGGGAGGAAAAAGCCAAAGGGGACGCCGCTTTCGAGGAATATGGCGATGGTGATGCCGGGGTAGCCAAGTGCCTGGACGAGGAGCGGGAGATCGAAGTGGAGCATGTCGGACAAGTATACCTTACCTTAAAAGAGAAGTCGGCCGTGCTGTAGAAGCAACGGCCGACACCCTTAGACTGGATCACCTCCTCTCCGCTAGGGTTGAACCGAGACGGTTCATGGTGACCTCCCTATGGGTGAAAACCAAGTCTAGACTAGCAACTACTATCGAACTGTCAAACAAACTTTTCGGGGATCGGGAATTTCTTGCAGAGAGACTTGATTTCGTTGTGAATGGCTTTTTTCTTCTTACTGTCACTCTTGTTTTTCATTGCATCCACCATGAGCTCCGCAACGCGTTTGCATTCCTTCTCCTTAAATCCGCGCGTGGTGACTGCGGGCGTGCCGAAACGGATGCCCGATGGGTCCATTGGCTTTCGAGTATCGTCGGCGATCGAATTCTTGTTGAGCGTGATGCCGACTTCGTCGAGTACTGTCTCGGCCTCTTGGCCGGTGATGCCGAGAGAGCCGTACACATCGGCGAGGATGAGGTGATTACTCGTGCCGCCCGTGATCATGCGGATGCCGCTCTTGTGATACACCTCCTCCATTGCCTTGGCATTTTTAAGAATTTGCTTCGCGTATGTGCGGAACTTGGGGCTCAAATCTTCGCCAAAGGCGACTGCCTTCGCCGCGATCGTGTTCATAATCGGGCCGCCTTGGAAGCCGGGGAAGACCGATTTGTCGATTTTCTTAGCGTACTCCTCATTTTCCTTCGTGAGGATCATACCGCCGCGTGGGCCACGGAGTGTTTTGTGCGTCGTCGTCGTGATGATGTCGAAGCCGTAGTCGAACGGATTTTTGCATGCCTTGCCGGCGATGAGACCCGCGATGTGCGCTGCGTCCATAACGGTGATTGCACCGACTTCTTTTGCGATTTTTACGAATTTTTCATATTCGAGTTCGCGCGGATAGGCAGAATATCCCGCGAGAATCATCTTGGGCTTCTCGCGCTTTGCGACCTGGAGCATCTCGTCGTAGTCGATCTCGCCTGTATCCGGGTTTTTCATCTTGTAGCGGACGAATTTGAAGATTTTGGTGAGGTAGGTGACGGGGTGGCCATGCGTGAGGTGGCCGCCGTGCGAGAGATCCATGCCGAGGATGGTGTCGCCTGGCTCGAGGAGTGCGAAGTACATCGCGACATTGGCGGGTGCGCCGGCGTGCGGCTGCACATTTGCAAATTTGCAGTTGAAAAGCTTCTTCGCGCGATCGCGCGCGATGTTTTCGACGATGTCGGTATATTCCTGGCCGCCGTAGTAGCGTCTGCCCGGATAGCCTTCGGAGTATTTGTTGGTGAGATTCGAAGCGTTGGCTTCGCGCACCGCTTTCGATACATAGTTTTCCGAAGGGATGAGCTCGATCCCTTCGCGCTGCCGGGTCTCTTCGCCTTGGAGCGCCTTATAAACTGCTTTGTCCTGCTTTTTGATATACGGATAGAGTTCTGCCATACCCAAATATAAAAATTACGCACGCTTCTAAAAGGCCATGATACCACCTGTTATCTGGTGTCACCCTCAGACTTAATCACGCCACGTTTGGCGCGATCTGCCAACTTTTCGATGTTGGTGACGGCCGCATCGTCGAAGGGGATATCGCAAAGGCGCGAGATTTGAGAAAGGTACCAGAGTACATCGCCGATTTCGCGTTTGATCTCCTCGCGCTTTTCTTCGGAAATTTCGCCATTGTCATTGCGCATAACTTTCTTGATCTTTTCGATAAGCTCGCCTGATTCTCCCGCAAGGCCGAGTGCTACGTAGACAAGTGGAATTTCAGCCTGCTTGCCGCTAAAAGTTGCTGTTCTGCTCGCCAATTTTTGATATTCATCGAAGTTCATATTTTTGTTTTTACGATTCTCCAAATATCTTCGTGGATCTCATCGCGCGTCCGCATCGTACCTTGTGGCGCGCATTCGATCACATGCCAGCCCTTCTCCTTGGCGAGGCGCAGATACGCGGCGCGCGTGCGGTCTTGGTGAGCGATATTGCGCTCGGCCAAGTCGCGCGCCTCGTCGCCAAGGTAGCCGCGCTTTTCTTTTTTGAGGATTAGGCCGCTCGACACATCCGTAGGGACGGAGAGGTAGAAGACGAGGTCAGGGCGTGGGATCTTAAGATCTTCGTGCTCAATACCTTCGATGAACGCAAAAAAAGCGAGCTGCTCATCCGGCGGCAATTTTGCACATTGGTGCGCATGGCTTGGAGTGAAGCGGTTGGAGACGATGATATTGCCGGCATTGAGAGCGGATTCGATTTCTGGTCGCGCCGTGGCGCGGTCGATTGCGTAGGGGAGTGAAGAAAGATATGGCGTGACGCTCAGGAAGTCTCCATGCTTGCCTGCAAGAAGCTCACCAATCACTTTACCGATACGCGAGCTTTCGTACTGTGGGAAATCAAAATACGAAGCCGCATACCCCTCCTTTTGTAGTCGTTCAAAAAGCCGTTTCGTCTGCTCCGTCTTGCCCGAGCCATCAGCTCCTTCCACGTCGATAAACATGCCCTTAGCCATGAGGCGATTGTACTACGACAAATACCGCCACGTGCGATTGATTTGACTATACTTTTATATTATGTGATAATCCGAAAGGCAAACAACCCTATCAGACGGAGTGTTTGAAATGGCACTTTCACCGAAGGATGTAGCACTCAACGACTACGAGATAGCAAACGCGAATGCACTCGAAGCGATGATCGACCCTCAACTGAGGCACAATTTCAATGCCGGCAGCGACGGGATAGCGGTTGATGTGAGTAGTTCGCGGCATCTCCACGAGCTGCGAATCATCAACGAGGTCATGCGCCGCTATCAGGCTGAGGGATGGCGTGTCGATACCGGTCTCGGCGTCGGTCGTTGGAAGTTCTACGCCGACTCGTGAACCCGCCTCTCTGGCGGAACGAAGAGAGCCAAAAGCCTCTCCGTTCCACGGAGGGGCGGCTTTTCTTTTTGTAACCAGGAGGTCGGACCTCCCGGGTTAGGCGAATTGTCGGCCGATGACGTTGTCCGGGTGTTCTTTGTTATAGAGCTCCTGACTTTTTTCCATGAGATAGACATTGGCGATACCGCCTTCGATAATCGCATTCCAGCACGGCTCGCATGCCCACCAGTGACCCCAGAGGTAGAGATCGGCGCCCTTGGTGTCGTGGCCTTTTTTCTTGGCGTCGGCGATCGCGCGCGGCTCGCTGTGATTCTTGGGGTGACATCCTTCGCAGAGTTCGTAGCCCTGGCCCGTAGGGATACCGCGCTTTACTCGCTCGCACTCGTGCGTTTTGTGATAGTCGCTGCCGTTGGCACCGCGGCCGATGATCTCGCCGTTTTTTACGACGACAGAACCCGTCGGCACCGTCGAATCGAGTGAATGCTCACGCGAATAGTTTTTTGCCTCAAGCATGAAAGGATTGTCGGCCGGTACGTATTTGATCTCGTGACCTTCAGGAAGGTAGGGGTAAGGAATTTTCATATCATGCAAATATACCACCTCACTTTTACCAAATTCGCCTCATCCCACGCGTATACTATATGTGCGCTATAGCGTAGAAATAGTATACCTTGCGAACTTTCTAACACGGGTATAATCCCTCTTATGACCAAATTCGACACGCTGTACCAAGACATGCTCAAGCGGATTATGAAAGAGGGCGTGCGCGAGGTGAATGCGCGGACGAAGCACGAGGTGTGTGCGGTACCAGGAATGCACTTCAGTATCGATATTGAAAAGGATGGGTTTCCGCTCCTCACGCTTCGCAAGATACCGGTCAAGATGTTTGTCGCCGAGCAGATTTGGTTTGTCTCCGGCGCTAGGAAGCCTGCCGACTTTTTGCGGCAGTTCACCAAAATCTGGGATGCATTTACCAACCCTGCCGACACTGTCACGGTGGCCTACGGCTATCGCTGGCGCAAACATTTTGGCCGTGATCAGCTCGGCAAGCTCGTCCAGCTCCTCAAAAAAGATCCAACATCGCGCCACGCGGTGATCGTGACATGGGACCCAGCATCCGATGGCCTCGGCGGCGCCAAGCGCGCCAACGTGCCGTGCCCCTACACCTTTACCGTCAACATCATCGGCGGTCGTCTCCACTTGCACAACATGGTTCGCTCCAACGACATGGTCTTGGGCTTCCCGGCCGACGTCGCTGGCTTTGCGCTCCTGCAGTGTATGCTCGCGCAAAAGCTCGGCGTGAAGCCGGGTATCTACTCGCACTCGATCTCAAATGCGCACGTATATGACAATCAGTACGATGCGGTGAAGGAAATGATAAAGCGGAAAAATACGCACAAGCCAATTCGCGTGAAGCTTCCCAAAAACACTTTCGATAAGGCAGAGAAAAAGGACATCAAACTCGCCGAACAAATCGCGGCGAATATCAGCGAGCAGTATCAGCCGATGGCGGCGATTGGGGGATTGACAATCGTTTTATAAATTGATATAATGCAAACAGCAAGTTGATGTTCTTGCGAGCGTTAAACCTAGGGGAGTCCTTAAATGGCGCTGACGACTGAAAAGGTGAATTTTAACATGGGCGACCATGAGCTCACCGTTTACTTCCACCATCAGAATTCTGGTTTTGGCACCTGCTTCAAATGCGAAAAGCAGGGCCAGCGAGAGAATGTGGTCGTGACTGAAGTAGTAGACCGGGGAGTCCAAGTTGCCAAGGGTACCCGTCTCTATGGAAAAGCTGCCGCGCACGCTCGCCGTCACCTGGGTCACCGGACTGCTGCTTGTCGGGATCACTTGATTGCTTATCTCGATGAGTACGGAGTTGACGTGATTCCGGATGCGTAGACATAGCTAGCCGCAACTCTAACGAAAAGCCGTTGGAGGGGCGGCTTTTCTTTTTTGGTATAGTATTGGCTCATGGCCGTACTGACCAAAGAAGACATTCTGGCGCGGGTTAAGGAGGGGAGTTTGGGATTTTCGCCCTCGCTCGATAGTTTCCAATTGCAGACGCATGCCGTGGATTTGCGACTCGGGTTTACTTTTTTGATACCCAAGGCCTGGCGCATGACGGATCGCGGCCGCGAAGCACTTGCGCTCGATCCCTTGCGCGATCACGGACCGGAATATTTTGATGTCATCGAATTGGAGCAAGGACAGTCCTTCGACCTCTTGCCCGAAGAATATGTACTCGTCTCGACGTTTGAAAATATCAAAGTGCCGACTGATTTGATGGCGATTTTGTATCCACGCTCGTCGGTCAATCGCAAGGGTCTCTCAGTCGATCTCACCGGCATTATCGACAGCGGCTACGAAGGCCCACTTACGCTTCCGATTCGTAATAATACGCGCTCGCAAGTGATCCAGCTCCATCCGGGAGAAAGATTCTGCCAGGTTGTATTTGAAGAACTCAAACACGATACACAGCCGCGCAAGAGCCGCTGGCATCTCAAGGATGTGGTGGAAAAAGGTGCAAAGGAGAAGTCGAAAGAAATGAAACTCGTTTTCAATGGAGATATCAAGAAGCTTAAAAAAGATTATCCAGCGCTCTGATAGTATAAAAAAATGGGATTAACAGGAAAAACGGGGGAAAAGGGAGAAATGGGGGGAATGGGAAAGATTGCCGCTGTCGTGGCGATCGGGAGGAATAGGGAATTGGGGAATGGGAATAAGTTGCTCTGGCATATTCCCGATGATTTGAAGCGATTTAAGGCGCTCACCAAGGGCCATCCCATCATCATGGGCCGTAAGACATTTGAATCGATCGTGGGGTACGTGGGTGGGCTGCTGCCCGATCGCATCAACATCGTCGTCACGCGGGATCAAAGTTACGTGTACGAGGGAGCGGTCGTTGCGCATTCGCTCGAGGAGGCGATAGAGATTGCAAAGGGGCAGCCAGGAGCTGACGAAATCCACATCGGCGGCGGCGCGGAGTTGTACAAACAGGCGCTCCCGCTAATCGATAAGCTCTACCTCACGCTTGTCGATGCCGAAGCGCCGGAGGCGGACGCGTTTTTTCCCGAGTATGCCGATCAATTCACGAAAAAAGTGTTTGAAGAATCGCACGAGTGGAAAGGATTGAAATATACGTGGATCGATCTTGAACGAGCCTAGTTCAGGCCATACATTTCATTTCTGCTATAGCAGAAATGAAATGTGGGTTAGTTTTTGGACATGGCCTTTAGGATTTCGAGGTACATATCCTCCACAATTTTCTGCTGCGCTTTGCCTGTCTTTACATAATGATCGAGCCCTGGAGCGGCGTTTACTTCCAGAATCCAATACTTCTTGGCTCGTTCTGTAATGCTGCCCGAGACCATGATGTCGACACCGCATAGTCGGAGACCCATATCTTTGGTCAGCTGTATTGCGAGTTTTTTGAAATCGGAGTGGATGCCGTCGGTTACATCCACCGCATCGCCACCGGAAGAGAGATTGGCATTGTCGAGAAGGAAAATCTGTTCGCCTTTTTGTGGCACACTGTTGAGTTTCAGCTTGTGCTGTTTGAGCTTCAGGGTGATACGCGGATCATCCAGTTTGATGCGTGTATCGCGGCTGCTTTCCGTAAATGTTCTTTGTTTTCGTTTCAAGAGCTGGGCTATCGTCGCACGACCGTCGCCCACAATATTGAGGGGAATACGCTCGTATGCGGAAATGACTTGGTCGTCCAAGACAACGATGCGATAATCCTTGCCGCGCACGTACGTCTGCACGAGTGCGACGCGATCATCGAGGAAAATTTCTTTCAGTGTAGCGCGCAATTCTGTCACGTTATGAACCATCGATACATGTGTACCTTGGCTGCCGCTGTTGGGTTTGACCATGAGCGGGAAGCCGCGATGCCGCGCGTAGCGGAGGGCAGCGTTGGTGTCTTCTGTAGAGCGTATCGCTTTTGCCCATCGATCGGAGAAAAACGTGCGACCGGGAACGGTGGGGTATCCCATTTTGCGCATGAAATATGTTGCAAAGCCTTTGTCCTTGGCAACGTCGGAAGCGCCGACGGGATTGAGATCGAGTGTGTTGTAGCGGAAATAGCTTTTGCGGCCACCTTTAAATGTGATCTGCCCGACGATTCCCCAATGCGGTTCCACTAAGACGCGCGCGCCAATCTTGGGCGCAATTTTCTGTAGGAGTTTTGGCAGCAAAAGGGCTTCTTTCTTGGATTTTTTCATCGATTGCAGCCTACTTGATTTCACCGCGTCTGACCAGTACATTAAGGTATGAAAAGTCGGATTACCGTTGTGCCCACAGTCGCGGATGCGCGGGCGGCGGGAATCCTCCGAAACCTCCAGAATCTTTTTCCGGGCACGAAGCTCACCGATGTAAAGACCGCATCGACGTATACGATCGACGCGGTGCTTTCGCGTGATCAGGTACTTCGCGCGGCAGAGCGACTCACAAATCCAGTGATTGAAACAAGTTCTATCGAAACGGTTCCGACGTCGGAAGAGTATTCGTATGCGATTGAAATCGGATTCCTGCCGGGCGTCACCGACAATGTGGGCCACACGGCAAAACAGACGATTGAAGATGCGACGAGCCGCGCATTTGTCGAGGGCGAGGCAGTCTACACCTCGCTGTTTGTTTTCCTCATCGGCGATATTTCACGCGAGGATGCCGAAGCGTTTGCGGCTGAACTCCACAACCCTTTGATCGAGCGAGCTGTTGTGTACAAAGCAGGCGAACAGTTTGACATCGTTGTTCCCAAAGTCGCGCTCGGACAATCGAAGGAGCCGATCACCGTAGATCTTGATGTCAGTGACGACGAGCTCGAGAAGATTGGCAAGCAGGGAATTGCTGATGAGTCGGGGCGACGCGGTCCTCTCGCGCTTTCGATCGAAGAATTAAAAGCGATCCGGAACTATTTCAAAAAGGAGAAACGTCAGCCGACTGACATTGAGCTCGAAGCGCTTGCGCAGACGTGGTCGGAGCACTGCAAGCACACGATTTTCGGCGACCCGCTCGATGAAATACGCGAGGGCATTTATCGAAAATACATCAAGGGTGCGACACAAAAAATACGAAAGGGGAGAAAAGGGAAAAAGGGAGATAAAAGGGATTTTTGTGTGTCGGTATTCAAGGACAATTCCGGCGCGATTGCTTTTGATAAAGATTATTTGATCACGCACAAAGTGGAAACTCACAACTCGCCTTCGGGCCTCGATCCTTTCGGTGGATCAGTGACGGCGATCGGAGGAGTCAATCGCGACAGCATCGGATTCGGCCTTGGAGCAAAACCGATAGCCAACGTGTATGGTTTTTGTGTGGCTGATCCACAGGATGCACGTCAATTGTTTCGCGATGTGGAGAAACAACAGCCGCTGCTTTCGGCGCGTCGTATTTTGGAGGGTGTCGTCAAAGGCATCAATGCTGGTGGCAACCAAAGCGGGATTCCAACGCCACTTGGATTTGTCGCGATCGACCCGAGCTTTCGCGGAAAGCCTTTGGTGTTTGGTGGCACGGTCGGACTCATTCCACGTACGATCAATCGTAGAAAATCTTTTGAAAAGCAAGCGAAGCCGGGCGACTACATTGTGATGATTGGCGGCAGAGTCGGACTCGATGGCGTGCATGGAGCAACTTTTTCTTCGGAATCGCTCAGCGCAAATTCGCCTGCGACAGCCGTGCAAATAGGCGATCCGATCACACAAAAGAAATTCTCCGATGCCATTATTCGTGAAGCGCGTGACAAGGGTCTTTATAATTCGATAACTGACAACGGTGCCGGAGGTCTCTCGAGTTCGGTGGGTGAGATGTCACGCGAATCAGGGGGATGCATCGTCGACCTTGATGCGGTGCCGCTCAAGTATCCGGGTCTCTCGCCGTGGCAGATATGGATCTCGGAGTCGCAGGAGCGCATGACGCTTGCGGTGCCCAAGACGAAATGGGGTGCATTCAAGAAGATCTGCACGCGCCACGATGTGGAGGCGACGGTTATCGGCACATTTACCAAATCAGGCCGCGTGATCGTGCGTCATGACGGAAAGGATGTCATGAATATGTCGCTCGACTTTCTGCATGATGGCCGCCCTGTCAAAAAGCAGCGAAGCAAGAAACCAAAAAAGCATGCAGCATCGGACGACAAAAAAGCGCGGAGCGAAGTATTTCTCAAGCGCGCCTTTCTTGATGTGCTGGCTCGACCATCTGTAGGCTCTATTTCGTTTATCTCGCGGCAGTATGATCACGAGGTTTTGGCGCAATCGGTCACGAAGCCTCTCCAGGGAAAGGGCGGCGTGAACGCCGACTTCGGCGTAATGCGCCCGCTCCCGGAATCGGATCGCGGCGTCGTGCTTTCGCACGGCTACACGCCGTGGTATTCCGAGATCGACACCTACGCCATGGCTGCAGCAGCAATCGATACTGCCGTGCGCAACGCGATATGCGCGGGAGCGTCGCGCGAGTATCTCGCGATTCTCGACAATTTCTGCTGGTCGTCTTCCGAAAATCCTGAGCGGCTCTACGAGCTGAAGCGTGCTGCAAAGGCGTGCTACGACGTTGCGGTCGCTTATGGCACGCCCTTTATCTCCGGTAAGGACAGCATGCACAACGACTTCAAGGGATTCACCGAAAAAGGCGAGCGCACGCATATCGCGGCCTTGCCCACGCTCCTTGTATCGGCGATCGGCGTCGTGCCAGATATTTCAAAGGCAATCACGATCGATTTCAAGATGCCGGGCGATGTTATCTACCTCCTCGGAGAGACCAACGACGAGCTCGGTGCGTCGGAGTATCTCACCATGCTGGGCGCGACAGGAAAAAACGTGCCGCAGGTGAATGTAAAGAAGAATGCAAAAGTGTACGATGCGGTGACGAAAGCGATTGCTGGAGGCTTGCTCGCATCTGCAATCGGGCTTTCGCGCGGCGGGCTCGCCGTCGCGCTCGCCAAGTCTTCGATTGCCGGGCAGCGCGGCGTTGCTGTCGATGTATCGAAAGTTCCGGGCAACGCAAAGCTCGCGGACAGTGTTCTTTGCTCCGAGTCGCAGGGTCGCATTCTGGTCTCCGTGCGACCGGATGCGGCGGCAGCGTTTGAAAAAATATGCAAAGGCGTGGCGATCGCAAAAATCGGCACGGTGTCGGATGGCCGCGCATTCTCTATGCGTTCAAAGGGAGAAGACATTCAGCTCGCGCTTGAAGACGTAACCGCCGCGTACCGCTCGTTTTTCAAAGAATGGTAACTATGAATCAGTTCAAATCTCAAATCTCAAATCGCAAAGCTCGCCCATTCGTTATCGTATTTTCGGGGTACGGTTTGAATTGTGAGGAAGAAACCTTACATGCTTTTGAAACGGCTGGCGCACGCGGGCAGATCGTGCATATCAATGATGCGATCGAAAAACCTGAGATGCTCGATACGGCACAGATCATCGCGATGCCGGGCGGATTTTCGTATGGCGACGATATCGGCTCGGGCAAAGCGTACGGCAATCGCCTACGCGGGCATCTCGGCGCAAAACTGCAGAAATTCTTCGATCGCGACACGCTCACTATAGGTATTTGCAATGGGTTCCAGATCTTGACCGCGGCGGGGATTTTGCCCGGTGCGCTTCTTGCCAATGATAGCGGTCGCTACAGCTGCCGTTGGGTCGATTTGGATATCGCGGGCGAAAGCCCGTGGTTCTCGGGAATTCAGCGATTAAGTTTGCCGATCGCGCATGGTGAAGGGAAATATTACGCGCCGCAAGAAACCTTGCAGCAACTGCAATCAGATAAAGCCATAGCGTTACGATACGTCAAGGGCGATATATCGACCCATTTAGATCTACCCGGGAACCCAAATGGTTCTATCGAAAACATTGCTGGAGTTTCCGCCAAAAAGGGCCGCATCCTCGGGCTCATGCCGCATCCCGAGCGCGGCATCTCATTCTTCCAGCTGCCGCATTGGACGTATCTCAAAGAGAGTTACATCCGAAAAGGGGAGCCACTGCCGGAAGAGGGACCAGGACTCCAATTATTTAGAAATGCGGTACACTACTTTGCATGAATCCCGTTAGAAACAGCGGACGACGGGGTTGTAGTTCTGTAGCAGTCGATATGATTATAAACTCTAGTCAAACAGCGAACGGTCGATGTGTATTCGTCCGCGTCCTGTTTCTAACGGGATGAACAAACCACTCGTAGGGATTTTGATGGGTTCTGATTCTGATCTCTCGGTCATGAAAGACGCCGCCGAAGTTTTGGAAAAAGAGTTTGGCATCAGGAGCGAAGTGCACACACTTTCGGCGCACCGCACGCCTGAAGCGGTCGTTTCGTATGTCGAAAAGGCGGAAAAGGAAGGGTATAAGGTATTTATCTGTGGCGCAGGCGGAGCGGCGCATCTTGGGGGTGTCGTCGCCGCCCATACCGCGCTCCCTGTGATTGGTGTACCGATAGCGAATCAGAAAATGGGCCTCGGTGGCGCCGACGCGCTCTATTCCACCGTCCAGATGCCACCGGGGATTCCTGTGGCAACCGTCGGCATTGGAGGTGCGAAAAATGCGGGCATTCTCGCGGCGCAGATCATTGGCGCCGGCGACGAGGCGATTCGTGCCAAGGTTGTGGCATACAAAGAAAAAATGGCTAAGGATATCGTTGCAAAGGATCAGGAATTACAGGAGAAGGGCTTTCAGAAATATCTCGAAGATCATGAGCTCATCAAATAAAGCTGACGCACAACCAATCGAAAAATATTTTGTCGCCGCGAAAGCAATCGTGCTCGACGGAGAGGGTCGCATGCTTGCGCTCCTCCGTGGCAACACAGCACCCTCGAATCCGCTGCACTGGGATTTGCCGGGCGGGATTCTTGAATATGGCGAAGACTTGGCCGAGTGCGTGGTGCGTGAGACGCGAGAAGAAGCGGGTATTGAGATCGACACGCCGCATACCTTTCATGCAATTGCCCGTATGAATTCGCTCGGCGAATTTTGGACGACCATCTATATGGTGGCGCGTGCACGGAGTTTTGACGTCACGATCAGCTGGGAACATGACGAATACAAATGGGTCGCGCCAGAGGAATTTGTCGAGCTTCTGATTCCGCAACGTCAAAAGGAAACAGTGGAAGTATTTCTTGAATTGCGAGATAAGGGCAAGCTCTTGGTATGAGCAAGGAGGGTGCATATGCAAAAGCAGGTGTCGATGTCGATGTCGAGGCGAAGGCGAGTCGGCTGATGTATGAGGCATCCAAAAAGACGTTTGGAAATCGCAGCGGAAAAATAGGTGAGATCGTCGCGCCATTCGACGATTTTGCCGGGCTGAAGATGGTCAATATTTCGAAGCTCCCCGAAGGGAGCTTTATGTCCGTCGGATTCGATACCGCAGGCACCAAGGTGGAAATCGCACAGCGCGTGGGCAAGCACGATACAATCGCCTTCGATCTTATGGCAATGGTGTGTGATGATGCCTTGATCCGTGGAGGAGAGCCGATTCTCGTCGGTACCAATCTTGATATCAAATCGCTCGGCTCCGATGAGCGCTATCTTCCGATTATCGAGCAGTTGGCCGCTGGGTATGTTGCCGCAGCGAACGATGCGAACGTTGCGATCATCAATGGCGAAATCGCACAGATGGGAAGCTTGCTTTCGGGTCACGGCGAGTTCCCGTATCACTGGGGCGCGGCGTGTGTATGGGTCGGCAGGAAAGAAAAATTGCTCACGGGCAGTGAGATCCAGGTGGGTGATTCGGTCGTCGTCCTTCGCGAACTTGGCTTTAGGTGCAACGGATGGTCTTTGGTACGCAAGATTTTTGAAGAGCATCACGGGCAGGATTGGCATACGGTATCGCACGAAGGATCGACGCTTGGCGAACTCGCGCTCATGCCGTCAAAAATTTACTCGCGTTTTGTCGTGGGACTCCACGGTGGATTCGATACAGATGGATCGGTAGAGATTCATGGTGTCGCCCACATTACAGGCGGTGGTGTGCCAGAAAAGCTAGGTCGCGTGTTGCGCCCGAGTGGTCTCGGCGCGCGGCTCGACAATCTCTTCGAGCCAGCACACATCGTTGCCTACTGCCAAAAGCTTGGTCAGGTATCGGATACGGATGCGTATCGCACATGGAATATGGGACAAGGGCTTGCCATCATTACGCCAGAGCCAGAAAAGGTGATAGCGGCGGGGCAGACGGCAGGGATCGATGCGCAGATTGCCGGTGAGATAACTGCCGAATCGGGGATTGCAATTATAAGCAAGGGTGTAGAATCACCAGGTAGGCAGCTCACCTTTTAATTTTTATGGATGTACTTAAGGAAACAAACTTTGATTTTTTGGGAGTAAAGAAGGCAGGGAAGGTGCGCGATATTTATGACCAGGGAAAACAATTGGTTTTGGTATCGACCGATCGTCACTCATCCTTCGACCGCATCATCGCGCACATTCCGCACAAGGGGCAGGTCCTGAATCAGACATCGCTCTGGTGGTTTGAACAAACGAAAGATATTGTGCCGAATCATGTGATTGCGTCCCCCGATCCGAATGTGACGGTGGGAAAGAAGTGTAAGCTCGTGCCGGTGGAGGCGGTGATGCGTGGATACAACACGGGCGTGACCGATACTTCGATCTGGACCCGTTATAGCGCGGGGCAGCGTGAATTTGGCGGTGTGACGCTGCCGGATGGCATGAAGAAGAATACAAAGCTCGAGCAGCCGATCTTTGATCCGACAACCAAGGAAGAAGGGCACGATCGCGCAATTACGCCGAAGCAAATGATCGACGAAGGGTTCATCACGCTTGAGCTCTTTGACAAAATCCGTGTCACTGCGATCGAGCTTTTTAAACGCGGGCAGGAGCTAGCGGCGCAGCGTGGACTCATTCTCGTCGATACGAAATACGAATTTGGACTCGACGAAAATAATAATCTCGTTTTGATCGATGAAATTCACACGCCGGATTCATCGCGCTGGTGGAAGCTCGACTCATACGATGCCCGCATGGCAGCGGGAGAGGAGCCGGAATATTTTGATAAAGAATTCCTCAGACTGTGGTTCAAAGACAACTGCGATCCGTACAAGGATGCAGTGCTTCCGGAGGCACCTGCAAAGCTCGTGGAAGAAATGTCGCGCCGCTACATCGAAATGTACGAAAAAATCACGGGCGAGAAATTTGTACCTGGGGAAGAGCCCGTTCTCGCGCGATTGGAGAAGAATTTAAAGAGCTATGCCGTTTGATCCACTGACAGCAATTAGCTCTGTCGATGGGCGATACCATGCGGCAACAGGGGAGCTTGCCGATTATTTCAGCGAATTTGCACTTATTCGTGCGCGTATTCGAGTTGAGACCGAATATTTGATCGCCCTCTCGGAAAAAGGGGTTATAAGGGGATTAACGGGTGAAGAAAAGGGATTGCTTCAGAGATTGCAAAATATTTCGCTTGAAGATGCAAAAGAAGTGAAGGAGATTGAGAAAACCACGAATCACGACGTAAAGGCAGTCGAATATTTTTTGAAGCAGAGAATCAAGGGCACATCGCTCGAAGAGGAGTCGGAATGGATTCACTTTGGCCTTACATCGGAAGACATCAACAGTGTCGCATACGGACTCCTCTTGCGAGATTTTTTTGAGAGGTCGCTCCTCGGCGGCCCGCTTGCGGATATCGAAAAAAATCTCACAGACTTGGTGCAAGCACATGCTGCAACGCCGATGCTCGCGCGTACTCATGGACAACCCGCTTCACCGACAACATTTGGCAAAGAAATGGCGGTGTTCTTGGCGCGCTTGCATCGACAAGTAGATATATCGAAGACGAATTCAGTTCTGGTTAAGTTTGGTGGCGCAACGGGGAATTACAATGCTCATGCGATCGCAAAACCAGACATTGACTGGCCAGCGTTTGCGGATGAGTTCGTCGAACGGTTCAATCAAGAGGGCGAAGGTAAAAAGCACTACAAGAGACTTGGGCTTAATCCTGTCACTACTCAGATCGAGCCGCATGATACGTACGCTGAATATTTTGACTCCATGCGTCGCATCAACACCGTTCTTGTCGATCTTTCGCAGGACATGTGGCGATACATTTCGGACGGCTGGATTATCCAAAAGCCTAAAGACGGTGAGGTGGGTTCAAGCGCGATGCCGCACAAGGTCAACCCGATTGATTTTGAAAATGCAGAAGGGAATCTCGGCATTGCCAATGCACTCTTCAATCATTTTTCCACCAAGCTTCCTATCTCGCGACTCCAGCGCGATCTATCGGATTCAACCGTCGAACGGGCATTCGGCACCGCATTCGCGCATACTGTAATCGCATACAAATCACTCGCTAAGGGTTTCGGAAAAATCCAGGTAAACGAACAGGCAATGCTCGAAGCACTGCGGTCGCACCCTGAAGTCTTGGCTGAAGCGATCCAAACGGTCCTTCGCGCCAACGGTGCCGAGATGCCCTATGAAAAATTGAAAGAGCTTACGCGAGGGAAGCAGGTGACGCTTGAAGATTTGCAAACCTTTGTCGATGGACTCGACGTAAGTCTCGAAATCAAGCAAAAACTCAAGGATTTAAGCCCCGAACAGTACATCGGCCTCGCCGCTCAAATTGCAAAAAAATAACTATTGCTTCAAGCCAAGCCCTGTACGAATCAAATACATATTGATACCCACAAGAACCGCAATCAGTGCGAGGAGGACCGAGATACAAATCCAGAGCGGGATGTCGGCGATGCCGAGGAAGCCGTAGCGGAAGCCATTGATGAGGTAGAAAAGGGGATTGATATAGGTGACGTACTGCGCCCACTCGGGAAGCGAATGGACTGAGTAGAAAATGCCGCCGAGATAGACGAGGGGTTGCAAGACGAAGGTCGGGATGAGGTTGATCGAGTCGATCGTTTTGGCGTACACGCCATTTACAAGACCGGCGAGCGAGAAGACGAGTGAGGTGAGGACCGCGAAGAGGAGAATGACGCCGAAGTGGTATACCGAGACCGAGAGTCCCGTGAAAAAGAGACCAATGAGGAGGACGAGCATGCCTACCAATACGCCGCGAAGCACGCCACCGGCAATGAAGCCGGCGATGATAAGCCATGGCGGCATCGGGGAGATGAGAAGTTCGTCGATCGAGCGGTTGAAGAATTTTGCCTGGAAAAAGCTGAAAGATGAGTTGGCGTAACTGTTGGTCACAATAGCGAGCATCACGAGGCCTGGCACGACGAAGCTCATGTAGGGCACGCCTTGCATCTCGCCGATTTGAGAACCGAGTACCGTGCCGAAGATGAGGAAGTAGAGGACCGAGGTGACGACGGACGGGAGGAAGGTCTGTACCCAAATACGAAAAATGCGGACGACATCTTTGCGCATCATCGTATAAAAGGCAGTCCATTTTTGTGTGGGTGTCATAATTACTTTTCCTTAATCAAGTTGAGGAATACTTCTTCGAGCTTGCTGCCGCGGTAGCCGGTCTTGGCCTCGCCCTCGTCCGTATGCATCGAAAGAATATTTTGAATCGTGTCGTTGACCACGATTTCGCCCTTGTTGATGATCGCGACGCGCTTTGCAAGCTGCTCCGCTTCTTCGAGGTAGTGTGTGGTGAGGAGAATGGTGACGCCCTTTGCGGTGATCGTCTTCAAATAGTCCCACATGCCGCGGCGGAGTTCGACATCGACACCCGCAGTCGGCTCGTCGAGGATCAAGAATTTCGGATTGTGGATCAGGGCGCGTGCAATCATAAGGCGACGCTTCATGCCGCCGGAGAGCGACCAGCCTGTTTCGTTGATTTTATCGCCAAGTCCCAAGTCCTTGAGGAGTTCCTTGGCGCGGGCGATCGCTTCATCGCGCGGGATGCCATAGTAGCCGCCCTGATTGACCACCACATCGATGCATTTTTCAAACGGATTGAAATTGATTTCTTGCCCTACGAGGCCTATGTACGTCTTCGCGATTTCCGGTTCTTTCGAGATATCATGGCCGAACACTTCTACGGTGCCACCCGTTTTATTGACCAAGCCGCAACTGATACCGATGATGGTCGTCTTGCCGGCACCATTGGGGCCGAGGAGTGCAAAAAAGTCCCCCTCGGGGATTTCGAGATCAACGCCCTTGAGTGCCTGGACGCCATTTGCGTAGGTCTTTGTGAGACCGGAGATTTTAAGAGCAGCTGCCATAAGAAGGATTAGTGTACCACATTGGCCTTTTCAGCTGAGACGATGCTCTCGATGTACTTGAAGGTGTCGTCGGGATTGGTGACCGCATACGTGGGGATGATACCAATCACGCTCTCGTCGTTGCCGCCCGGGAAGAGCGCGTCCCCGACATAGATGGACTCCTCAGTTCGCCACGCCTCTTGCTTGATGAGTCGCAAGATATTGAATCCCTTGTGTTTGCCTTTGGGCAGGAAATTGAATGTCGTCGTGCCCGCTGGCGTGACCTCCACGCCAGCATTTGCGAGCGCAATGCGATCGTCGCCGAGTGCCTTGAGCGCCGCTTGCCGCTTTTCTTCGCTCGGATCAAATGCGTATTTTTTGTCGATATCCTCGTGAAAGCCGATCACGCTATAGCTCACCTGTGCACCGCGATTTTCCCAGAGATCGTTCTCGTTTTTGACGGGGACGTTGAAGTACTCCTTGAGCTTTTCGATGAACGCCACAATCTCCTTCACTTGGGGCTCGGTCAGTGGTTCGTTCCAGAGCGCTGTACCGCTTTTGTCGTACGCCTCATTGCCGCTTTGCGCGAGGATGAAGTAGCGTCCGTCGAAGCGGGGAGTGATCTGTTCTCGAATTTGCTGCGATGAGCCACCGGAGACGACGACGACATCATTTTGGGCGCAGAGCTTATCGAAGAGCTCCTCGTGCGGGACTGTGAGTGGAGAGCGGCTCGTGGTCAATGTTTTGTCAAGATCGAAGAAAAAGTGCTTGGGCATGAGAGAAGTGTACCAAAGGGCGAAAAAGGAACAAAAGGCAGAAAAAGCGTGCGTCAGCGCTGTCTGCTGCTGAAATCGACGGCGATTTCGTTCTGACCTTCGCGCAATTCCTTGCCGCCGACCTCCGCGTGCCTTCGCGCGGCAGGGAAGTAGACGGCGACCGTGGTGCCGCGTCCGACCGCGCTTCGTATCACTATTTTGCCCTGATGCAATTTCACCAATTCCGAGACAATTGCGAGCCCAAGACCCGAGCCACCGGTATTTCTGGTACGCGATTGATCGGAGCGGTAGAACGGCTCGAAAATACGGAAAAGATCTTTGCGCGCAATCCCGATGCCCGAATCCTCGACCATGAGCGCGATGCCTTCGGTCGTCGGCTCTACCGTGACGGTGACGTGGCCTTGGCGCGGCGTGTAGGTAAGCGCGTTTTTGAGGATATTGCCGATGATTTGCTGCAGCGCCGTTTTCGATCCCCATACTTTTTGCTCCGGGCTTTTGCGGAGCGTGATCTCGATTTCGTTTTTCTTCGCGAGCGGCGAATATTTCTCCACTGTCTCAGTAACCACATTCGTGAGATCGATCGTCGTGAATTCGATGCGGTCGGGTCGGACGAGCGCCGAGAGCGAGAGGAGGTTGTTGATGATATCGGAGATACGGTCGAGTTCCTCGATATTCGAATGAAGCGTTTGTTTCAATTCGGCCGTGAGATTTTGATCGAGGAGCGTGACTTCTGTATTTGTTTTGATGACCGAGAGCGGTGTGCGGATCTCGTGCGCAATATTGCCGATGAACTGCTTCTGCGACGCCAAGGCGTTTCTCGCTGGCGCCAGGGTGAGTCGTGCGACGATCCAGCCGAATAGCACGGTGGTGAGTACCACCGCGCCGGCGATCGTGAACATATTTGCCGAGCGGATTTGCTGCAGCTTGCCTACGATCGCATTGGCGAGGATTTCGGGGGAGCTTCCCGCGGTGCTTGCGCGGATACCCTCGACGATCGCGGTCGTGATATCGCGGTAGAGCAGGGTGAAAGAGATGCCCACGAGTCCGAGGATCACGAGGCCAAACGATATTTGGAGCGCAATGACATTGATTTCGGTACGGAAGAACGGATCGGATTGGTACCTATTCAGCCAAACGGTAGCCAATGCCGCGAACCGTTTCCAGTGCCCCAGCGCCTCCTGCACTATCCAATTTTCTTCGAAGGTTTTTAACATGGACATCGACGACGTTGCTAAATCCGACATAGTTGAAATCCCAGAGATGATTGAGTAAGTCTTCGCGGTTTACGACCTGATTGGGATGCCGCATAAAGTATTCCAGTAATCCGAATTCTTTCAAGGTCAGATTGATTTCCTGTCCATCACGATACACCTTGCGCTCGCTCGGCCGCAATTCGATATCCGAGAACTTGAGCGTCTCGGGAAGCGACTCCGACGGACGACGCATGAGTGCGCGCACGCGCGCGACGAGCTCCGCGAATGAGAAGGGTTTTACGAGATAATCGTCGGCCCCGCTTTGCAGAAGTTGTACCTTGGTGTCTGTTTCGGCGCGTGCGGTCAGGATCAGAATCGGGACGGTAATATTCCATTCACGCACTTGTTTGCAGATCTCATAGCCATCCATGCCAGGAAGCATGAGATCGAGAATGATCACATCGTAATCGCTTCGATGGAGGGAAATTCGCGTGAGCGCCTTTTTGCCGTCGCCGATGATATCGACGGTGTAGCCCTCCATCTGGAGTCCTTTGGCGATACCCTGCGCGAGCTTTTCCTCGTCTTCTACCAGTAGTATTTTCATCCCGTTAGAAGCAGGACGCGGACTTTGATCCGCCTCCCGCTTGGTTAATTCTTGATAATGTCAATTTTGTCACGTTCGCTTCGGATCCCGGGCCGTGTCCGCGGCTTCTAACGGGATTCATGTGCAATCCTTTAACTTTTAATGATTCACAAGAACTACTGCGTACCATTAGAGCGGACTTAACATGAAGATAGCATGATGCCGCTTCATGAATAGAGACGGATGGGCCGTTCCTTGCCTTACCGATTGCGTGGCGGCATATCTTGCAGGCGCATATTTTTAGCGGGTCGTGAATTTTCTGCTGAAAATTCCCTCACTTTCGGCCCGTCGGCCTCAAGAGACCCGAAAAACATGCGCCTGCAAGATATGCCTACAATTCCAGGTTCTTGAGGAACTCCTTGAAACTCCCATTGATTTCAGGGTGTTTGAGGCCGAATTCGACGACGGTTTTCAAATATTCGAGTTTATTGCCGGTGTCGTAGTATTTGCCGTTTTTGATTTCGACCGCGTACACATCCTGCTCCTTTGCGAGCGTCGAGATCGCATCCGCGAGCCAGAGTTCGCCGCCTTTGCCAAGCGGAGTCTTTTCGAGAATCTCAAACAGGCGCGGTGTCATGATGTAGGCACCGTGTGCAGCGAGATTACCGGGCGCTTCCTGGATGGTTGGCTTTTCTACGAGACGATTGATTTTGTAGATATTATTTTCGACAGGGTACACATCGGCGATACCATATTTTTCTACCGTTGATTCTGGCACGCGTACGGCCGAGATGTTGGGCACTTCGTAGGCCTCCCATGCATCTATCATTTGCTTCAAACGCGGCGGATCGGAGCGAATGAATTCATCGCCCCAGAGGATCGCGAACGGTTCGTCGCCGATGACACTTTTCGCGTTGAGGACAGGTGTGCCGTTGCCGTACGGACCTTTCTGGCGGATGTAGACGAAATTTGCGAGATTGGCGATGTGGATGAGCTCATCCGCCTGGCGTTCTTTGCCCGTTTCGCGTAGATAGCGGGACAAGGCAAAAGGGAAATCAAAATGATCTTCGATGGAGCGTTTGTTCCAGCCTGTGACGATAATGATCTCTTCGATGCCGGACTGCACGGCTTCTTCGACGACGATTTGGATGATCGGCTTATCCACGATCGGTAGCATCTCCTTGGGCATCGCCTTGGTCGCTGGGAGAAAGCGGGTGCCGTATCCGGCTGCAGGAATAATCGCTTTACGTACTTTTTGAGCCATGGCGGTATTCTAGCAAAGGGAAAAAAGGGTGAAAGGGGAGAAATGGGAAGCACTACGTACAAAACATCCGCCCAGGGGGCGGATGTTTTGAGCTGCTGGGGGTCGCCGCAAGGCCGTGAAGGCGAGTGCGACGACTTATAGAGAAAGACGCATCGCACTAGTCATTCTTTCCACGGTGCCACGGGCGAATGGTGTATTCGCTCCTATGCGCCGGGGAGGCGAGGCGTTTTTGCGCTCCCGCCTCCCCGGCTGGTCCGATCACTTTCTTTTCGAATGCATTCGCTATTGCGACGGACGACGTTGGTGATGTGTGTTCTTCACGTTCATGCTCCATACAGCAGCTCTTGTGGGCTGTAAGTAATTAATAAATTTAGCTGATAAGGCAATCCAGATGCTTGCCCGAGAGTCTTCCAAGGGAATACTCCCGGACATGCGCACGGATAATGTCGGAACTTTTCTGCTCGTACTGTACATGAAATCTTATGAAGCAGAGGTGAAGCGCTTGACAGTCAGTTCCGTTCAAAGTATGGTTTTTTTGGATTTTCGCACTTTGGAGGTTCCGATGCGTCGGACAACACGTCGTCGAGAGGCATATGTATCCATCGCGGAACAAACGAGACATTCACACGTGCTGGAACTGCAGCATCGAGCGACTCTCATTCGATCAAAAGGGCGTCATCACGGCGGATTCAAGGTCGGCGCTGCGGGTTATGTAGTGTGCAAACATCACCACTGCATCTGCGTCGGGGCGAATTACAAGCCCCATGCACACAGATGGCCACGGCATTGCGCCGAAGAGTGGATCGTGAAGCAAGCGCGGAAGGCGGACGGTGTGATACTCGGCATGGTCATCGTCGCATCAAAGAAAATTGATGACTGGTCGGGACTCGACCTGCCGGTGACGATTTCTTGTGGCTTTTGCAGGACTATGTTTCGTAAAGAACTTTCAAAGCCGCACGGCGTCGTGAAGCCCTATACGTGGCTTCTATTCCTCAACGGTGAGACGGGCGAGCGTGTGCCCATGACGGTTGCGCAGTTATTGCGCATGACACCACATGATCGCGAGCACACAAAAATGGACGCGGCCGCTTAGGCGACCGCGTCCAAAACTTTATGCGTATCATCACATCCACGCCCCCATGATCACACCCATCAAAAGCAAATTCACGAGCCAGTAGCCCGCGACGATCATCCAGAGCGTCCACGGTTTGCCTTCCCACAAGACCATGCCCATCGTCGTCGGTGCGACGAAGCCCAGCCAGCTCCAAAATCCAGCTTGCAATCCGCCGATCGCGCCAGAGACATTCATGTACGCAGATGCAAATACGAGCGAGTGCGCCAATACGTAGGCCATGACCAATGCGCCGACGAATTGCGCACCATATCCAAAATACATCTTATTTTTTCCGGCCGGATCATTTTTCATCTTCTCCATTGTCTCCGGCGTCATGCCCATAAATGCCATCCACTGTTTGCCAAACAATGGGCCGTACCACACATACCCTAACACCATCGCCGCAACTGCCGCGACAAGAACTGCTACGTAATTGATAGGAACCATATTAGACAACAACTATGGTAATGCTTCCAGTATACCGCTCCAGGAGCGCGGCCAAGCGAGGGGAGTGGATAGCAATCTGGCGCATTTTGTAAGGCGCGGGATAATTGCTCCGTACAGGTCGATGGTTATTCAGCTTTTCAAATTTGATGTACATGAAATATCTTCACATGGGTGCCTTCGCGCTTCTCGTCGTGGGTGGCTTGAATTGGCTCCTGACCGCGTTCGGGTACAACATCGTCGAGCTTATTTTCGGCACGTCGATGATCTCGATGCTCATCTACCTTCTTATCGGCGCATCCGCGGTTTTCGAAGTAGCGACGCACAAAAAATATTGCAAAATGTGCAATCCTGACAGCGAACAAAGCATGGACGGCGGCACGCTGTAAAATTTTTTGCAAACGAGAAACGAGAAATGATCCCGCTCTTTCGTGGAAAGGGCGGGATCTTCACATACCCCTAATTGGTTTTTTAGTTGAATGCTCCCGATGGAGCTTGTATCAAAATTGTTTGCGATCGTGATGGGTGCGCTCTCGCTTTCGGCCGGCGCGATCGGCACACCTGCGGTGGAGAATTATGTGACGCGCGCTGGTGTCGCTTCTCCCGCGATTCAACAAGAACAAGAGGCGGCGCGTGCAGAAGTGGTGCCGGCAGAAGACTCGAGCGCTTCATATAATTGGGCGGGATATGTCGCAAGCGGCGGAGACTATACGGAAGTATCCGGCACATGGATTGTGCCGTATGTAGAAAATCTAGACGGCAATGGTGCGGATGCGACATGGGTCGGCATCGGCGGCGTGGGGCGACATGATCTCATACAGGCGGGGACCGAGGCGCTGCCGCTCGAAGACGGAAGTGTCGTGTATGCTGCGTGGTACGAGCTTCTGCCCGATGATTCTCATATGGTGCCGTTTAAGGTAGCGCCGGGAGATTCGGTGACGGTCACGGTGAAAGAGGAGACGACGAATCATTGGGTCATAGATTTTGAAAACAACACGACGGGCGATTCGTACAAAAAACGCGTGGCGTACGAATCGTCCTATGCATCGGCGGAGTGGATCGAAGAGATGCCGCTTTCGCCTGATGTGCCGCTCACGCTCAATCACTTTGGTGTCGTGGAGTTTACCGACGGGCATGCCGTACAGGACGGCGAGCTCGTCTCGATCGAAGAGTCGGGGGCGAAACCGCTTCGGATGGAAAATGGCGGTGGAGAAACGCTCGCGATCGTCTCCGAGATAGGGAAGGATGGTGAAAGTTTTTCTGTCGCGCGCACCGATGCCGATTCGGACCCGCTCCAGCACGTCATGCGCGAACGCTTCCGCGCAGAGCCACGAGTGACGGAGGTAGCGGGAGAGACGAGCGAGGAGGCGGTGCGCACGATTGTCTTTGACGACGGCTGGAGCATCGTCGTCGTTCGGTTTTTTGCTGATTAAAAAAACAGCCGCGCTTGAAAGCAGATAGATCTACTTCAAGGCGGCTTTTCTTGAAACCTGCGGATGGTTTCGTTGATCTGACGTCGCAGATTTTCACTCTGCGGGTCGATATAATGTTCAGGGAAGCGCATCCCTAAATTCTGACCCGTAATGCAATTCGTGTAGCAAGATATTTTTCCGCTAATAATCGTTTCTTTTCAATAAAATCTTTGGTGATGATAGCATTCTCGA
>QZIY01000017.1 GCA_003599175.1 Candidatus Parcubacteria bacterium
CCCCGCACTCCGTTCGTCGACAACGTGCCTGCATTCGTGCGGGGTTTCCTGGTATATAACAAGCGGCCCCGCCATCGGCGGGGCCGCTTTTCTGTTAGCTTTAGCTAACAGCTACAAGCTCACTTATTCGCGGTGGCTGTGCGAGATTTCTGTGCGTACACGATCGATCGTACGAGACGCAGCTTCTTTGCCGCCGAGGCCGAAGGCGAGGCCAACAGAGAGTGCGACCGCGATCACGATGCCCTGGAAGAGCATATTGATGAGATCAGTGCCGATGCCGAGCTGGCTAAGCGCCGCAAGGATAGCAAAGACGAGGATAGACCACTTCGCGACAGATCCGGCGAGATTGGCGCCATGTGCACTGAATGCGCGTGCTGAATGCACGACCACGCCACGGATCACTTCCGATGCGATCGCGCCGATGATGATGATCAAGGCGGCGACGATAACGCGCGGGAAGAACATGAGGAGAATCTGCTGGAGGAAGAGTGTCACTGCAGCGAGGCCGAGAATGTCGAGCGCCGCAACGAGGAAGACGAGGATCACGAACCACTGCACCAAGGTGCCGAGGAACTTGCCCACATCGAGGTTGAAACCTGCCTGGCTGGCAGCTTCACTCATGCCCGTCGCCTTGAGGGCTTCATTAATGCGGAGCGCCTTCACCACCTCGACAATGACGTGGTAGAGCGCAATACCGACGATCCAACCGATAATAAACCAGATAACCGCGGCAAGGATGTACGGCAACACGCTTGCTACCGTGTACCACAAACTCCAAAAGGAGCCCTGCACTGCACCTGCCGACTGCGTAATAATCATAAAAAATGATTAAAAATACTTAAAAATAATGCGACCCATTAAGAATGACTTAATGATATCTCGGAAAAAGTCCGAACCTCCTTCTAAGTATAAGATGCTGTGGATAGTAGAAACTTGTTTAAAAAGCGCCAGATGCAAGGCGCGGAGAAAGCGGCGCTCGAAGCGTATCGAACATACGATGAGAGCGATGCAGAGGCTCCGCAACGCCGCAGCTGGACTTTTTAAACAGTTTCGTTACAACAATCGAGTCTTATCCAACAAAACCATGTGCGGATAGTCGAGCGTGTCGCGAAGCAATCGATCTTGTATCGTGAGGCGATAGCGGAATTCCGGCGTGGAAAATGCGGCGTAGCGGATCTCGCGGCCGAACATCGGCTCGAGCTCGCGAATCGCTTTGTCGAGGCGACGCTCGTTGAAGATGTCGGCCGCGACGATAAGGTCGGCCGGCCTCGATGGATCGCCCATAAATGAGCCGGAGAGAATGACTGCCGCGATGCGTCCACCCCGCTTCAAGGCAGTGACGATTTTTTCGTGACGCAAGGGAGAGACTTCATGGACAAATGCGGAGAGTGCGCGCAAGTGCGGGAATTCCATATCGAGCGTCCACATGTGGACGACTTCTTTTTTGGCGCTTTTCTTTTTGCCTTTCCCTGCCTTCGCTACTTTGGGCATCGCAGGTGCTGCGCCCTTCAGTTTTTTGATCACCTTCCACTCTTCAAGCTCCTCTATCTGCCTCGCCGCCTCGCGCGTGGAGACGCCGGCACGTTTCGCCGCTTCGGCCGCGGTGAACATGCGAGATTCGTTAAAAATAAAAACGCGCAGTACCTTTGCGCGTCCCCCATCCCCCAAAAGAATCGATAGAAAGTCATTCGTGGTAGCCATATCGCGATTCTAGCACGTACGCGCCGTGCGCAAGCCCTCGCCAAAAAGCTGTTGAAAACTATCCCTGCTTCACAATCTGCTCCCAGGTGCGAAGGCCCTCAGCGAGCGCCTTCACATCGTGCGTACGGATGTAGTCGGCTCCTCTTTCCGCCGCAGCGAGCTCTGCCGCGAGCGTGCGCACCTGTATGTCGGCGCTTTCCCGCACGCCAAGGTTTTTGAGGAACGATTTGCGCGAGACACCGATCATAATAGGAAGCTTGAAGCGCTCTTTAAATTCCGGGAAACGCGCAAGGACCGCCAAGCTCGGCTCAGGATTGCTCGCGAGAAAAAAGCCCATGCCCGGGTCGATGACGATGCGCCCATCTGAAATTCCCGCATCTTTGAGGAGC
The DNA here is from genome assembly GCA_003599175.1 of Candidatus Parcubacteria bacterium. Classification (GTDB taxonomy): domain Bacteria; phylum Patescibacteriota; class Minisyncoccia; order Phycocordibacterales; family UBA2100; genus UBA10103. The sequence goes on from QZIY01000017.1 coordinate 2,091, forward strand.
GGCAATCTTTTTTCAAAAAATGTGTTGATAGAGTCGAACACTTCTTCCGGGCTTTTCGGTTGGCGCACGGCTTTGTCGAGATCGGAGATGAAATGCATCACTACCAATTTCGCATTCGATTGTGCGAGATCGGGATAGAGCGCGGCGCCGGGGAATCCACGGATGTCGTTGAGGAATTCGACTCCGCCCTCGAGTGCCCACCGCTGCACTTCGATCTTCGTCGTATCTATAGAAATGAGTGCGCCCTTTTTTTGGAGATGCGAGACGACGGGCTCGAGTCGACGTATTTCCTCCTCTGGCTCCACGCGCGCCGCATGTGGATTGCTTGCGGCTGCGCCAAGATCGAGAATATCCGCACCATCCGCAAGCAGCTGTTCTGCATGCGCGATCGCTTTTTCTGCATCGAGAAATTTGCCGCCGTCGGAAAAAGAATCGGTCGTGATATTCACGATCCCGACAATCTGCGGACGTGTATATGCCGCTAGAGGCGTTCCTGAATTTCCCATAGCGTATCTCCCAAAGGGCCAAGATCTTCGCGCATTTCAATCACGAGGCGCCCGTGTACAGGATGCGAGACGATCGATGCGATCTCCTCAAGCGGTACCATGACGAACAGTCGTTCGTGCATCTTGGGATGCGGGATGGTGAGATCGTCTGTCTGATGCACGAGATCGTCGTAGAGCAAAATATCGATATCGATTTCGCGCGGACCATTGCGTTCGCCCTCCTGTCGCCCGAGCGCTTTCTCCACTTCTTTGACGCGCACGAGAAGATCTTGCGGTGAGAGCTCGGTGCGTCCGTGCAACGCGGCGTTCAAAAAGAGATCCTGATCTTCTTTGTACATCGGTACGCTCTCGTACACACGAGAGACTTTGTGTATTTCCAAAAATGGCGCGAGAAGCTTGAGTGCGCTCCGCATATTCTCCAATCGGTCGCCTTTGTTGGATCCGAGGCCTAGGTAGACGTTTGCCATCTCCCCCATCCTACTCACCTTCCCAAAAGAAAACAACGGCCACTAGGGCCGTTGTTTTCTGAACGAGCGAAACGTTTATTTCAACGTTACCCCCTCGGATAATTTTTCTGCTGAAAAATTTCCTCGGGCCGACCTCGCCGCCGTCGCGGCTCCGGTTCAAGGTTACTTCAACGTAACCTTGCCACCCGCTTCCTCGACTTTCTTCTTGAGAGCTTCGGCGTCCTCTTTCTTCATGCCCGTCTTGAGCATGGCCGGAGCGCCTTCGACGAGGGTCTTTGCTTCCGCAAGACCGAGGCCGAGTGCCTCCTTCACGACCTTGATGACCGCGATCTTCTGTTCGCCGATCGCCGTGAGTTCGACGTCGAATTCCGACTTCTCTTCAGCACCGCCACCAGCTGCTGCCGGGCCTGCTGCCGCAACTGCTGTTGCAGACACACCCCACTTCTCTTCGATTGCCTTGATGAGGGTATTGAGTTCAATGACCGTCATCTTCTCTACTGCTTCAATGATTTGATCAGATGTCATATGTGTAATGTTGTTCTAGTCTTTTGCAAAACACTAGAATAGTAATAATTACGCTGATTTTGTCTTCGCGACTTCGCTGAGCGCAACAGCGAATCGTGCGCGCGGCGAGTTGATGACATTCGCAAACATACCGCGGAGGGTATCCATCGACGGAATCGTTGCAATCTCTTGCATCGATTTCGCATCGACGAGTTTGCCGCCGAAGAGTCCGCCCAAAATGGTGAGCTTGCCTTCGCCGAGTTCTTTGCCGAAGCCGTGGATGCGGCGAGCGGCAGCCGTCTCATCGTCGGAGCTTGCGGTATAGGCAACGGCGACCTCGCCCTCAAGCGGGAGCTCCTCCGTGTGCCCAAGGTTGTTGAGCGCGCGGCGGATGAGCGTCTTCTTGGCGACCATGTAGCCAAGACCTTCGCCTCGCAATGCGCGGCGCATCGTAGACTCCTGGTTCACCGTGATACCGGTGAAGTGGACGAATACGGATGTCGCACCCTTCAAAATCTCTTCGACCTTCGCGACTATTTCTTTCTTCTGCTCTTTCGTTCTTGCCATCTTAGAGATTCTTAGCGAATAAATATGAGCTTAGAAGCTCTTAGACCCTGTTAAATACGATTTGAGGCGATTTCGCAGGAACATTTTGCCATGATGCGTCTTTAAATATCGCTCGCGATGAGTAGCATCTCGCTTATCGATACATGCTTCGTAATACGCAAGGACCAGCGGACGGCGATCTTTGGTAGAAGTTACGCTACCTCTGCAATGCTCTTCAAATCGTCTTTTCAAATCTGCAGTTGAACCCGTGTAAAAGTTACTGTCCTTTTCAGAGATCAGAACATACACATAGTGCATATGTTGATTTGAAAAGATTTAACAGGGTTGTGAAAACTATAGTCGCTAAAAGCTCCTTAGTTTTCTACAAGGCATGTTGAGAATTTCGACCTCGGCAAGCTCGTCCTGCGAAGCTCCATCGGAGCGAAGCAGGAGCTGATTGAAACCTTTCGGTACCCGCTGTCTCTAGCCCTGTGCGGAAGATAGTACTGAAATTTATGGAAGAGTCAACAAAAAAGACCGTCTCCAAAAATTCTCACGACCGTGAGATAAATTGGAGATTGTGATTGTTCTACTCACCAAGCATCGCCGCCTGGATAGCCGCGGCCTGCTCCTGCCGCTCCTGTGTGATGGTGTACGTATGCACGGCATACGTGAGGCCAAAGGAGAGCGAGATGAAGGTCAAAAATCCGACCGTAAATCGAAAGAAAGAAGCCGTAGGCGAAGGTTGCATAAACCCATTATATCCCCTTTTCTCTTATCCTATCCTTCCCATTTCACCGCTTCCCCCTTTATTCCCCTTCTTTCCTCTTAACCCCATTCCTCCCCTTCTTCCCTTTAAATCCTTATCGACTTTTCCACCATGCGTAACCAATGATGCAAAAGGAAATCAGGAAATAAAGCGCATACAATCCAACGAGAGCCATGAGGATCAACTGTCCCACGAGCAATCCCCCCATCGCATCACTGACATCGAGGTTGATGAGATAGATCGTTAGCGCTATTACTACAGGAATTGCGAACACCGCGAACCTTTTCCAGTCAACAAATGCTTGTCCTTTAAGGGGAAAAGTTGCCAGTGAGGGTATTAACAGAATGCTTGCCGCCAAAAATACGAATGCGATCGATGTTATCAGCTCATTACACTCCCATGAATTCCCACAAAACGTTTCTCCTCCATTTCCGTATGCAAAAAAAACAAGCGCAAGCACGGACAGCAGGTGCAGTAGAAAAATAATTTTTTTTGTAAGGAAATTTAAGCTCATATGTATTTCTCGATATTCGCTAATAATTGTACAACATATTCAATGTCAGCATCCCTCATTTGCCCTTTTTCAATTTTCTTCAAAATACCCTTTGAAATCTCTTTCGGAGAGTTATCGAGGAATTTTGAGCGCTGTTTCTTCTTTTCAATCTTTTTGATGAGATCGTCGATCTTCTTGATTATCACCTTTTTTACATTGTCTTTAAGGTTCGACGCCGCGATTTTCTCCTTTAGCAAAGTGAGATAGTCCACAAGTGTAGGAGGAGGTGTTGTGATTACCTCCCCGCTTTCCGGCTCGAGCTCAAAGTCAGGAGTGTTGTCTCCGTCGTAATCGACTACGAGCTCGCCCGCGTTATCTATAGTGCCATCGGTCAATTCAATACTGGCTTTTGTTGTCTCTTGTGATGGTATAGCTTCAAATGTCGTCGTCGCGATGGGACTACCACCGTCATACTCCGTGACATCCAAAGTAAATGACCCTGCTGCTTCTCCGTCCAAGAGAATTGTTATCGGGTCATTTGTATATGTGTCGATTACTTGCACCTCACCGTAGCGGCGATACGAAGCGTATAGACTATCCGGGTGATCTGCGCTGATGATCGTACCATCCTTATCTTGAGCGGAGAGTGCGAGCGGAGAGTGCAGCATCGCTGAAAGACGGTGCGGGTCGTTAAGAGTTGGTGTGTTCGCGGATATATACTGCGGGAGTGATGTGGAGGTTGTCGAGATCAGGAGATTGTCAAAAATAAAAGTGCGAAGTTCGGGTATCTCCAAAATATCCGCATGCTTGGTGCGAGACACGGGCTGCGGGAATAAGCCGAAGAATATTTTATTGTATTCGTTCAGATTGACCCACCATCTACTTATCTGCTGATCGCTTTCTGATATCACCAGCGCACTTGGAACAACAACTGTACCATCACCATCTATATCTTTCTCCGGGCCATAAGAGAGCTTGTCCTCATACTCATCGCAATGCCACAAAATACTACGCACGCATTCTTTGATCGTTTGATAGGTAATGCCACTCACAGTCAGTTCGCCAACGCCAGCGATTTGATGGATTTTAATACCGACCGGCGGTTGCCATTCTGCGCCGATATCGGAAAGATAATTTGTCGCATTATCGTACAGCGTCGCATTTCCCTTCCCCGGTGTATCTAGGTCTTCGTAAGACGGCGTCGGACGACCATCCTGACCCAAAATGAAATGCCGCACCTCGCTCATGTCAGCAGCTGAAGTGCCGTATGTATTGATAAACTGCTGGGTCTTTGCGCCCGGTTCAAACGCAATAACAGGAGTGGCAATCGACGCACCATCGTTTTGGTAATAATCGACGTGCGGAAGCAGCTGGTACATAAAAGGTGCGTTGTAAGCAAAATCGCGAGCGCGAGCTTCGGAGAATTGCGTTGGGATACCGGAATCAGCGCCATGCAGAAGCGCACCGATTGCTTGCGGTGTACCTGTTTGCGGTACACCAACAAAAATTATCTGGTCCACGAGATTTGAAGCATCTGGTCCAAGCTGGTTGATAAGCGCCTTAGTGAGCAAGCCGCCGTTGGAATGCGCGACGATGGCAACCTTCCCCGTTTTAGATGACACCGCAAGATCGCGGAGCGTTTGCTCAAGTTCGCCATCGGCGAGAATATCCGGAATCGAGAGGCGCCAATCGTATGGATACGCAACGAAGTCCGCGATCTTCCCCGACGAAGTTGCCGCTGCCAGATCAGCAAGGAATGATTTATAAATATCCGGATTCACCGGACCGAGAAAATCGAACTCATCGACTACTTCTGTCGCGGTGATATTTGGATTGATACTCTTGCCTTGGGCATTGAGGTAGAGCGCTTCTACATCGGCTTCGCTACTCGCCTCCCAGCGTTTCGTCTCGCCTTCAAACAGACGTGATCCCATTATGCCCGGCAAGAAAAGAACGTTCGACATGCAGTTCTCTACACACGGAGGAGTAGATGTCGGAGTCGTCGACGTCGCTCCATCAGTATGAATGCGGAAGGTATGATCAATATAGCCGGGAACGTCGAGTGTATGATCCTGTCGACCAGTTGCTCGATCATCCGAATTTAACAGGGACGCACAATTCGTCGAAGACGCGATGTATGTATCAGCGCTATGCGTATAAAATATCGTTGGCCACCCATTACCGCCTTGCTGGCTGAAAGTAAGAGAATAGCATTTGTCTGGATCGGGTATAAAATCCGGAAGATCAAAGTGATACACGTGGGTACCCTCAAGTGTCTTTATCGGCTCGGGAACATAGGCCTCTGCTGTGTTTCCACCGTCGTAAGCGCGGATTGATGCATGCACATATGCACCAGGAACTGTACCCAGGCGCACATCGAGTCCCGTGACGAGATGCCCTTCTGCAAAACTGCCATTACCAAGATTCTGTGAAGCGCTCGCGCCGCTTGGCGCTTCTACTGTAAAATCATATTCGAGTGTGCCGTATGTCTTGCCCGCTGGCTCTATCGGCGCCGGTGGTGGCTTAGAAACATTTCCATCATCGTGAACGACGAGTGCATAATCTCTCATTCCGTGTCCATTTAGCTCGGAACTTTGTCGACCGATATTTATGTCATTGGTATTGAACGGTGAGAAACAGCCAGCAGGAGATGCCGTATATGTGTCCTCTGATGTTCCGAAGAACGTAGTTGAAGTAGATATCGATTGGCGAAACCTCAATACATAGCAACTTGAAGGATCCGGCGTAAACGGTGAAAATTCAAAGTGATATACGTTTTCTCCCGCAACGGTGACTACGTTTCCAGCTTCGAATACTTGCGTCCGTGCCTTTGACCTCATGTCATATTGCTCTATTCCGACTGACATGAGATGGTCCGGCGGCGTCGATATTCGAATATCGACACCTGTAACGGCAGCACCTGACGTAAAGTTGCCGTTGCCCAAATTCTGATAAGCGTTCTGATTACCGAGGGCAAAGAAGGACACATCTGCGTCGATTGTTCCGTGTATCGCCGCTTTCGCAATGACCGGAGTACACAACAAGAGAACAAGCGCCAGGAGAAGCGAGAGAGTGACAAACCTATGCCGCGCATAGTACATACTCGCGATTGAGCTTACCCCTTGAGCGTACCACGCACCCGCTACTTCATGAATAAGATACCCTCTTCGTGTGGATACAAGCTTTTCTCAAGGACTCTTTTTCACTGTATACCGTACTGCTCGGCGGCGAAGAGGTATTGCTCGATAAAGATATCCTTGAATGGCACAAATGAGTGAGTTTCGTAGAACACGAGCATTGCTTCGCGGTATGCAACTTCGTCGGCGCTTCGATACGAGAGCGGGGCGCATCCGCGCGCAAACAGAACAGCATTCGCGAGAAGGCGAGATGTGCGCTTGTTGCCGTCCTCGAACGGTTGGATGTAACTGATACCGAGGAGTGCTATGAGCGCTGCGGTATATGCATCAGCCGATGCACCGATCACGGCACGCAGCGTGTCCATCGCTTCATGTATCTGAAATTGGTTGTCCAAAGGGCGATAGCGGGTACCTACGATGCCGACCGCACCGCGGCGCACGCCACGACCTACATTTAGGTTTTCCACGAGCAACCGGTGTATTTCCTCTATTGCAGCACGCGAAGGCTGCCCCGCAAACAATGCCCTGTTTTGATGCACGAACTCAAACGCCTTTTTGTGGTTCAATATCATCGTCGCTTCCTCCGGAGCATGCCCCGGGGCCTCGATACCATCGCGAACAAGGCGCTCCGTATCGAGCAGCGTATAGGTGTTGCCCTCGATTCTGGAAGACTTCCACGAAAGCTCTATGATGAAACGCTCCAGCTCTTTCTTCGCAAGCGTCTCTGAAAGGTCTTTGGAACGGGTATTGTAAGCAATCGTTGCTTCGTCGAGCCGTTTCCGTTCGTCGACAGTAAAAACCGTTTGCGGAATAGCGGGTAAGAGTGCACCGTCAAACCGCTCAAAACCCCTCCTCGCATCCGGCTCTTGAGCGCAAAATGAGTGCGCGTCAACAGGCGTAAACAACTCGCCGAGCTTGGTCAGCACATACCCCGCACCGCGCCCTTTGCCGCTTGATGCAATGAGACCGCGCACTGAGAGAATCGACACCTCTCGTTTCACCGTAGTAAGCGATACGCTGCTCACCGCTTTTTGAATAAGCGACGAGGACATCCCGGGAGATCCGCGCAAGATGTCCAAGATTCTCCCCTGCCTCTCAGTTAATGGTATCATTTGCATGCCAAAATAGTACCAAGTTGACACTATTTACGCAATCGAATGGCACTTATTATAGATACTTCCCGGAGTTAGACCTGGGGTCTTGGCTGATTCTTTCGAACCGGAATCAATCAGAGCTCGTCGATGGCGTCGTTGGCCAACTCTTCGGCTTCATTGGCAAATTCGGTCGCATCGTCGTAATCATGGTTGGATAGTTCCTGCTTTGCTCTTTGGAGCTTGCTCTTCGCATCCTCCAAGATATCTTCCGCATCATCGACATCATCCCCGTCGCTATCTGCCTCCTCGATCGCTTCCTCTGCTTCGTCGATAGCATCTTCCGCATCATCTATCGCGTCTTCTGCATTTTCTCCATCCTCACTCTCTCCAATCGCATCCTCCGCATCATCCGCGAGATCATCTGCATCGTTGGCAAGTTCTTCCGCTTGCTCAATATCGTTGTCATCGAGTGCGTCTTCTGCTTTTTCGAGAGTCTCCTTCGCTTTATCGAGAAGTTCTTCGGCCTCATCCACGTCTTCCCCATCATCATCCGCCTCGTCGATCTTTGCTTCTACCGAATCAATTCTTTCATCCACCTCGTCAATGAGATCTTCGATTTGATCTTCTTCCGTTTTGCCTCCGGCTGCTTGGAGCGCATCTTCACCGTTGTCATACGCTTTATTTGCCGAAGCTATTGCAATGTCATAATTGCCGCGCAGATATTGACCTACCGCATCGAGCAAATCTTCATATGCGTCATCGAGATTTTCGTTGGCGCTTGCCACATTACCCCCTCCATCATCCACTTGATCTCGAGCGTTCTCGATCATATCGACGGCCTTACTTAGCTGTTTTCGCGCCTGTTCGGCTTCAGCGGAATTGCTCGTGTTTGAAGCACTCTCGGAGCGCATCTTCTCCAATTCAGCATTGAGCGTGGCTACCTGCGCCATGAGTGAGGTGGCATTTGCATTGTCGCCCCCAGTTGGTGCGGAAGCAGAAGATTGCCCCGTGGTGCCACCTTGTACGAGCTCCATATATTTTTGTCGTGAGAGGGATCCGAAGTACCCAATCGCCGGCGAGAGACCGTTTGCTGTCTGCCACTTGATCACCGCCTCTTTTGTGAGAGTCTTGAATTGAACTGTCTCATGACCAGGCGATCCCACACCGGAAGCAGCGATCGTAAACCCAGTACCATTGAGATACTGTTGCAGGCAGCGAACATCCTCACCCTCAATCCCCTCTTCAAGATCGCGCGTAAAATCGCATTGCACTGCAGCCATGCTCAGCTGCTGCGGGAGAAGCAAAGCACCCACCAATACCGTTATGATAACGGGCAAACTTTTGTGATGTATATATGTATCTTCCATAAGGAGAATTATACGATATAAATCTCCGCTACTCTGCATTTCTCACAAGGTGGAACCGGACTGTTATCAACGCGCCTCTTCAAGCATGAGTCGGCATGTGCTCGTTCCTACCTGGTAAGTAATATCAAGGTCCGTATCTCCATCGCTCACCGAAGTGGGGCTCTGTATCTCAAATGTGTCTGCGTTTACCCCCACCATCGCGTCTACTGCACTCGATCGAAATTCAGGCGCACGCCATATTTGATAGAAATATGGCCGCTGCTCATCGACATAGAAGGCAAAAAGAGGTGCCGCTCCACAATCGCGGACGACATCTTTTCCCGGGTATGTCGCAAAGTTGGCAAAACGCTTGAAACTGTTTGGATCCGCATTGGGAACCGGCAGCCCTTCTTTATCATTCGTAAGAGATTTAAAGTACGTCTTCCCCTCATAACCAAACGCATACTCATCAATTGGCATTGCCCCTTCCGGCAAAACAAAATCTGGTTCCGGAGGTAGCTCTTTTTTTGCTTGAGTTGAGGTTCCCGTCTGTCCCGTCGTCGATGTGGCGGATTCATTGGCCCTATTCGGCATCGGAACAAATCCTCTATCCAAAAAGAACCACGCGAGCAACACCGTGACGGCTGCAATTGCCACAAGAGAGATTTTTACCAAAGTCATATTCATACGGAAGAACTATACCTCAGAGATTCTCAAGTTGCAGCACTGAGACATTCGGGAAGGTTTTTTCCTGTTTTTTTATATGTTCGAGTACTTCGTGTCCGAATGGCGCATTGGGATTAAGCGCGACGATCTCCTCGGCTTTCTGTCTCGCGATGATAGGATTTCCACCATAGAGTTCCAAAAGCGCTTCCATGGCTGGCGTTAATAAATTTTCCGGGGACAATTCGTGGCCCCTTGTGACCAGCTCCTTCGCCTCACCAAGATCGTTCTTCCCTCCGAGCACAAGTTCAACGGAGAGCAGGTATGCGAGTGCCATGCGGGCACGATAATAGTCAGGCTGCTTTGCAATGTAGGATCGATACTGCTTTTCATACAGATCGATCTGCGCAAGCGATGTTTCAATGGTTTGCTCCGTGGCCCTACGTTTACCGATACTATCCAGGGTGCCTGTAACCAACGAAAGCGAAGAGAGACGCAATATTTCAAACGCCGAGATACGCTCTGTTGCCTTCTCTATTAATGCGAGCTGCTGATCCGGATTCGTGGTAACGAAAATGCGATACAAAGCGTATTGGCGGTTCAATTCTGCAATCGCATAGTATGCGCTGAAGACAATAAATAATCCAAGTGCGCATGCGCCGAGTTTATAATAGGTCAGTTGCGCATGTGCAATCTCGTGAGATGTGCCTTTCAGCATCATCCTCTCGAGCCATAGACCATAGCCGCCCATCACCCCCAGGAGCACGTACGAGCCGATTGTGTCAAAGCCCGTCTGCAGCTGCAAAAAGTGCGCGACGGGCAAAGCAAAAAGGAGCACCGCTTCGCTCTCGCTCATTAGATCGCGTTTGCGTGCGCGGTAAACGACTGTGATGAATGCGCCTATAACAACAACATGCGCGAGCGCACCAACTATGCCGACACTGACGAGCGTGTCTACCATTACGTTGTGCGCGCGATCAAACCACACCTCGCCGATATACTCGTCTTGATAGAGGCGGTTGTCGAAGTGCCATTGGTGCGCCTGCTCGAAGTTCTCCGGTCCCCATCCAAGTACCGGTCGATCAACGAAAGACTGTAGCGCACTCTGCCATACGAGAATGCGCGCACCTGTCGATGCTTCAACGTATTTCTCCTGTACGATGCTGCCGGGCGTGAACAAGAGAGCCACGCCGGCGATGACTGCTATCACGAACAAACTGCCCCAGGCGATTATTGCATATGTCTTAAGAACGCCTGCGTATCGCCTGAGCAGCAGGTAGCCAGCAAAGAACGCAAGGAGGAGGAGAGCACTTCCGCTCGAAGCACGTGCACTTCCAAGAATGGAAAGTGGCTCCGCAAATACATTCAAGATACCTTCGATGTTCATAAGTATTGGGGAAAACAGAGTCAGCGCTGCAGACGCTGCGAGCGTATACCACCAGCGAGTCCGGGCCGGGGTGCGAATGATCTCGATAAGAGTAACGACAAGTGCTACGAGAAGGTAAGTCCCCGCAAACGTTGTGTTCCCAAAGGTAAACCCGTTGATGCCGGTATTCATCCACAAGAGATGGGCGTCAAGGCCGAAGCCTTCACTGCCCACAATGGTCAATGCTGCATATACTGCAGTGGAAACAGCGATCGTACGTCGTATAAGCGTCCAGTCACGCTCGCGCAAAAACTCACCGAGAATCAACGAAAGCGCAGCGACGTGCGTAAGAAAGTAGACACCGCTTGCGCGCAAAATGTCCGAGAATATAGAGCGTTCGGGGAAAATACCAAGGAGAGCAGAGAGCCAATAGATACTGAGGAGTGCAAGACCGCTCCATAAAAGCGGACGATTTTTCAAGAGTATTGAATTTTTACCATACCAAAGAGTCCCTGCGACGCAAACACCAAGAATCAAAACAAAGAAGACAACAAGGAACATTTTCACGTTGATTGCGGCATGAAAAAGGTGCCGAGACGATGCGAACGGCAACAGCGCAAAAAGCACTGCGGTAAGCCCACCATATATGCTGTAGCGCTTCACGAAGCAAGTGTAGCGTAAAGAGGACAAAAGCAAAAACTCCCCCTTTCGGGGGAGTTTTTGGCGTACTTTGTACAGCGTACGCTACCAGTTCCCAAGATCTACCCAGATCTAACCAAAGTTAGTTGAGGGTGACCGGGTCGGTCTCGAATTCGTCGAGATCGAACGTGTAGAGCTGCGGGCTCGTGGCAAGACCAGAAGAGTCTGTGGTGCTCCACTCGATACCCACCAGTGATACCTGGTAGAGACCGGCGTGGCCTGTCGTCGAGTTGTTGGTCCTCGAGACAGAGAGCGTAATCTCCGTGGAGTCGCCCTCGTCGAGCTGAATGTTGCCTTGGCTCGAGTTCGAAGCGCCACCGCTCGTCGTGTAGGTTACGACGTCGCTGAGGTTAAGCGTGGTCGCACTGGAACCCTGGTACACAATGTACTGGTGACCATCGTTCGTCGTAGCGTTTGTCGGAGTCTCATCGGTCGTCGCTTCCGAGGTGTCTGCGACGTAGACCGTGTCGCCTACCGCCTCAACGCGGAACTTAATGGTGAACGTACCAGCGTCGTCACCTACTCCAGTACCAGTCGTGACTGATTCAGAAGCCGAGACGAACGTAACTGCGATGCCGGTCGCGTAGAACGCGACTTCGTCACCGTTGCCGGTGCCGGTCTTGTCGGCTTCACCGAGGTCTTCGCCCGTTTCATCCTCCGCGGTCAACACGCGGCGGTTGTCCGCTGTGAATGACACGGTCATCGCGTCGCCGTCAACGAAGCTGCCCGCTTCGGTGTCGTTGACGTCGACAGAAACAACGACTTCAACGCTGTCACCTTCATCAATCGTGTAGTCGAGGTCGTCGAAGGTGATGGTCGCGCCTGAAGCGCCTACTACCGCCTGCGAAACGCTCTCCGACCACTCCTCACCCTCAATCTCCACATACGCGGAGCTGAAGATTTCAGCGATCGTGTCGGCAGTGTTGCCGGACGAGGTTGCGAAATTGATCGGAAGGTCGCGGATGCGAATGTCTCCGCCTTCTGCTTCAAGCGTGAAGCGAAGGACCTCGACACCGTCAGTGTCGCTCGTGTCATCGATGGTAATGATGCCTTCCGGCGTGTCGCTGTCTACGCGAGCTTTGAGCTCTACGTCAGCCGCGGTCGCAAAGGTCTCGAAGGTGAAGTTGCGGCCGGTTGCATCATTGATGTCACCCGTCGTCGAATCAGTGATCGTTGCGCCCTGCGCATCGCGGAAGCGGACACTCTCGAATTCGAGGTTCCACGTGTCTCCCACATCCGAGGAGTCAATGTTGTTGACACCCGAGACGGCAACGACGAGGTCGCCCGTGTCGCCAGCGCGGATGATGCCACCAGCGTCAAGCGAGATTGTGCGGTCGAAATTGTCGTCATCTTGGAACATGTCAGCGTCGACGCGGGCAACTTCCATGCCGTCGACCAAGATGCTCACCTCATCGGCATACTCTTCGAAGTCGTTGCTGCCAACGCCACTGCCCGGACTAAAGTTGAGTGTTACGGCAACGAGCTCGATGTCGGAGCCATTGTCGGCCTCGAGCTCAAGACCAGCGACCTCTACATCCGCCTCATCCTCGCCAACCTTTTCGTTGTTGAGAGAAGAGATGTAGTCGGCGTCGTTAATGGATCCTGCGCCGCCCTGGAGACCGCCTGTGCCCGTACCCGTGCCGGTGCCAGTTCCGGTGCCAGTACCCGTTCCGGTACCAGTGCCCGTACCTGTGCCTGTGCCTGTGCCTGTGCCTGCGCAGATTGCGTTAGCTTGCGCGATCGAAGCCGAGCCCCAGTAACCCGTGCCAGCCGTGAGGCCGAGCGGGGTGAGGATGTTGGCTGCGTATGCGTTCTGGAACTTGATAACGGCTGCCTTGGTCGCAGGACCAAAGGTCGTCGTTTCGTTGCCAGCGCTACCGGCGCCTGTTGCGGCGACCATGAAGCCATGACCGTTCAAGAATTTCTGGAGGTTCATCACTTCGGTACCAGTCGAACCCTGCTGGAGGGTCATGGTGAAAGTGAAGCAGCCAGAGCCCATGGAAGTAGTCGGTGTAGACGTACCGCCGAGAGCCGCGATTTGTGCGAGAAGTGCGTTCACCTGTGCCTGGAGTTCAGCAACGGTCTGACCTTTTGCCGGAGCGGCAAAAGCAAACGCAAAGCCGAGAACCAAAGCGACAGAGAGAACGATGCTCGCAATGTTCGTTGTTAATGCTTTACTCATAATTAATAGGTTTTAATTTTTTGACCTTTCCCAGCTCCACTTTCGAGCACCATTTATTTACCGTTCTCAATCTGCTAACGCGCGATTTGCACATCAGCGATGCATAATAAATGGTAACCAAAAGTGGGGCTGGGCGCATACATACTCTTTCGACAGGAGTAGTTATGCATTTTGTGTGTTCCTACTCTTTCTAAAGTGGAAGAGTAGAAAACTAATAATTTTGCTAGCCCCTGATCCTTCTATTAGTAATAGTATTGAATCAGTGGAGTTAGCAGCAATAAGTGGAAGAGCGTTTCAGAATTTCAGAGTAAGGGGATGATCAGACATGCAGAAATGCGCACGCTTCTTTATCAGCGTGTTACGAATCTTGCGAATTATTTTTCTGAAAACTTTTCTTGAGAGCGCACGCTTCCAAGAATTTTTTCAGTATCGATTCAATATAAATATGTCAAAGAACGTAAGGACCACGCACAAGCGGCTCTTACACGATGGCTCTTCTATGAAGAATCATCAGCGCAATTATATACTGGCCGGCTGTATGTGGAACGGTGAACCTATCCACGTTTTGTGGATAACTTGCGAATAAAACGCGGCCGAAAAAGGCCGTGTTTAAAGCAAGTCAGAGAACAATATCCTAGCGGCGCAGGTGAGTCAACGACTCGCTTTTGGCTGGATTTGTGGTCTAAAAATGAAGTTTTTACCCCCACCGGTACCACAAAACCCGCCGCCGGATATAGAGCAAGACGCATAAGTAGAGGGCATCTTTCAGCGCCGCTTCACCCAAGCTTCACAATTGATAGTGAAGAGTGGTCATAGAGCAAGTTTGAAAGGGTTTACCGGAGCAAGGGGACGTGTTCTCCTGCCGGCTTCGCAGGCACGACGGTGCCGAGAGTGAGCGCTGGCACAGCAGTGCCAGATAGCGACGGCAGGGAATACGTCCCCGCGGCGGAGGTTTTCAAACTTGCTCTAGCTGAGCGAATACTTGCTCCATCGCTTGAGCCCCGTCCGTTTGACCACTCCCTGCTGAATGAGGGTATTGAGTTCGCGCTGTATGGTCTTTTCACCGTATTCAGGGAGATTGGCTGCAATATCTCGTATGTTGAGTTCGCCGCCGGATCGCAAGATCCCCACAATGCCACTGCCGCGAGAGCTGACGGAAGTGGAAGTGCCATCTGTCTTAGATATAAAGGACACTTCCCGTCTGTCCTTGATAGTTCCTGTGTCCCTTACGAGTGCTCTGTCTCTTATGTCCTTTTGTCCCTTAAACAAATCAGGGACATCCGTCAGTTCTTCTTTATAAAACACAAACGATTCCGAAAGCGCCGATCGGCTTGCCGTCGTGATGAACGATCCGAGTTCGTCGGCGGCACCTACAACGACTTCCGCGTTTTGGCCGGATATAAATCCGCCAAACACCATGAGCCGCGTGAGCGAAATGAGGTGGCGTACTGCCACCTGGAATTCCAAGAGCGCCGGTGAGGTGCTTGATCGCAGTTCGTCTCTACAGGCGAGCGCTTTTTGTAATATGGATGTGGCAACGCGCCGCGACTCAATGCGGAGCGGCTCGTCGGTGGGCACATGATTGGTCATGAGAAAGACCGCCGCAATCAGCCGCTCGGCGCGACGGTACATCCGATCACCCGATCTGTTCCTGCCAAAAGGATTGGTAGCGACGGGATTATCGAGAAATTTGGAGAAGATATCTGTTTTTGTGTCTTTTATCTCGTCCATAAGGTGACTTATATATGTCTGTAACGTGTCCGATACAGCTAAAACACCTCAAAAGTATATAAAGGACACGCTCCTGCAGCAACGACTTTTCATTGTATAACGCGAGACCCAAAAAGAGAGAGCCGTACGTGGTATCGCGTAAAAGCCCATAGTCGCAAAGCGATTTTACGGGCAACGCGATAACCCCGTGGAGCATTGCTGGGAGCAATGCTCTTTACGGGGTATTATTTGTCGGTACACACCTGTCGACTATGGCTGCAAACGGAGGAAAAAAATCTGATCGTGAAAAAAGCGCACGCTCAAAGAAGCGTGATGCGAAGCAGAGCGACACGGTCGCTGTCCCCTCTATTTCATCGGGTGCACTTCGGAGCGTGAGCGCCGTCTTCTTGCTTGCAATTGCGGTATTCCTCGTCTTGGCACTTATCGGGACGGGCGGCGCCATCGGCGCATCTGTCTACAATCTCCTCTTCTCGCTTCTCGGGGTTGGATACTTGCTGCTCCCCCTCTCCTTTCTCTTCCTCGCGGTCATCATCTTTCAATCATTCGAAAAGAAGTTCGGCGCGATACAGATCGTGAGCGTGAGCGTATTTCTCATTGCGAGTCTCGGACTCGTCAATCTGATGTTCCCCGGCCGCGGCGGTATCGTGGGCGGACTCATCTCCAATCCACTCGTTGCCGGTCTTGATGTGGCGGCGACCGCGATCTTCCTCACCGCCTTTACGATCGCCGCGCTCGTCATCGCCTTCGACGTGCACCTCATCGAACTCATGCAAAATGCTTGGAAGCGGATGCGATCCGGCTCCGATGCGCCGATAGAAGAAGGCGCAGACATCGAAGAGGCATCGGTGACCGGCCTTGCCGTCGACGAAGTCGAGGAGGCGGACGACGAAGCGCCTGCCGAGGAAGCACAAGAGCAAGTGCCCGCACCCGTGCGAGAGCAGGCACCACGCGTCGCATCGTTCTCCGATAATGAAAATGCAGGCGGCTTCCCCATCATCGCGGCGACCGGTAGCACCTATAATCCCCCGCCGATCTCAATCCTCGCCAAAAATAAGGGCAAGCCGGAAGTGGGCGACGTGAAGGCAAATATGAATATCATCAAGCGCACCCTGCAGAACTTCGGCATACAAGTGGAGATGGACGAGGCATCGATAGGCCCGACCGTCACACGCTATGCCATGAAGCCGGCCGAGGGTGTGCGACTCTCGAAAATCGTCGCCTTGCAGAGCAACCTGGAGCTCGCGCTCGCCGCCTCCCCCGTGCGTATCGAAGCGCCGATTCCCGGAAAATCACTCGTCGGTATAGAGGTGCCCAACATCGCCCGCACCACGCTCGGCCTCGCACCACTCGTGGGCGACGAGGGATTTGCATCGTCCGACAAGCCGCTCCTCATCGCACTTGGTCGCTCGATCACCGGGCAGCCACACTACGCAGATCTCGCAAAAATGCCGCACCTCCTCGTGGCCGGTACCACCGGCGCCGGTAAGTCGGTCACCATCCACGACTTTGTCGTCTCGCTTCTCTATCGATGTGGTCCGGAACGACTTCGCTTCATCATGGTCGACCCGAAGAGAGTCGAGCTCACCCTCTACAATTCGATCCCGCACCTTCTCACCCCCGTCATCACCGATCCGAAGAAAGCGATTCTCGCTCTCAAGTGGCTCGCAAAGGAAATGGATCGCCGCTACAGCATCCTCGAGACCGAGCGCGTGCGCGACATCGCCTCGTATCATGAAAATGTCGTCGCCCCTGTGCTCGAAAAAGGCATCCCCGAAGGCACGACTCCCCCGGAAGCCATGCCATACATCGTCCTCATCATCGACGAGCTCGCCGACATCATGACAACCTACCCGCGCGAAATGGAAGCGGGCATCGTCCGGCTCGCGCAGATGAGCCGTGCGGTCGGCATCCACCTCGTACTCTCCACACAGCGTCCAAGCGTGAAAGTCATCACCGGCCTCATCAAGGCCAATATCCCCGCTCGTGTCGCACTCCAGGTATCCTCACAGATCGACTCGCGCACCATTCTTGATATGGGCGGCGCCGAAAAACTCCTCGGTGCGGGCGATATGCTCTTCCTCTCGGGTGAGATGTCGAAGCCGCGCCGTATTCAGGCCTCGTACATATCAGAAGCAGAAGTGAAAAAGGTGGTGGATCATGTGGCCAAGGAAGGCGCCGGGCAGCTTGTATCTGAAATCAACTTTGAAGATGCGGCAAAGGCAGGCGGCGGCAGCGGACCCGATGCAATCTTCGCCTCGATGAGCGACGAAGAAGAAGAGGAGGACGAGCTCTACCCGCAGGCAAAGCAGACGGTAATGGAAGCGGGCAAGGCCTCGACCTCATACCTGCAGCGCAAATTGGGCGTCGGCTACGCACGCGCAGCACGCCTCATGGATCTTCTTGAGCAGCGTGGCGTGATCGGCCCGGCCGACGGCGCGAAGCCGCGCGAAGTGATCCACCTCGGCGATGACGCTTCGGCGAGACGGGTCGGCGGTGGCGCACCGGGAGGCGCTAGGCCCGCCGATACAGCAGACGACGGTAGCGTTTTCGATGAATGATATGGCTATTTCAACTACGTTCTACGTTCTACGAACTACGCACTAATTCATGCTGCCCTACCGTGATTCCCGCCTCACCGTCGTTCTCCTTGGTGTTTTCTTTCTCATCGCCATTTTGTATGCACTCTTTGAGGCGCGCGGGCAGCTCATGGGACCCACGATCACCGTCGACACGCGCGTCGCGACTGTCGACGAACCACTCCTCCTCATCGAAGGCCATGCGGAGCGCATCTCATCGCTCACGATGAATGGCAAAGAAATCCCTGTGACCGAAGACGGCCTCTTCCGCGAGCCGTACCTTCTTGCCCCCGGATACAATAGAATCCTCCTGAAGGCCACTGATTCGTACGGACGATCGGCGGAGCGCGTGCTGGAGCTCGTCTATAACGCCGAAGAGCTCACGGAGACAACGAGCGGCACATCGACGCCACAATCGACCTCTACGCCAATCGTCACACCGCCGATTCCAAACGCCGTGCCGACTATTCCAACTACCACGGGTACCGCCACCCCTCCTCCACAAACCGCAACACCGACCCCACCCACCACCCTTCCGGCGACAACATCTACCACTACCCCTTGATACTTGATACCTGATACGGGATACTTACCTAACTATGGCACTTGCAGCAAAGAAAAGAGAGAAGAAAGAGGCAAAAACTACGGGCACCGGATCCGACGCAGACATCGATCGCGCATTAGCGCAGATCAAGACGAAATTCGGCGACGAAGCGATTATGAAACTCGGCGACACACCGAAAGTCGATGTGAATGCGATTCCCTCGGGATCGATCGGTGTCGATTGGGCGCTCGGCATCGGCGGTATGCCGCGCGGCCGCATCATCGAAATCTTCGGGCCCGAAAGCTCAGGCAAAACGACGATTTCCCTCCATGTAATTGCAGAAGCGCAGAAAAAAGGCGGCATCTGCGCATTCATCGATGCAGAACATGCGCTCGATCCTGAATATGCAAAAAAACTCGGCGTTGATGTGAATTCCCTCCTCGTCTCGCAGCCCGATACGGGCGAACAGGCGCTCGAGATCGTCGAATCACTTGTGCGATCAGGAAAAATGGACGTGATTGTGATCGACTCCGTCGCAGCACTCACGCCCAAGGATGAAATCGAGGGCGACATGGGCCAGAGCCATGTGGGTAAGCAAGCCCGCCTCATGAGCCAGGCGCTGCGCAAACTCACCGCAATCGTAAGTAAGACCAAGACGGTCGTCATTTTCATCAACCAGATCCGCATGCAAATAGGGGTCCTCTTCGGAAATCCAGAAACCACACCGGGCGGCAAGGCGCTCAAATTTTACACATCGGTCCGCATCGACATCCGCCGTATCGCGCAGATCAAAAAGGGCGACGAGGTGATGGGCGGCCGCCACCGCGTGAAGATTGTAAAAAACAAGGTTGCCGCGCCGTTCCGTCAGACGGAATTCGACATGATGTACGGCGAAGGCATCTCACGCGAAGGCGAAGCGCTCGCCCTCGGCGAAAAGTACGGCATCCTAGAAAAATCATCCGGCGGCGCGTACTCCATGGGCGAGGTGAAAATGGGCCGCGGCTACGATGCAGCGCGTACCTTCCTCAAGGAAAACAAGCCGATTCTCAACCAGCTCTTGAAAGACATTCGAGCAAAGCTCAACGACTAATGATCCGCCCTGCCACTTCCGAAGACGCTGCGGCGATCAAAGACCTGATCGCGCAGTACCCTGACCAGCTCGTACAAGATCACGTACCGCAGGTGGACGAATTTTTCGTCGCGGAAGAAGACAATAAAGTAATCGGCTGCTGCGCGCTCGAGATATACTCGCAACGACTCGCCGAAATCCGTTCACTCGCGGTCGCAAAAGAATATCAGGGCAAAGGAGTCGGCACCGCGCTCATCGAGCAGTGCCTCGCGAAAGCGCGAGCACGCAACGTGCAGGAAGTCCTCTCAATCACGAGCGCCGTTCCCCTCTTCGAAAAGCAGGGCTTCGGCACCTTCAAAAACGAAAAATTCGCCCTCATCAAAGTATTGAACTAATTCGCATCGTTAAAAACCCAATACTTTGATATATCTCGAAGTATCGGGTTTAAGCGATATCAATCCAAAACCGCAACTTGTCTGGTCCACCTTCTGGATTGGGTCCTTTGTTTTCCAACACACCACCATTCTTCTCGATTATTTTTCGTGAAGCGATATTTGTTTTGTCACACGTAAGGAGCGCTCGCTCAATGCCAAGCTCTTTGGCTTTTGGTAAAGCAAGTTTCAAAATCATCGTTCCGTATCCCTTATTCCGCATTGAGCGCCTGATGTCATATCCGATATGCCCACCGAGCTTCAATAAATGATCATTTAAACGGTGCCGGATACTTACACGGCCAATGTACTCCATTCCCCCGACGAGCCAGAGAACGGTTTCTGGTACATATCCTTCTTTCATGTGCTTCCCTTCCGCGTGTTCGTTGAGCTCACGCACAAAACGCTCAAAATGATTTTCCGCGAGATCGAAATCAAATTCGGTCTTTCGCCCCTCCGCTTGCGCTTCGCGAATAGCAGCAAGATACGAATCTTTGTATTTTGTATCCGGCCGCACGAGGCGCATACAATTACGGGCGCTTTTTGTAGACCCTGCTGCGGTGATCTACGCCCATGATGTAGATTGTGCGATTTTCATCGTCGATATCATAAATGACGCGCCAATCACCAACGCGTAGTTTGAATGATCCCTTGTACTCACCTTTGAGCGGATGGTGTGTCGTCTCCTCAAAATGCTCGATAAATTGCTGAATTTTTTCTTTCAGACGATGCAATACATGCGGATCTAATTTATCAAACGCATGCTCCGCAGTTGCGGCAATCTCGAATCTCCAGTTCATTTATGCGAGCGAAGAAATTCACGAAGATCTCGGGTGCGACCAGCGCGTACGTCTTGTCGCGATTTCTCGAGTTTGCGCTTAAACGATTCCTTGAGCTCCAGCCCATAATCTGGATCGCTAAAAATCTCGCGCAAAGCGGCGCTCACAGCCTTCTTTATCTCCATTTTTTGCGCCGTGGTCATACGCATCAATATATCATATTGGGTAGACAAAGAACGTTTTATGAATACAATGCTCGAAATATGGCAATGATCTCATACAACGAAGTGAAGCCGGGTGTTGCGGTCCTCGTCGAAGGCGAACCGTACCTCTGCACCTGGAACAATATTATGAAAAAGCAGCAGCGCCGCCCGGTCAATCAGACCAAGCTGCGCCACATCATCAAGGGCAACTCGATCGAGTACTCCTTTCAGCAAAGCGACAAGGTGGAAGAAGCGGAGATCGAATCGCGATACGCCGTTTTTATCTACGAGCGCAACGGCGAGTGGTTTTTCCATGATCAAAAAGATAAATCATCGCGATTCTCGGTAACTGATGATCAAATGGGAGACAGCGGCAAATTCCTCAAGGCCAATACCGATGTCGAGACATTGTGGTTCGACGGCAAGCTCTTCCGCGTGAAGACGCCGATCAAAATGGAATTGAAAGTGACCGAAGCTCCACCGGATGTCCGCGGCAACACCGCACAGGGCGGCTCAAAGGTCGTCACGCTCGAAACGGGCGCCACCATCAATGTCCCAATGTTCATAAAGGAAGGCGACGTCTTGCGCATCAACACAGAGACCGGAGAATACGTCGAGCGCGTGTAGGTTTCGTGAATGGCATCAAACCCCAGGGCTTACCCTGAGGTTTGATGCCATTACTTGCTGCGTCGCTCGGAAGCGAAAACCTGCTTTCGCTTCACTCGCTATCCTCGCAAGATAAAAAAGAACGCATCTGCGTCGTTGCGGATCCTCTGTGCGATTCTCATCGTACATTTGTACGCCTCGAATCACGCATTCTCCGCGCCTAGCACCTACGCCCTTTTTTTCCAAAACCTTTGACTCATAGAGAAAGCCGCCTCCCTATGGAAGCGGCTTACAGGGAAACAAGGTGCTGCTTTCATTCCGTAAAGAGCAGGAGCAAGAAGCCGCCGATGTATACGACGCCTGCAAAAATAAGGAGCGGACCTAAGACGAATTTCAGCATACGATCCCATCGAACGGCCTTTCTGCGCCGCTCTTCGGTATACGTACTCATTGATTTCTCCTTTCCTGCGGGGTTACTTCCAGAACTTCCAGACAAGATAGCAAGACGCTGCTCCCCAGGCAAGCACGAGCCCATATCCCAGCGACATGAACATCACGTAGACTCGTCTCGTACTGCGATCGAGATAGCTATATTCTGCTCCACTGAATACTTGTACTCTCGGTCTTGCATCATTCGTCACGCTTTTTTCTTGATCTAATTGCTCAATTTCGGCGAGCTTGTCGCTGTAAAGACGGACCGATTGTTCGCCATTCATCGCCGCGATAATGAGCGCCACATGGATAGCAAAGCCCACTAAACTAAGTGTGATTCTTGTTTTTATGTCCACCGTACTGAACATAATCGGCGTAGCGATCGTATCGAATGCCAACATCATTTGAATACGCTGCCATCGCCGCTGTGCCTGCCCGTTGCGAAGCGTAGCAAGTGCCATGTACATATTCGGTTCGCCGTCGCGCATTGCCCTTTCTCCATGGTTATCTCGCGGCAATGTACAGAAAATGAAGGAGCGTGTCGAGCAATCAAAAAGCCGCGCTTTCGCGCGGCTTTTTTGAGAATTCAAACGTTACTTTTGGATATACGGCAGCACCCCACATGTCGAACCGCTGCTGCGGTTCGCACGCAGGGCCCGCCTCGCTATCCCAAGCTCCGTCGAGCTCGGGTCCCACGCTGCGGCCGCTTCTGTCTCTTATCCAAAAATTATTTTTGGATATAGGGCAGAAGCCCCATGAAGCGAGCGCGCTTCACCGCTGCCTCTACCGCGCGCTGTTGCTTGGCGGTAAGGCCCGTGCG
Source organism: Candidatus Parcubacteria bacterium (assembly GCA_003599175.1). Lineage (GTDB taxonomy): Bacteria > Patescibacteriota > Minisyncoccia > Phycocordibacterales > UBA2100 > UBA10103. The sequence continues at coordinate 25,054 of QZIY01000017.1, forward strand.
CTTCCTGCCCATAATGCGGCCGTGCGGATTGACGAATTGGCGCAAAAGGTCGACGTCTTTGTAATCGACGTGCCTGATGTCATTCTGAGTTAATATATTTGCCATACTTTGTTATTTTTTTATTGATACTTATTTGATACTTGATACTTGGGATTTGATACTTTTCTGACGAAGTCAGAATGGTATATCATCCGGATTGATATCATCCTTCGGGTACTCAATGCCGGTTCCCCCGCTCATCTCTTCATCTGCCGGAGGCGTGTTGCGATTTGCACCGCCTGCGCCGCTTCCTGCGCTGCGAGGACCAAATCGTACGCTTTCTGCGACGATTTCGGTGCGGTATTTCTTTTCGCCATCCTTGCCTTCCCAGCTGCGCGTCTGCATACGACCCTCAACCAGGGCCGAGCTTCCCTTCTTAAGGTACTGCGCGACCGTATCGGCCTGACGACCGAAGACGACGACGTTGTGAAAATCGGTCTGCTCCTGTTTCTTGCCGTCGCGATCTTTGAAGACGCGATTGGTAGCGACGCTGAAGCTGCAGACATTGAGACCAGACGGGAGTGAGCGCAATTCAGGATCGCGCGTGAGATTGCCGAAGATGAATGCTTTGTTGAGGTACATGATCGAATGCTACTTCTCCGAAGTGATGTCTTCGAGCGCCTTCTCGAGATCTGCTTCAGAGACAGGAGCTGCCACCTCTTCATTGCGGGGAGCCGATTTGATGACGTCGCCGCGCTTCACTTCGCGCATCGGAGCACTCTTGAAGCGAGCACGCGTCTCTTCACGAACCGTCTGGAAAAATACGGAACGGAGGATATCGCGATTGGTCTTGAGTGCAGCTTCGAGCGGAGCGACAGCTGAAACCGGTGCCTCAAATTTGATCCAGCCGAAGTAGCCGCGGTCATAGGCCACGCGCTTGCCGTTTTCCTTGACCTCGATCGTGTATGCGAGCTTGGTGAGCGACGGAGCACCTTCCGCGAGGAATTTGCCGCCCTGCTTCTCGATCATGCCGCGAATGTCGGCAACAACCGGCTCGAGCTCATCTTCTTTCGTGTTGGGGTTGATGTGGTAGCCGATCTCGTAGACCCGCATACCGACTGCGTCGGCGCTGACTTCCTTTTCAATAACGGCTGCTTCTGCCATAGGTAGCGGGCACTCTATCATGTCAAAAACACTCGAGCAAGCCGGCGCTGTAGCTCACAAATAATGCAACCATGACCCTCTCGGGGAGCTCATAATTGCTGATACCGTGCCCACGTATGAATATGGGTACCAAGAACATCAT
>QZIY01000004.1 GCA_003599175.1 Candidatus Parcubacteria bacterium
TGAAGCACAGTCCTGGAATATCTACTGGAACTGCGAACGCCCGCACATGGGTATCAGCGACAAGACGCCTGTTGAATTACTCTCATCGCTTGGGTATACCAATGCCACCGCCATCGGCCGATTTCCCACATTTATCCTCGAAGACATCCATGGAGAGCTCCTATCCCTCCCTGCTCTTATGAAGAGGTGGGAACGTCCTGCCCTGCGTTATCCACAGACTCGATCCCAAAATGTATTCGCCTATTACCTTTTCTATTTTTTAATACATTGACTTTTCATAATTTCATATCATAATTAAAAAAGCGTCGTGCACTCACGACATCGGATCAATCTGTTTGGGGGAACTGTCCAATGTTCCGTTTCGCAATCGTGCGTTACTCGTGCTTCATACTGGCAGTTATAACTGTCATTGTGATTTGGGTACCGCATCCAGATGTCATCAACAATCTGATGGAAGGCGGTGAGTTTTTGGCAAAGAATGCTGCCACATACATCGCCGAGTGGAGCGGCAAAGAGCGATCGTATGTCCAGAACATTCTGATCGCAAACATGCACTTCGACAGAACGGTCATCTTCAGTCTCATCGCGCTCGCATATTCCGGAGTGTTCGACTGGCCTGGCAAATTTCGCCATATCCGTCGAACAGCGTACGCGCTCGTAATCGGACATGCGGTCCTCGCCTATTTTTGGATTTGGCATGGAGACGCAACGCTGTGGTGGTACGAGGGTCACGAGCGGTGGATCAAAAAAATACTGCGCGACAACGCGTGGCACCACGCTGAAACACTTGCAAGGACCATCAAACTGCATGGCGTCATCGTGTTTGCCGAGACGCTTGCCGTCGCTACGCTCGTCGTGCGCGTCTTCTACCTCGGTGGGCGATGGTACATTCGCTGGTTATTCAAACCGCCGCCGCATGTCGTATAAACAAGTCCTTTCCACCGTCGATGCTTTAGCGCATCGACGGTCTTCTTTTTTGTATCGTCTTCTAATCAATAGCTTCGCACCACTTCAAGCGGCGTTTTGAGATTAAGTCCAAAATGATGGCGCTTCTCGTTGTAGTAGCGCAGGTATTTCGGAAGATGTCTGTTAATCGCTCGGGGATCTTTGGGGAGCGAGTCGAGCAACTCTTCTTGGATCGTCCGGTTGAACCGCTCGACATGCGCATTGTCGTTGGGCTTTCCAATACGGGTATATCGGTGTGATCGTGCAATGCGAGAGACGAACCAACTGCTGAATTCCGGTCCATGATCGCTCTGGAGCATGTCGAAATGGAATGCGGCCCTCTGCTGTGCTTCTTTCAGAAATACCAATGTCGTCCGACCGTTCATTTTTCCGTACGCTTTTGCATGTACCCAGCGGGAACATACATCGATGGCAACATACACGTACAAGCGCTTCTTCTCATCGATCATTCGGTGAATGGTATCCAATTGCACCAACGAACCAGGTTTTTCAACGTATGGGCGTGGTACATGAGGGTGAAACCGTTTCCAGGGAGAGCGTTTCTTGAGAAGGTTGTGCCGGTCAAGCGTGCGCTTCACCGATGAGAGTGATACCGCAATACCATCTTCTCTCAGTGCATGGTGTATGACCTCTGCCGATCGTTTGAGTTCATATCGCTTCTTGATGATCGTCTGGACCAATTCGCGTGAGAGCTGTTTGGGGTGGCGCTTCGGTTTCGACGAACGGGTCGGTATCGGACGTGTTCCGTGCTTCTCGATGTATCTGACCCATTCCATGACTGCCGTATGGTGGTACCCAAGGTACCGACCAACCTTCCGGGCGCTCCATCCTTTTTCCACCACCAGGCGTGCCGCCTCTCTGCGAATACGAGGGAGTTGCGGATTCTTTGTATATGCCATATGCACCAACTGTACCGACCACGGTGGTGCCAAGCTATTGAACCATTACGTTGTATTTGACGCGAGCCAATTTTCATTTTATTATTTTTCCAGTTCCCGAGCAGTTCGGGGCATGGCATACAACGGGAGAGGGTCATGACCGATACAAACGGCATGAGTGAAGCAAAGCACGAGCGCTGGTGGAAATTCTGGCACCGCCGGCCGCGCGTTCCGCATCATCGTTTCCATTGGTGGGCCAAATACGATTCACCGCTCTTTGCGTGGATCGTGTTTATAGGAGTCCCGCTCATGGGGTGGACGATAGAGGACATCTGGACGCAGGTCGTCATCGCCATGATTTGGATGGCGGTCTCGTCGGTCACCTATTTCACGATCGAGGGCCTCGAAATCAAGAATCACTTGGATCAGGAAGGCCTCCTCAGCCAACACGATGCTGATGCGCAGCGCAACTCGCTGCAATGGCCGTACTGGGGCTTCGTCGGCGCTCTGGTTGTCTATGCATTGTTCTTCGCAATCTGGGCTTTTACCGGTATTGCGAGCTACAACGGATGGTACGGTGTTCCCGGACCACTGTGGTACGGTCCTGGTTTCGCTGGCTATGGATGGGTCACGGTCGTCTTGCTCATCCATGCATGGGTAATGGGCAAAACCACGATCGCTGTCTATTTTCCAATCCTGAGCAATATCCAACTGCTTTCCTCGAAAGTTCGACGAATCGAGGAGCGGGGTGGGATCACCGGCGGCGGTCATTAAGACGACCACAAGCACCCTCGGGGCACTGCGACGCAGTCGCAGTGCCCTCGACCTTTTTGTGTTGCGCATGTATACAGATTGCTGCATCACTTAGGAGGAGTCATGAATAAACGGCTACTCGTTGCTTCACTTCTCTCGTGTGGAGTGACACTGAGTTTAATTCTGGTCTTTGTCTACGAATGGCATGTCTTGGTCGTAGCGTGGGCGTGGTGGGTGAAAGAAACGTTCATCGTCATCGCGCGCACGTTCGTCATTCGACGTACGATGCGCCCGGTGTGGAAGATGCTCACCGACTTCGCGACGATCTTCGTCCTCGGCTTTGCGCTTGCAGGAAGAATCCGTCGCGCTGTCGCGAAACCATTCATTGAGGCGACGCAGCACACGCGCCACGCATGGGATTACTTCTCATGGCATGGTCGCGCGCTCATGGTCGCATCCGGTTGCACGGTCCTCGTGTTCGTTGGCTGGGTAACGTACGAGCTTCCGATCTTGATACCGCTTGCGGCCGGGATCGTACCGAAGCTCTACTATTGGGCAGGGGATCGCGTCTTCGACAAGTGGGCGATTGACATCCGGATGCGGTATCGGATCCGGCGGTTTATCCGCAAACATCCGCCGCTTCTCAAGATCTTTCGCTTTGTCCGTCGCCCGATAATCGGGATGAAAAAATCGGCCGAAGAAAGAGCCGAGATACTACGCCCGATGCTCCTGAGTTCGCTTGGACGATGGATGAATCGGCCAAAGAAACCTGAAGATACGTCATAACGCCCCATGCGATCGCATTGCGATTCCATGGGGCCTTTCATTTGTCCGTCCAGCGCAACATTGACTTTTTATAATTTTGTGATATTCTTAATGAAGAGCATACCGCTCGGGCAATCCTGCCCACAACAGCCATCATAGAGGAGACATCCGATGGCCGCTGACCTCAACTTTGCATTCGTTCTTCCGCCCATCGGGCTGAACCAGGACATCGCCGTCATCGAGACCATCCGCAAGCGCGACATTCCGGACAAGTTCGCGACGGTGGATTTTGCGTTACCAACGCTCGTTGTCGGCCCGACGCCCAAGAAGCTGAGCGATCTGGCGAAATGGGCCAAGCTCATTCCGCCCGACGTGCGAAGCGCGCCGGAGTTTCGCGGCGACGGAGTCGCCTACGGGTCGGTCGTTGACCAGACGGTAGGCGAGATCCAGCGCAAGGTCTTGGCGGCGTACCAGGATCCCGACGGGACCCAGTACGTGATGATCCGGCTCGGGCTGCAGTACTTCGGCAGCGAGGGCAACAAGAGTATGAACAATCATCTCTTGGCGCTCCTGAGCGAGGAGATCACGCCCGTGAAGCCCGCTGCGTTCTCGTTCGATCGCCAAGCGCTCGAGCTGGCCGCCGCGCGCGACGAGACGAGCCTTGCACAGATGCTGGGCGATGATACGAGCGTGCGTACGGGTCGCGCCGTCGCGACGCGCATCGACACCGACCTGTCGGGCAGGAAGAAGAAGTTTGGTGGTCTGAATTTCGCGGCCTCCGATTTCAGCTTCTGGAAAATGCCGCTCGGGTCGGCCGTCATCTGCTGCGACATCAACAACCGCTTGTTCCGGATCGCCAACGATCGGCGCCGGACAAAGCCGCGTGCTGTCGACGCGAATACGCCGACGTATCGGCACCTCTTCGAAGCGCTGCAGCGTGCAGAGGCGACGAAGCGGGAGCTAGCCTCCCGAAAGGAGGTGGCAGCGGCAGCGGAACAGGCGGAAGCGTAGCCGACAGCACAACGCTGCGGTACCATAACAAGATCTTTCAACCACTCAACCTTGATACGGGACGCCAATGGCGTCCTGTTTTCTTTTATGGCACGAAATTTCTGCTACATGCTAAACTAGGCTTCATGACGGCGTTAGAAGGAGGTCCCGACGATAACTTTGACGCACAAAGAGAGGACTTACGAAATCGAGTTGCGAATCTTGATTTGGACGATTTTGTGCGTCAAGAATTGACCCATCAAATTAATAGATCGAGAAACGCGAGGGATTTTGCACGAATTAACGAAACAATTTCTCCTTTTGAATCGGGCAATCGGTCATCTGCAGGCACAGCAGAAACAGTCGAAACATCGGGTCAAGCAGAGGCGAGAGAAACGCAGACGGGAAAAATGAAATTTCGAGTCGCCATGACAGACGAGGATTTTGAAGTGTATGACAGCAATAACAATCGTCACACTTTTGCATCTCCAGAAGAGCAGCAGGAGATTCTGGAAGCAGTAACTGTCGCAATGGGGGGCGGGTCTTCAGATAAATATGACATTGATATTCTCCCGACAATAGACGGACGACCTGTTTTTCCGTCGCCAGAAAATGCAACAACAGAAGGACGTGCTGGCGCGGAACAAGGACCAGAGAGAGGGCGAGATCGCCGTCGACGAGAGGGTGGTGACGGAGATGCAGGCGATGGCGTAGAGAATGCTGAAGAAGAAAAGCCGCTAGAACCAGAAGCACTTAAGCAGGCGCAAAGAGACTTACGCACCACACTGGAGCATAGTCGAAGACTCACGGACATTCAGAAAGAAGAATTCGAAGATCAGATAACGTTAATGCTCACTAAGACAGAAGCTCGAAACATTTTGGAATCAATTGTAGAGAAACGAAAAGCAGGAAGGGAAGAACAGACTCGCCCACCAGAGCCGATGCCAGAAACTCCGCCACCTCCATCAGCTGAGCCGACTGCTTCACATCCGCCTCTCGAAGGACCACCACCGCCACCACCGTGGGCGGGGCAATACAATGGGGCGACTCCGTGGCGCAATTTCAATGCCGCGGACTATGCACGCATGACGCCGATGTCGATGCAAGAAATTCTTGCCAATCCTCGGTACAATGAGCTCTTCGGCGAGTTCGTGACGGCGCTTGCGCCAAACGAATCAGATCTAACGGATCTCGTCCTCAAAGTTGGCCGAGGCGAAAAGGATCCGGTAACCGGAAGACCGCTCGTGATGCCGGACGATGCGCTTCAGATGTTCAATTATGCGCAATCCGAATTTACGCTCCAAATGCAGCGCATGGAGAAAATAAAGCAGGAATTCAAGCCGGAAGACCTACGCATGATGATCGCACGAACACCCGCGCTGAAATCCATCATGGAGCTCAACAAAGCCGAACCGACGACGGAAGCTTTCATAGATGCAATGTTCCATACTGCCGTTCACAACAAAGGTAGCTTTGAAAATTTCAACCGCGCATTTACTGCGTACAAAGATTTGAAGGAGACCGGCCGCGCGAAAAAGAGCGAACAGGAGATTGGAGAGCTTTGTAAGCGGCTCGAGATTCCGCGAGAAAATTATGAAAGCATCATCGATCCGAATGATCGAGCAGGTACCGAGCAGCGCCTGACCCAGGTGATCCGCGGAGGAAAGCGCGGTTTGTGGCAAAAGGCGATGGACGGTGCCGAAGAGTTGATGGGGCTCAAGCGTCTCGCGTTGCCTGGCTCTTCGCATGATCGTGCGATTACTGAAAAGCTGCGTGCGATGAAATTCGCACCGACCGAACGGTCGCTCCTAGACACGCGCTCGTGGGTCACATCGAAAATCGCTGAAACGCAGCAACAGATGCTGCAGGGTATCGCCGTCACTTTGCAATCAGACGAATTCAATCAAGCAATGGTACGCCGCGCGTTTGCCGTTCAAGAGATTGCACCTGTGCCCTCGGAGAAAGTGCCACAGACATTTGAACAAGTTCGCGCAGAGGCCGCGATGATCGATCGAGACTATGCAGAAAGACTCTTTGATAGAGATTTGGAAGCATACGCGATTTCTCAAGGCCGCACCGCAGAAGACTTCAGTAATGACGAGCGTCTCAATTTCAGAGACAATGTATGGTATCCGCCAGAAGCGAGAGGCACGGCGAAGGGAAGAGGAATGCTTTCATTGCTTGCCCGCGCTCTTCAGCGAATGTTCTTGCGCCTCGTAGGATCACAAGTCCGTGTTAATCGTAACGAACGCAAACCATGACCCAGAACAATCTCATACAAATCTATAAGCGATATCTCGAAATCCGTGCCGAAGGTAAAGAGGAAGAGGCGACTGCTTTTTTGGAAAAGGCGATTGAGGGGCTTACGCCAGAGGATCGCAATCAGCTCATGACAGAGCTCGCTGCGATGTCACTGGAGGAGGCGGTGCAGGAACGGACAGAAATTACTGACGCGCAGGAAGATACGATCGATATGTACAACGAACTCGAGGATTTGAAAAAGGAAATGTCGGAAGAGGGCGAAAAGGGAGCTTGACAAATTGAAAAAAATCTGTATTATCGCGCGAGCTCCCGAATCTGCATTTCGGGCTACGTACAACACTTGCTCGGAAGGTACGCATGGCCATGATCGTATCCGCCGCGGTGCTCATAATCGCGGTTTTCGTCACTCTGTCTATTAGGCAGGCGGGTATACAACTCACGGAGCCGTACATCGGCATTCCGTTACTCGTGGTGATACTCGTCGCCTTTTCGGTACTGATCCGTTCAATCGTCCACGCATTCTGGAGGAGAAATCTCATGACCAGTGACACAGACGGCGCAGGCGCGCATACGACCGAAGTCGAGGTGCGCAGGCGCGCTTCAAGCAGTGCACTCTCAGGTTGGTCCGTGCACCGAAGCTTCTTCAGGGAGTTTCTCGGCGCTGCGGCTATGATCGGGCTCAGCTTCGGGCTCATCAGTGTTCTCAGGGGTGCACTCCACTTCGAAGGTAGTTTCGATATTGAGGGACTGGGCGTCCCTTATATCTTGGCAGCAGCAGCGATAATTCAGTTCGTCTACCACTACCAGCAGAAGGTCGCGCTGATTCGTCCGTCAGGAGGTCGCACGGGATGGTGGTTCAGTATCCTGGACATCTCGGTATCACTGCCTGCCGCGATTCTCTCGACGATTATTCTTGCGGGGGTGGTCACACGCTGGCTGCCCGACGCTGGGATAGCGTTTTGGCAAACCTACCTGTCGCTTATCCCGTTCCCGCCCTACACGCCAACGGCGCTTGTAGTCGGCGTGGTCGGAACCTTTTACGGCTGGCAGGATGTGCGCAACCAGTTCCATCGCGCGGAGCATGGGCGCGAAACGCTTGTCCAAAGACAGGTGGCGCGGGTCATGCCGGCAGATCAGCAAGTTATTGCGGTGGCCAAGGGCAAAGTGCCGCACGGCTATGCGATTTTTGCCCGCAAGCCCAACGGCGCCATCGATTTTGATGGTGGCAACGTCGCCTAACGGGTCTAGAAAGAAGGATAAAGAGGGTGGTGGGCAATGGCCTACCACCCTTGACTTTTTTATATAAGGTGATATACTACAAAGAAGTCGAAATGCCGGTACACCCGGTCTCGGCGTGTACCTTGAGAGGAGAGAACCTATGTCAGAACCTGCTGGTGGATCCGGCGGTTTGCCACCGGATGAACAGACGCTTCAGAACATGTCTCGACGTCTCGATGATGTCGAGGCCGACATTCAGGATCTAAGGGCCAATCGGCTTGATCCGCTTGATGCGAACATTGCGCAAGCAAATGCACGTATCGACGGACTCGATGCACGCGTTGGTGCTGCAGAGACCTCGCTTAACGGCATTGGCCAGGCGGCTCGCCGTGCGGACAATTGGATTCGCCAGACTGGCGCCCCTTTCGTCCAGAACTTCAATGCTCGACAATCATCGGGCAATGTCGATCTCACACAGCCGACTACGCAGCGCCAAAACGCGACGAGGTCGGCGAATTCCAACAACGCGTCCAGGGCGGACGCACAGGAGGGAATCTCGATGAGTGAAAATCTGAAAACCGCGGCGATCGTGTTGGCCATTGTGGTCGGAGCAATCTTCGCCTACAAGTGGTTGACCAGCGACAAGCCGTTGCTCGCTCACATTCTGCCGACGAGCGAGGTTCGTGTCACCAACCCGAGCTCGCCGCCAGCCAGCCCACCGCCTTCGAGTGGTGGTGTCCAAGCTGCGGCATTGGGCGGGGGTGCTGCGCCGCAAGCCGGTGGCAGCGGGTTCACGCCGGGTCCTGGCAAGGGGGTTTACTACGAGTCTGGCACTGTTGGTGTCGGACCGACTCCTCCGGGTCATCAGCTGGTGAAAGGAAAGCCGGGGGATTCCGGATGCTTCCGAAAGCCAGGTGGGGGTCCGAAGGACCTGCGTTGCCCCAACAGCTGGGCAGCAAACTAGCGCTCACGTAGCGCGTGGGGGTGGGTTGTGGCATGATGCCGCGACCCACCTCAATCTCTTTTTTGTAGAAGCTTGTGGTGATCTGAATATTCGGATCACGTCAAGCTCACGCAAAACTTGCGGAGTGGATCTTTTCAGCGCTCTCATCCGAGAGCAATTAGAGGAGGAGAAGGAAATGTTTAGAACCGTGCTTACAAGCGCAGCGTTACTCGCTTTGCTTTGCGGGTGTGTTGCGCAAGGCAATGTGGGTGCGCGGGGCATGATTGCTCCCGCTGGACCCATGGCCGGGGCGCCATACCCAAATGGTGGACCACCGCCGCAACGTCAACGTGTCCGATCCGGACATGTACCGAGCGGCGTGGCAGGCGAAGCCGGTGTCTGGGTCGAGGTCGGCGGAAAACGTCCGTCGGTCACGCCGCCCGGCATGATGCTGGTGAAGGGCAAGCCGGGAGATCCTGGATGTGGTCCATCGCCCACGGGTGGTCTTCGTTGTCCGAATCGCTGGGTCCCGACTCACGGCCCGAGCGCTGTCGGACCGGAACCCATGGACGCGTACTAAGCAACAACGTAACAGCAGTGGCACTACGCCGCTGCTGTTACCACATCTCTTTATCGCGAGCGTCTGTTTGTTGGCTCCATGTCTACAAACAGACCTTCACGATCATGTGGAGGCTCAAGCGTATCGGAAGGAGTTAAAGATGCGCGCATTGATCTTTGGCACGTGTTTCTTCGTATTGTTTGGCATGACGTCCGCTGCGAGCGCGCAGGAGCCGCCTTGCACTGACCCGGTGACCGGCGCTAAGCATGACCCGCTTGCGGTGGCCGATGCGAACGGCGTATTTAACTTTACCTTCGAGGGAAGGGAAATACGCTCGCGCGGCCACAAGCCAGCCGACATGCTCTGCAGATACATACCCCTGAAGAAGACCCGAAATGGTTTTAAGACGAACAGGATGTATCTCCACGAAAATCGACCGGCAGAATTCTGCGGGGGACTCGCACCGGGGCACAACTGTGTGCATTTCGGAGCCGAAGGGTACAATCCTCGTTCGTATCGAGGACGCGCGAGGGCACAAACACCGAAAAAACAGGCACAAAAGGTGAGACGCCAGCCCCAATAGCTGGCGTCCACCCCACCTTTAGTGCCTCGAGGGGGAGCTTGACAATTGAAAAAAATGGCTTATAATTGTTACCGTTATTAATTTATTAGTTATTAACAGTTTTAGAAGATAAATTATTGCAAAAATATGAAAAATGCATCTGCAAAGAATACGGTCGCTGTTCTTTTCGTGACGGTGATGGCGCTCGCATTGTCTGTGGGTGCATTCGCTGGTACCGCAAGCGCTTGTGATTGGGATGGTAACTGTGGTTACGGCGATGTTTTCTCGTCTGACGCGGGCTTCACTGACTACACGTTTGGTGATGCGGGATATACCGATTACGAATACTCGAGTCCTGGCTACACGGATTACGAATATTCAAGCCCTGGTTATACGGATTACGAGTATTCAAGTCCGGGTTATACGGACTATGAGTACTCAAGTCCGGGATACACCGACTACGAATACTCGAGCCCCGGCTACACTGACTATTCGTATTCAAGCCCGTCGTACAGCACGTACTCGACACCGACTTACTCGATGCCGACCTACGCTTACGAGGCGATTCCGACTTCGGCTCGCTCGTACGTCCCGACCTACGTGTACAGCCCGTCTCCGGTTTCGAAGCCTTCGAAACAGCCGACGTACTCTGTCGCAACGACTCCGGCGCCAACGTACAACACCAACACGAACGCAAACACGAATACCAATGTGAACAATCCGACTGCCGTTGCAACCGCAACCACAGGTGACAACACCAACGTGAACACGGCATCGACTGGTGCGATCACCAACAACTTCGCTCCGGTCATCAATGTCGGCAACGGCAACTCGCAGCGCCCGGTGCAGCATGAGTTTCCTCGCCCGGTCTGCACCATCTACTCTTCGGGTCAGTACAATCAGGTGACGCTCACGTGGAGCTCTCAAAATGCAACCACGGCGTTCATCTCCCCGAACGTAGGTTCTGTTCCGGTCAATGGTTCTCGCCAGGTCTACTCACAGGGCTACACGACCTTCACGCTTACGGTCTCAGGTCCTGGTGGCAGTGCAACCTGCCAGACTGCAACGAATCCGATCTACACCGTAACTCCGACCGCTCCGACTGCTCCGTACGTGGCTCTCTCGCAGATTCCGTACACGGGCTTCGATTACGGCCCGGTTGGTAACGCGATCTACTGGACGGCGATCCTCGCCTTCGCAGCAGCCGCTGGGTACCTCTTGGTCTACGGCATGCCGACCTTCGCCTTCGCCCCAGTACTACAACGCTTCGCGTTGACTACGGGGCAGGCTGGCTCCAGCACAAACGACGATGAGGATATTACAGAAGTCTTCAAGAGCAATCTCGTGGCTTCCACGGAAGTAGCAACCGAAGAGAAGCAGAATGTGAATACGTTCGAGCTTCCGGTCGCGACAACCTCTCATGCAGGTGTTACCTCGGACGCGATGATCATCGATCGCTCAAGTGGCACTCCTCGCATCGTGATTGCCCGCGCGTAAGCAAGAAGTGAGTGCCGCCTGCCGAAAAGGCATCCAAAGTGGAAACAGCGCCGCCCATTCGGGGCGGCGCTGCACTTCGCGTTTATCGAAATACTTTTTGCTCGAGCTTGCCAACTCGAACTTCTAGTTGTTTCCGCTTGTCTACCTCGTGATTTTCAAACGCTCCCAATTTTGATTCTACACGGCCGACTTCTGTCCTGACAATTTCTCTGATCTCTTCTCTCGTCGGAACGTTCTCGAGTTTTGCGTCCATTTGCTCAACTTTTTCTTTGATGTACCCGAACATTTCGAGAACGTCCTTCATGTTCTTATCCATAGAGCCAGTCTACCATAAGCGAAATTGCGCAACACATGAATCCACACGCAACTATTGGAGTATGAGCGTTTCTTGTTACGATACAGGCAATGACCAAAGTATTGGTGGGCGAAGACGACCAAATGCTCTCGTCTCTCATGGTGCGCCGCTTGCAGGCCGAAGGATACGACACCGATGCTTCATACGACGGCGATGAGACGATCAAAAAGGTAGGCGAGTGGAAGCCCGATGTGCTGCTCCTCGATATTCTGATGCCGGGCAAAACCGGCTACGACGTACTCGACGCTTTAAGTAAGACGACCGTGCGTGCCAACCTGCGCGTCGTCATTCTCTCCAATTTGAGCGCGCCGGAGGACATGGAACGCGCCAAGACGTACGGTGTCTTCGACTTTTTGGTCAAAGCAAATACGACACCTGCCGAAGTCGCCGACAAGGTCAAAAGTTTGATTCTGCCCAATGCGAAATAAACCGCATGTCAGACACGCCTATCAGAGCACCCATTCTTGAAAAAAAATCCGCGCCACGCGAATTTTATTTCCCATTGATCCTTGAAGTGCTCCTCGTTCTCGTGCTCACGCTCATGCCACTTACCATCGCAGCGCTCGCGGCTGCCGGCGTGCTCCACATTCCGCAGATGCCGCTCGCCTTTCTGCGGACTGGCGTGCTGCACATCGGATCATTCTCGATTGCAGTGCCTATTGTCGTTGTGTGTGCGTCTATCGCGCTTGGCATTGGCATTGGGCTCGCCGTTGCCGATGTGCTTTTCATTTCTCCTGCGCGTCGCTTGCGTGCCTGGCTCATGGCGCTTCGTCGCAATGACTACAAGGCGATTCCGCCGCTTCTCCATGATGGCAACGACGAGATCGCGCAGATCAATGCGCAGGTCGCCCTCGCCGCTGCCGCTTTTTCCCGCACGAGCGAACAGCAGGAAGACACCGTAGAGCAGCGCTCGCTTTTCATCATGACGGCAGCGCACCAATTGCGCACGCCGCTGACCGCGCTTTCGTGGACGGTGGAAGCGCTTCGCAATCCCGATACGCCGGCCGAGGAACGTGAAAAATTGCTCGAGAGCACGGGAGAAGGATTGGCACGTATGCGCAATGTGATCGAGCACATTTTGGCGAGCGCCAACGTGGAAGAAGGGAAGTTCGGCTATGTCTTCGAACAGATCGACATCGTGCCGATTATCGAAAAGCTTATCGACGAATCACAGCCGCTTTCCCAAAAGCAGCAAGTCGCTCTCTCTTTCCAAAATAATGGTGCCTTCCCGGTCTTCGCCGACAAGGAACGCATCACGCTCGCGATTTCCGATCTCATTTCAAATGCGCTGCAATACACGCCGCAGGGTGGGAGCGTGACCGTATCCGCCACGCCTGCGGACGAGCAATTGGAAATCGCCGTCCAGGATACGGGCATCGGTATTTCCGAGGACGAGCGCGCGCTCCTTTTCAACAAGCTCTACCGCGGCGATCGCGCGCGTCACATGCGCCCCGACGGCACGGGCCTCGGGCTTTTCGTCGTGCGCAACATTGTCGAAAATCACGGTTCGCAGATCATTGTAGATTCTGCCGAAGGCAAGGGCTCGCGCTTCTCGTTCTTCCTCAACTCCAAGCGCGAAGCGCTCTCTTCTTAATTCTCGTTTTGTCCGGGTGTCTTATTTGGCTGGATAAATGTCTTTCGAAATTCTCGAATCTGTTCATAACCACTTACATTTAATTTACGCTATAGCGTAGAATTAGTGTATGGGCGAAATGGAGAAGAAGAGTGCGAAGAGAAAGAAGCGGAGAGACATTCAACATCTCATTCTTTCCACAATTGCAGTAGCGGGAGTGTTGAGTGTCGCGCTAGTCGCACCCAATGTTGTTGGTGCCATGGACAAACTCGGCCTGCTGCCGAATCGTCGGCAAAATGAAATTATTAAAGCTTCGCGTGAACGCCTTCTTAAGAAGGGATACTTGGTACGTGATGAGGGAAAACTCCGCCTCACAAGCACCGGTCAGGCATTTCTCCTACGTCTCCAGTTAAGACATTCCGGTTTACGTAAGCCAAAAAGATGGGATGGTCGCTGGCGGTTGCTTATCTTTGATATTCCAGAGCAGCGAAAAGGTCAGCGTGATCTTGTTCGTCGAACGCTTATTCAAATCGGCTTTGTTCGGCTGCAGGATAGCGTATGGCTGTATCCTTATGATTGCGAAGATATCATCGTCCTTTTGAAAGCCGATTTTCGCATTGGCAAGAATCTCTTGTATATAATTGCAGATACTATTGAAAACGACACCGAATATCGCGCTCTATTCAATCTGCCGCTCGATCGATAATACATTTATTTTACGCTATAGCGTAAAATAAATGTAGTTGAAAAAATCTCAAAAAAGACAAAAGGAGATAAAACTAGGAGCGGTTTTCGATTTCCGCCTTGAGGCGGAGGATGATTTCTTGAGTGGGGAGTGCGCCGATTTTGCCTTCTCGCCCTTCGAGAGTGCCGGTCTCGGTACCCATTTCTTCATCGCCCACGACAAGGGTGTATGGGGTCTTTTCGGTCTTCGCGTTGCGAATGCGTTTGCCGAGCGATTCGTTCGAGGCGTCTACCTGTGCGCGGATCCCTGCATTGCGAAGTTCTTCGTATACCTCCTGTGCGTAGCCGGCCTGCTTTTCAGAAACAGGAAGCACAGCGACTTGTATTGGCGAGAGCCAGAGGGGAAATGCGCCCGCATATTTCTCGATAAGAAAGGCCATGATGCGCTCGATCGCACCGATCGATGAGCGGTGCACAACGAATGCGCGCTTCTTGGTGCCGTCTTCACCGGTGTATGTGAGATCAAATCGATCTGGCATGCAAAAGTCGTACTGCACCGTGAATGCGGTGTCCTCTTTGCCATTTACGTTTTTCATCTGTACGTCAATCTTGGGGCCATAAAATGCTGCTTCGTCCTTGGCTTCTACAAAGTGGGAACCACGCTTCTCCAGAAGCTCGCGCAAGAGTCCCTCGCCCTTTTCCCATGCGGCATCGTTTTTGTAGTACTTCTCCGTATTGGCGCGATCGCCGAGCGAGAGGCGATAGTGGTAGTCGGTGCCGTAGGCGAGGCCGAAGACACCGGTGGCGTGTTCGATAAGATCAAGTGCTTTTCCGATTTCTTCCGCCGCTTGTTCCTCCGTCGCACAAATGATGTGTGCATCTGCGAGGCAGAATGAGCGCACGCGCTGCAATCCCATGAGCTCGCCCGATTGTTCATAACGATAGAGCTTTGCGAGTTCGGCGATACGCATCGGGAGTTCGCGATAGCTGTGTGGCTTCGAGAGAAAGAGCTCGAAGTGGTGCGGGCAAGTCATCGGGCGAAGCATGAACTCCTCGTCGTCGATCACGATCGGCGCGTACATCGAATCTTTGTAGTGCGGGTAGTGGCCGCTCTTTTTGTAGAGGCCGAGCTTCGCGATGTCGGGGGTGTACACATGCTGGTAACCACGCTTTATTTCCTCGTCGACAATCCAGCGTTCGAGCTCACGGCGCACGGTCGCGCCCTTGGGGAGCCAGAGGGGGAGGCCCTTGCCCACGTCGTCGGAGAAGGTAAAGAGATCAAGTTCGCGGCCGAGGCGTTTATGGTCTCGTTCGATCTCGGGTTTTTCGTCCATGTGAAAAATATAGCAGGGAAGCGGCGCTGTGCAAAAGAATCGGCCCGACGCGAGGAAGGGCCGATGTCTTGAAAAGTATGAAAAAGGTACTTGCGGCTACCGATCAGTCGGCGGCCATTACGCCTGGCTGGGCGATGTGGAGAATCGCATCGCGCACGCAGAAGCAAAACGCTTCAAGCGGAATGTTCGCATCCCGAGCCTCGAATGTCCTCGAGAGATTTTCGAGCTCCTTGGCACGCTCGAGTAGGCGATCTCGCAGTGCTTCATCGGTCAGTCGCTTTCGGCGCCGTGGTTCATATACCGCGCGATGAGCGGTTGCGAGCAAGTGACGTGAATGTTCGTCGCAATTCTTACGGAATCGCTCGATACGCGAACCGCAAAGGTCCCGAATGTGTTCTGCGAGTAATCGCAGTGATACGCCGCAATTGAGCTGTCCCTGTTGAGTTTTCCGAACTGCGCATTCCCCGGCTCCCCAAAGTGCCGGGTTCAGACACCTTTCGTTGTATTTTTTAAACTCGGGTCGAAAAGGTTTCGCATTAGGCATCCCCCACGTCTCCTAGTCGCAGAAGGTTCTGGCCACTATTGGCTTCATTCAAAATACATGTCTCTTTCAAACCAGTCAATTGGGGATTTCACACACATCAATTTTGACCGACCGGTCAAAATTGATGTGTGTGCTCAAAGAGCCTTGGCCTTTTCCGCCACGAAGCTCGGCTGGCCGTTGCGGTCCGAGATGCGGCCCTTGAGCATAATGCAGGCGCCTGGTTGGAGAATGCTTTCGTGTTCTTTGAGCGTACGGGGGAATGCGACGACTTCAACATCGCCGGAGAGGTCCGCGAGTTTGAGGAAGGCCATCTTTTCGCCCTTTTTGGTGAGAATGTGCTGCACGGTTTCCACAAATCCAGCGATCACCGTCTCGACGCCTTTGAGATTTTCTTTGGCGTGCTTGATTGTCGTCTTTTGATTCTTCAATTTGTCTTTGTGCTTATCAAGCGGGTGTCCGGAAATGTAGAGCCCGAGCAATTCTTTTTCCCACGTGAGCTTTTGATCGAGCGATGCGGCGGGGCTGGCCACGAGTTTGAGCGGCATCTTTGCAGAGGCGAGTGAGCCGAAGAGGGAGCTCTGATTTGAGGGCGCCTTCATATGCTCGCGGTGATAGGTGAGAAAGTTTTCGATATTTGCGGCGAGCTGCCCGCGTTCGCCGTATTCATCCAGAGCGCCGCTCATCACCAGGGCTTCGAGGGATTTTTTGTTCAAATTTTTATCGGGAATACGTGAAAGAAAATCGTCGATGCTTTCAAATTTCCCACCCTCTGCGCGTGCCGCGACGATCGAATCCCCCACGCCAGTACCAAAATTCTTGATGCTGTACAAACCGAATCGTATCGACCCGCGCGTATGAACGCCATCTGCGTTGTTGCGGGGCCCCTGCATCGCCGTCGCCGTACTATTAAGTACGTCTCCGTCGCTGCTTTCCCCGCGCCTAGCATCTGGCATTCCTGCACGCGGGCTGACGTTTGGCGGCGCGACAACAGTAAACGTTCCCATACTTTCGTTCACTGACGGCGGCAGTACAGAAATCCCCATGCGTGCGCACTCCGCAACCGTTTCTGAAATTTTTTCTACATCTCCTGCATCGGCTGTGAGCACGGCGGCCATGTAGTCGACAGGGAAGTTGGCTTTCATGTACGCGGTCTTGTAGGCGAGATTGCCGTAGCTTGCGGCGTGGCTTTTGTTGAAGCCGTACGCGGCAAAAGTCTCGATCTGTTCCCATAGCTGCTGCGCCGCGTGCGGCTTCATGCCGCGCTCGATACAGCCGGAGAGGAAGTGATCCTTCTGTTTTTTCATCTCTTCGGGAATCTTCTTTCCCATCGCTTTTCTGAATTTGTCGGCCTCGCCCCATGAATAGCCGGCGAGTTGCACGGCGATCATCATCACGTCGTCTTGATAGATGAGAATGCCGTAGGTGGGCTTGAGGATTTCTTCCATGCGTGGGTCGAGGTACTTCACCTTGGCAGGATTGCGTTTGCGCTCGATGTATTCGGGGATAAATGCCATGGGGCCGGGGCGATACAAGGCAACCATCGCGTTGAGGTCGGTCACCACCGTCGGCTTCAAGTCTTTGAGATACGCGGTCATGCCGCTGCCGGCCATTTGGAAAACGCCGAGCGTCTCGCCGCGAGAGAGCATGTCGTACACTTTTTTGTCATCGAGGGGGATTCGTTCGAGATCGACGTCGACACCGAGGCGCTCTTTCACGCGCTTCACTGAATCGGCGAGTACGGAGAGGTTGGTGAGACCGAGGAAGTCGAATTTGAGAAGACCGACTCCCCCGTACTCATCGCAAATCGAGTACATATCGTACTGTGTGATTGTTTTGCCGCCCTTGGGGTCGGGCTGGATAGGGGCGAATTTGGTAACCGAATCCGGCGCGATCACGACACCCGCCGCGTGCACGCCGACGTGTCGCGAGTTGCCCTCAATTTTGCGCGCGAGGTCCAAGACCTCGCGCGCCTCCGCATCGTTGTCATAGAGATCCTTCAGCTCTGGCGTGTCTTTGAGCGCGCCATCGATCGTCACGGGGAATCCTTGTTTGCCGAAGGGGATTGTCTTTGCGATTTGATCTCCTAAAGCGTACGGATGGCCGAGCGCGCGTGCAACATCGCGCACCGCAGCACGCGCCATCATGGTGCCGAAGGTGCCGATCTGGATCACGTGGTCCGAGCCGTATTTTTGGCGTGCGTATTCGATGAGTTCGTCGCGCCGATTATCTGCAATATCCATGTCGATATCGGGCGCGCTTGGTCGCTCCGGATTGAGGAATCGCTCGAATGGCATGTTGAACTCGATCGGATCGACGGTCGTGATGCCGAGGAGGTAGGAGATCAGGGAGCCAGCGGCAGAGCCTCGCGTGTTGGTGTAAATCCCCTCTCGTCGAGCCCACGAAAGAAGATCGGCGACGATAAGGAAGTACGATGCGTACCCCTTCTGCTCAATAATTTTGAGCTCGTAGTCGATACGCTCTCGCAATTCTGGCGTTTCCGTAAATCCCCTCTCAGCTATCCCCGCTTCCGCGAGTTTGCGCAGCTCCGCATTGTCAGTCGAGCCAGAGGGAATCGGGAAGGTGGGGAAGATTGCTTTTCCGAGCGAAAGTTCGAGATCGCACATGTCAGCGATCTTCGCGGTGTTTTCAATTGCCTCCGGTGTATCGCTAAAAAGTTCGAGAGCTTTTTCTGTAGAGATGAACGAAAAATCCGGTCCGCTGCCTGCTGTTTCGCGATCGAGCGTTGTCGCCGTTCGAATCTTGTTGACGAGCTCGCGCGCGATGCGGTCGTCGGGCTCCATATAGTAGACATCGTGCGCGGCGACCAAGGGGACTCCTTCGCTTTTCGCGAGATCGATAATCTTTTTGATCCTTTTTTCGTGCCCGTCGACTTCGGGATGGTGGGTAATTTCCGCGAATACTCTATCGGGAAATATTTTTTTGTACCAAGCGAGGAGTTCCTTTGCTTTTTCAGTGTTTTCATCATCGATTGCTCGCGCATGTTCGCCCGAAAATGAAGGCAAGATCGCAATCAAGCCACCCGCATACTCTTCTATAAGCTCTCGATCGATACGCGGGCGATAGTAGAAGCCCTCAAGATACGAGCGTGAGACGAGCTGTAGGAGATTTTGATACCCCGCAAAATTCTGCGCGAGCAAAATAAGGCGCGCATGGCGATCATCGACGCGGTGCTCCTTGTCGTGGCGCGTGCGCGGTGCTACGAAGAAATCGACGCCGATAATCGGCTTAATGTCGGCATCTTTACATTCCTTATAAAACTCGATCGCGCCATACAAATTGCCGTTGTCGGTAAGCGCAAGCGCCGTCTGCCCATCCTTTTTCGCGGCTTCTATCAGTTGAGGCAGTTTCGGCAGCGCCTCAAGCAGAGAATAGTGCGAATGCACATGCAAATGGGAGAAAGGGGCCGCACGCATGCTTCGATTATAACGTATCGACAGAAAAATTTTTTCGTGCACTATTTCGGGCAGGCCAGATCAACAGAAGGAAATCGACGGTGAAAATCACGGTCCACGGATCCTCGAGCGTGGCTGCGCAAGTGCGCACCGCGCTAGCGGAGAGTAAGTTCGACGTACGGGAATGCCAATCGGCTCCTGACTTCTTCGCAATACTTGAGGATGACGACGATGTGCACGTAGGAATCCTCGTCAGCCTCAGGCCGTATCCGATGGCTGTGTGGATCACGAATAAACGTCTGAATCGGCAATGGTGCGATCTCGTACAAGGAGAGCGCTCGGAGCCCGGCATCATCGAAGCGACTGTCGCGAAAGCAAGAGAGCTCAGCGCGGAGCTGGCGAAGTGGCGGGAACCAAAGTTTGTTCGTCGCTGCGACTGATTTACCAATGAGAAATCACGGAGCTCGCCTCGAAAGGGGCGGCTCCTATTTTTATATACTTCAGCCCATCATCATGATGTCCTGTCATGCTGACGGTGGCGGGGGATTTGTGTCCCCAGTAAGGAGTAACGGCTATGAAAGCCGTCATAATAAAAATCATTCCCAAAGGCGCAGTGCACATACCGGAATTGCCTCCGATTGAGCATCTGTATTCCGATAAGCCTGTGGAGGTGATCGCTACGCTCAGTGCAACACCAGAAGAACTTGTGAACGATTGGCAGTACTTTCGACAAAAACAAAAAGTAGAGGAGAGCGAACTCGTGATCGTTTGTTTCAGCGATCCCGAGAGCGGCCAATACGAACCGCGACGAGCACTGCGGATGAAGACCGCTGCGTTTTTGGAATGGCGACCAGCAGCCGCGCGTGGTGATGTGGTCATAAGCTGACCTTCGGGTCGTGGGAGCCAGCTCTGTGCTGGCCCCTTTTTTGTTTGATAAACTAATGCCGTGAAGTACCTTATCGGCATCGACGAAGCGGGCCGCGGGCCGCTGGCGGGGCCGGTCTCGGTGGGAGCAGTAATAGTGCCGCATGATTTTGATTTCTCCCTCGTCTCTGGCGTGAAAGATTCAAAAATGCTTACGCCAAAGATGCGTGATGAGTGGTATGGCAAACTCCAGCAGATTCGCGATGCAGGAAATCTGCGATTTGCCGTCTGCTTCTCGAGCGCAGAGACAATCGATCAAGAGGGAATTGTGCCCTCGATTGTTTCTGCGCTCGGCCGCGTGCTCGACGAGCTCCAAGCAGATCCGGAGGAGTGCGAAGTGCGACTCGATGGCGGTCTGAAAGCGCCCGCACGTTTCAAGGCGCAGCGGACGATCATTCGCGGTGATCAGACGGAGCCCGTGATTTCATTGGCGGCGATTGCGGCCAAAGTCGAGCGGGATCGCCTCATGATGGACGCCGCAAAGGCGTACCCGCAGTACCTTTTTGACGAGCACAAAGGGTACGGCACCCGCGCTCACCGGGAGATCATCCTCGAACACGGCATTTCGCCCTTCCACAGAGCCACGTTTTGCACAGCATTGCGCAACGCCGCAAATACGGTATAATCTTTCTATGGTAGTCCGAATGCGCGCCAATCGATCAAAAGTAGGCAAGCGCCGCTCGCATTTGCGCGCGGAGTCTCTTCGCGTGTCCCGCTGCGAATGCGGTGCAGAGCGCATGGCTCATCGGGCATGTCCTTCATGCGGAAAATACAATGGAAAAGTAATAATCGATGTTGTCGCGCGTACCGAGCGCGAGCAGCGCCGAGTGAAGCGGAAAGAGAAAGCGCTTCGAGAAAGCGGCCAAACGAGAGATGCAGAAAAAGTGGCCGCTTCTTAAAACAAACAAATGACCTGCTCTTTCTGCTCTTCGCGACAAAAAAGATAGCCTATGTCCAACCGACATCTAGCACGGTCCGTCGTTCTGCAAGTGCTTTTTGAGAAAGATGCCTCCCCTTCCATGACGTCCGATGAGGCGATGGGTCGGCTTTCTGATTACTCCTCGGAATTTGGTGCACGTGAATCTGATATGCCTTTCATGAAGCAGTTGCTTCAGATGGCACTCGCGAAGCAGAAAGAAATAGATGAGGTAATCGTACGAGCGGCTCCCGAGTGGCCGCTTGAACGCATTGCCGCGATCGACCGCAACATTCTCCGCCTCGGACTCACCGAACTCCTCTTTGCCGACCGTGCGCAGGTCCCGGCAAAAGTCGCGATCAACGAAGCGATCGAGCTCGCGAAGACATTCGGGAGCGGCTCCTCGGGCCGTTTCGTCAATGGCGTTCTTGGCGCTGTCTATATCGAGCTGGGCGAGCCGGGTAAGAATGAAGGTAGCGCTCGCAAAAAAGCGGCTGCGACTGGCAAGATGCCTGTCGAGGAATTGGTGGGCGCCGTTGTATATGCAAAGGGTGATGACGAGGCCGTGTACCTCGCGCTCGTCCATGATATTTTCGGGCACTGGACGCTTTCGAAGGGAAAGTTGCAGCAGGGCGAAAAGGCGCAAGATGGCGTCGTGCGCAAAGTGCAGGAAGAAATTGGTCTTTCTGTCGAAGTCGAAGACATGCTCGGTGAAAATGAATACATCGCAAATGATTCAAAAGCGACTGGTGGTAAAAAACGCCGACACGCCTCGTACTATCTAGCGCGTGCGCCATTTGCCGATTTGATACTCAAAAAAGAAGGCGGGCTCGATGATGCGCAGTGGTTCCCGCTCGCGGCCGTGGGTGACCTCAATTTTTATGATGACATTCTCCCGGTCGTGACGCGCGCCATCAACATCCTCGCGCAGAAGCATCGCGACCCGCAAGAACATATCGAGACGGGTGAGCGCACCGAGAATCAGCAGTATCTCGAGAATGAAGAAGAAGTAGAGGAGGAAGAAGAAACAGAAAATCGCGAAGAAACACGCGAATCGCGTATCGAGAGCCGCGGCGGACGACGACATCGATAGCGTTACCGATCATGCCTAATTTTTCAGAATTCCAGGAGAAGATCGGCTATACCTTCAAAAACGCTGAATTGCTTCAGCAGGCGTTCACACATCGCTCCTACCTCAACGAAAACCGCCAACCAGGCCGCCAGCACAACGAGCGCCTGGAATTTTTGGGTGATGCGGTCCTCGAGCTTGTGGTGACGGAATTCCTTTTCGCAAAATATCCGGAGAAAACGGAAGGGGAGCTCACTGCGGTGCGTGCGGCGCTCGTGAATACGCAATCGATCTCGAGCGCGGCGACGAATTTGGGGATGAATGATTATTTGCTCCTCTCGCGCGGCGAGAGCAAGGATACCGGTCGCGCACGGCAGATTATTCTCGCGAATGCATTTGAGGCCTTGATTGGCGCGATCTATCTCGATAGTGGATACAAACCAGCAGCCGAATTCATCGCGCAGCAGCTCTTCAATCGCGCGGACGAAATCGTGGAGAAACGATTGTGGCAAGACGCGAAGAGCCGCTTCCAGGAAGTCGCGCAAGAGAAGACCTCGATCACGCCGTCGTACCAAATGCTTAGTCAGACGGGGCCCGATCATGACAAGCGTTTCGTCGTCGGCGTCTTTTTGAATAGCGAAAAAATCGCGCAGGGAGAGGGAAGAAGTAAGCAAGAGGCAGAGCAGGCTGCGGCTGAAAAAGGGCTTGCAGTAAAGGGATGGTAAAGGGAATAAAGGGAGACTGTTTGATACAATGAAGTTTAATGTATTTGAAGTCGATCGAACTTTCGGGGTTTAAGTCGTTTGGCAAGAAGACACAGCTCGTCTTCACTTCGCCGATTGCCTCGATCGTAGGCCCCAATGGCTCGGGCAAGAGTAATGTCGCCGACGGCTTCCGCTTCGTCCTCGGCGAGCAGTCGATGAAATCGATGCGCGGCAAAAAAGGCGAGGATATGATCTGGGGCGGCACGCCGTCGTTCCCGCGGCAGAATCGCGCGTCGGTCAAGCTCGTGTTCGACAACAGCAAGCGTCTTCTAGACATCGATTTTTCGGAAGTCATCGTGGAGCGCATCGTGTATCGCGACGGGCAGAACGAATACTTATTGAATGGCACGCAGGTGCGTCTCAAGGATGTGATCCGTCTTTTGGCCGGTGCCAATATTGGCGGCTCGGGCTATCAGATCATCTCACAGGGAGAAGCGGACCGCATCTTGAACGCATCGCCCAAGGAGCGCCGCGAGATGGTAGAAGATGCACTTGGCCTCAAGCTCTACCAGCACAAAAAAGCAGAGAGCGAACGCAAGCTTGAAGAAACCGCGATCAATATCGATAAGACCAAATCGCTCCGTCGTGAACTCGCGCCGCACCTCACCTTTTTGCGGCACCAGGTAGAAAAGATAGAGAAGGCGCGTGAGATGAAAGAAGATCTCGCGGTGCGGCTCTCGGATTATCTAGCGCGCGAAGACGCTTGGATCACAGCGGAAGACGCTCGATTGGTACATGAGGAACATGCGCAGCGCAAGACGCACGATCAGCTCAGGGCGCGTTTGGATGAGACCAAGGTACTCTCGGGTACGCATTCGGCTGAGAAAAAAGAAGATCCTTTTGCGACGCTGCAAAGCCAGGTCGGCGAATTCGAACGGCAGCTGATGAATGCGCGCTCAGAAAGCGAACGGCTCTCGCGCGAGCTTGGTCGCGCCGAGGGCGCCCTCGAAGCAAATACGGTGACGGTCGAGCAGATCGTCGCAGTGCCGCACGTACGAAGCTTCGCGCGCGAAGTGGATGAACTGATCGCCGGGCTTGAGCGCGTGGATGACATCGCCGCGATTCGCAATTCTCTTTCGCGTTTGCGCGATCGCATCCGCTCCTTTATCGACGGACTCACCGGTGCGGCGCCGATTACCAACCGCGAGGCTAAAGAGCAGGTAGATCATCTCGCACACCAACTCGAAAAATCGCAGGAAGAAGAAAAGCGCATCAGAGCGAGCATCGAGCAGCTGCGCGGCAAGATCGCAAAGGGTCGCGAGCAAGCGTTTGCGGCAGAGCGAGAAAGTTTGGAACTCGAAGGGCAGTTGCGCGAGATCCGCGCACGACTCTCCGGTATTACGGAGCAGCGATCGCATGTGAGTGGTTTGCGCAGGCGCTTTGAAGAGGAGGTGCGCGAAGGTATCGCGCTTCTTGGCGCTGCGATTCACAACTGGAAGAAAGAAGAAGTGCCGCACGGGGCGCTTTCGGAAGATCGCTCTGCACAAGACAAGCGCCGCCGCGATATAGAGCGCTTGAAGATCAAGATCGAAGAGTCGGGGATCGGCAATGGAGACGCGGTGGTCAAGGAATTTAAGCAGACGCTCGATCGCGATCAATTTCTCGCAAAAGAGCTCGTCGATCTCGAGACATCGGCCGTCTCCCTCAAGGGCATCATTGCCGATCTCGAGCGCACGATCGACGAGCGATTCAAGGACGGCTTGAAGCACATCAACGTCGCGCTCAAAGAATTTTTCTCAAAGCTTTTCAATGGTGGCGAAGCGAAGCTCACCATCGAACAGCCGCGTGCACGGTCTTCAAAGAGTGCAGACGATGAAGATGATGAAGATGCTATCCCTGAGGAGGAAGAGCTCTATGCGGGTCTTTCCGTCTCCGTCCATCTGCCGCGCAAAAAGGTGAATACGCTCGAAGTCCTCTCCGGAGGCGAACGCGCACTCACCTCGATCGCGCTCATCTTTTCGATGAGTCAGGTGAATCCCCCGCCGTTTTTGATTCTCGACGAGACCGACGCGGCACTCGATGAAGCCAACAGTAAGCGCTACGCCGACATGATCAAAGAGCTCGGGAAGAAATCGCAGCTCATCGTCATTACCCACAACCGCGCCACCATGGCCGCAGCGGGTGAGCTCTACGGTGTCACTATGGGGCAGGATGGCGTATCGAAGCTTTTGTCGGTCAAACTTGAGGAAGCGGAGCGAGTCGCAAAGTAGCGTTATGCTACTATGGTCGTATGTTGTCTGATAAAGACATAAACAAGTTGATGCAGGTTTTTGCAACCAAGGATGAAATTCGTTCAATTGTGCGCGAAGAAATTAGTGGAGAGATTGGAGGAATGAAGGAAATCGTTCAAAAAACATTCGAGGTCGTTGAAGGTCTGGCATCACGAATGGATCGAGAGGATCTCTCAAATGCTGCTCGAGATGCCCAATTGACGCGCCATGATGGCTGGATCAAGCACATTGCAACAGAAACGAAGGTTAAGCTGAAAGATTGACAGCGATATTCCTGGTATTCCCACGAACTGTCAGGTACCATTCCGGTAGCCAGTTCGACCCGAAATTGTTCGGGTCTTTTTCGTTTCTGGGGGAGGGTGGAAAATGGATTTAGACACGGCACTTGCGCTGCTGCATGCGCCAGTCGACGAGCAGACAAGACGCGCGATTAATTTCGCAAAAATGCATAAAGACGGCGAGATTACACCGATCGTACATTTTTGCGATCTTGCATTAGTCGGCTTGAGCCGGACCCAAAAGTCTCCGACACAAATCACCATAGCTGCCTATCTTGGTAAGTTGGTATGGTGCGTACCCTTTGTCAGTGTCGAGTCGCTTCCGCCGCACCTCAATCCTGACGATGATCGAGTGCCGCAAGAAGAACACATAGATCCAGACAAAGTCGTGGTGCTCGATGTGGATCCATACCGTTTGTGGGAAAGGCGTAAAGCACGGAAGGCAACTTCGTCCGAATATGTGGATGTCGAAGCTATCAAAAAGGAACGTACAGCACTTCTGCGGATAGCGCTCCAACGTGATTGGCACAAATTCCTGGTAACGGGTTTCAGCATCGAAGAAAACATTTCGGTCATTGCCAGACATTTTGGCTGGCCGCAGGTGGACATTTAAACCTCCTCAAAGGGGACTTAAGCCGGTTCGGGACCCTTGTCCCGACCCTGAAGTGCCCACACTTCCATCCCCAGAAGAATCAAGGAATTGAGCCAAGAATACGGGTGGCTTGCTAAAATTGAGTTGTTGAAAGCCAATTTATTAG
>QZIY01000014.1 GCA_003599175.1 Candidatus Parcubacteria bacterium
AAATGATGTTCTTGGTACCCATATTCATACGTGGGCACGGTATCAGCAATTATGAGCTCCCCGAGAGGGTCATGGTTGCATTATTTGTGAGCTACAGCGAA
Organism: Candidatus Parcubacteria bacterium; assembly: GCA_003599175.1. Lineage (GTDB taxonomy): Bacteria > Patescibacteriota > Minisyncoccia > Phycocordibacterales > UBA2100 > UBA10103. The sequence goes on from QZIY01000014.1 coordinate 102, forward strand.
TATTTGGAATCAAGACGGTAACATTGTATTCTTCCATTTGCCGATAGTTTATCCCGTCGGTAACGTTCGCCGATGTAATCGCATACTCATACATCGGCTGCATTCGAAGCAAGAGTATGCAAGCATCCTCTGCAGTTCTCATTTGCCGATGTAGCTCAGCTGGTAGAGCACTTCCATGGTAAGGAAGAGGTCACCGGTTCAATCCCGGTCATCGGCTCAAGAAGTGAATTGAAATCGTGTTCAGAATAACGTACGATGCACGACACAGCCGCCTTAGCTCAGTCGGTAGAGCGACGCTTTCGTAAAGCGTAGGTCCCCGGTTCAATCCCGGGAGGCGGCTCCAAAAAAATTAGGAGGCCTAATTTTTTTGGAGCCGCCGACCAATAGATAGACGGCGTTCCCAGAAAAACGTCCATGCAAAAAACTGAGATCGAACAACGAATTACCGAAATCGAAACTGCAATGGGCGCAGCGGATTTTTGGTCCGATAAAGACAAAGCACAGGCCACACTCAAGGAGTACCAGGATTTGAAAGCGAAGCTCGCGGGAGGAAGCGCGTACGATAAATCATCTGCGATCGTCACGATCGTCTCCGGTGCCGGCGGCGACGATGCGGAAGATTTTTCGCGCATCCTTTTTGAAATGTACAAAAAATATGCGGCGAGCCGCGGGTGGGTGAGCGCGCTCCTCTCGTCCAATGAAAACTCAATGGGCGGCTTTCGAAGTCTTTCATTTGAAGTCATGGGACAGGGTGCATACGGTGCACTCAAGAAGGAAGCGGGCGTGCACCGACTGGTGCGTATGTCGCCATTTAATTCTGCAGGGAAACGGCAGACGAGCTTTTCACTCGTCGAAGTACTGCCGCAGGTGCCGGATCAAGGCGAGATGCACATTCCCGAGAGTGATCTCGAAATTTCCTTTACACGATCGGGTGGCCCAGGCGGGCAAAATGTGAACAAGCGCGATACCGCAGTCCATGCGGTGCACAAGCCGACGGGGCTACGCGTGCACGTGACGAGCGAGCGCAGTCAGGCGGCGAATAAGGATAAGGCGATTGAAATGCTTCGTGGCAAACTCTTCGCGCTTAAAGAGCAAGAAGCGGAGGCAGAGGCGCGCGGACTTTCAACCGGCGCGTCGACCAAGATCGAATGGGGAAGTCAGATCCGTTCATACGTGCTGCACCCGTACCAGCTCGTGAAGGATCATCGTACCGAGCATGAGCGGCGGGATGTCGAAAGCGTACTTGAGGGAGATATTCAGTCTTTTATCGACGCGGAGAAGGATCTCGAATCGGCGTAGCGTATAATAAAACGATGCAGTATCAGAATGACAAACAGGGATCGAAATTTCTCTTTCTCGTGATTGTGATTCTTGTCGTCTACCTCGCGGCGTTCAACTTCGATATCAAGGCCGCGTACGATTTCACGATCGAAAACATGTTTGGGCTCTTTTAGAGCATGTTTGAAAGGGTTTACCGGAGCAAGGGGACGTGTTCTCCTGCCGGCTTCGCAGGCGCGACGGCGCCGAGAGTGAGCGCTGGCACAGTAGTGCCAGATAGCGACGGCAGGGAGCACGTCCCCGCAGCGGAGGTTTTCAAACATGCTCTAGGCGACAGTGAGCGCGCGCAGCGCGAGGCCGCAGGCGACCGTATACAAAGGCCCGACGTCGCGTAGCGTATCCTCGAGAATCATCGGGCATTCGATTTCGCTGAACGGATTGGCGATTTTCACGGGGAGGCCTATCTTGTGCGTGATGTACGGCGCCATATCGGGAATGCGCGCACCGGCGCCCGAGAGGATGCAGGTGCCGATCTTTTTTTCATGCACCGCATTGTATTCCTGCACCATGCGAAGCGCGTTTTCGCTCGTTTTGACGACCGTATTGTTGGCTCCCGAACCTCCGTCTGCCTGCAGATAATGTGTCGCGAGCGCGTTGCCGCGTTCGTCGGCGATGTAGGATTTTGAACCGGCGGTGCCGATATCGATTAAAAGATACGGCGCGTCTTTTTCCGGCGGCACCGCGCGCAACGCGCTAAAGGCTTCGGCTTCGAAAAATGGCACCGATATACGCGCGTCACGCGCGATCTGTTCGTATGTATGCAGCACCTCATTGCTGGCTGCTGCGAGGATGATTCGTTGCGGTTTCGGCGTTTCAGTCATCGTGAATTCGGCATGTTCAAATGTGTGCGCCTCCTCGCCGGGCTCGAGAATTTTCTGCCACACCAGCGTCACCTTATCGAGATCAACGGGGATGTAGCGTCGCGCCTCTGATTCGATAATACGCCGTAGCTGCTTGTCGTCGCGCTTCACCGTTTCCATGACTGAGACAAAGACGGAGGAGAGCGGGAGCGCGATACCCGCCTTCCTCGAGGTGGCGCCGATTTCATGCAAAAGATCCTGGATAGCAATAGCGCGCGCATCAAACTTCACGTTTGGAGACTTTTCGCCTTTGTTCGCGTACGCGTTGAGCTCGATCATGCCGTATGTCTCGAGATGAGCCCCCCGTGGGGTAGCGCGGAGCTCGACGATTTTGATCGAGGTAGAACCGATGTCGATGCCGAGTGCGCTACCCTTATTCACATAGCGTGACGTACGCACTCGCTGCATGATGTCCTCAAGCTGTTTCGGGACAGTGATCGCCATTCAGTACATTATAATGTATTCGTGGATCCCGTTAGAAATCGCGGACGCTGGTTTGATCTCTATGGGTCTTACGGTCGTATGCTTAACAACGATAATCGGATAGGGTTCGAACGTTTCGCGTTCGCGTCCTATTTCTAACGGGATGGATGCACTTTTGATCACGTCCGATACCGAAGTGCTGCGCGAAAGGAGCGACGCGCAGGAGCGGGTGAAAGCGTATGGCGCACTCGGCAAGCACATCGTGGTGTTTGTGCTGCACACGCAAAAGGCAGCACCGCCACCGTGGCGCGCGAGCCAAACGGTGTGGATCATGCCGATTTACGGCCCCATACTGCCCATTGCTGCATACAATGCCATGCACGCAGCGCGACGCGAACTGTATTTTCAGAAAAAATTCCAAGTCGAGATTATTGATGCGGGAGATGCGTACTTCTCCGCGTTTGCCGCGTGGCTTATCGCGCACACATTCAAGCGGCCGCTTCATATCACGGCGCTTGAGTTTGACCGCGTGGCAGAGGCGCGCCGTGCGTCGCGCTTTTCGGCACTTTTGTGGCCCGTGTCTCACTTCCTCCTTACGCGTGCCGATAGCGTGTCGACCGACGCGGAAGCCGTGCGCGATGCGCTCATTCGTGTCGATCCCTCATGGAAAGATCGTGTGACCATGCTGGCGCGATCTGTCGATATTCAGGTCGAATACACGGGGTCCGCTGCCGCCCCGGGTGCGCCGAGCGCGCAATCCGGCGAAGCAGATCTGCGTGCGCGCTATCCGCAATACAAAATCATTCTTCTCACGGTCGCGCCCTTCACGCCGGAATACAATCTGCAGCTTGCGATTCGCGTGCTCGCGGGTGTCTTGCAGACCTATAAATTTGCAGGGCTCGTCATGGTAGGGGAAGGCTCCGAAGAACGCGCACTTCGCGCGCTTGCAAGGAAAATGGGTATCGAAGGGCATGTCGCGTTCGAGAAATGGACGCCGGAGCTTGCGTCGTACTACAAGACCGCGCATATCTTTTTGGTCACTGCACCGGAGAAGGAGTATCGCAACACGATCGCGGATGCGGCGAATGCGAGCTGTACCATCATCTCGACCCACGTCGGCCTTGCAGCGGAATTTCTCAAGAGCGAGGAGAGCGGCTACTTCTGCGATGTAAACGATATCGAGTGCTTCGTGCGTACCGCCGATATGCTCATTAAGAACCCCGCGGTGCGCGAACGGGTGCGACTCAATGGCATGCTCGCATTCCAGGGCTACATGGCGCAGAACGAACCCGCGGGCCAAGAGGGGGATGCACGCCAGAAGACATGGGAGATTGCACAGCAGCATTTCGCCGCGGTACAAACGGCAACGAAAAAGCCGCCAAAAGTGGGCCCCGCCATCACAGAAAAGCCCACAAAATAGCACCGATTGTTTTGATGCGGTATACTTATCGCCGTTGTCGCTATGATACTTTTCGATAATGTTACGAAATTCTACTTCGACGACGCCCCGCCGGCGGTTGAAGGCGTAACGCTCTCCATAAAACCAGGGGAATTTGTCTCCATTGTAGGGCATTCGGGCGCGGGTAAGACCACGCTCTTGAAGATGCTCTTCGCCGAAGTCTTCCCGACGCAAGGTAGCGTTTTTTTTGGCGATCATGAAATTCCGCGACTCTCGACAAGGGAGCTCTTGAAGCTGCGCCGCAATATCGGTACCGTCTTCCAAGATTTCCGCTTGCTCCCGACAAAAAATGTCTACGAAAACATTGCCTTTGCACTCGAAGTGGCAGGGAAGAGCGACGAGGATATTCAGGCAGATGTACCGCACGTCTTGGACCTTGTCGGATTGGGCGAAAAAATTTGGAGCTTTCCCCATGAACTCTCTGGCGGCGAGCAGCAGCGTGTCGCTATTGCACGGGCCTTGGTCAATCAGCCCGATGTCTTGATCGCCGATGAGCCGACGGGCAACCTTGATCCGATCAATGCGCACGACGTGGTGGAAATCCTCAAGCGCATCAATGATTTGGGTACCACCGTGCTTCTTACCACGCACAACAAAGCAGTCGTCGATTCCGTCGGACGCCGCGTCGTCACCATGGATCAGGGCAAAGTCGTTCGCGATGATCCGCATGGCACGTATGTTTTGTAAGCTTCTAGCTGCTAGGAACTTGCTTCTAGCTTCGAGTTCAAAAATGAATACTGGTATAATCACAAAATCAACTATCTTATGAAAAAGCTAACACCTAGAAGCTAGCCCCTAGAAGCTATGAGTCTTTGGACCAACGTAAAGCGCGTTTCTCGGTACGGGTTTATTGGCTTCATTCGCAACGGACTCGTCTCCGTCGCGGCTGTGTTCATTCTCATCATCGCGCTCTTTTTTCAGGCCAACCTGATGATTTCGAACGCAGCGATGACACAAACCTTGGAAGAACTCAAACAAAAAGTGGGCATTACTGCCTACTTCCAGCCGACGGCGACGGAGGACCAAGTCATGGCCACGAAGCAGGCGCTCGAAGCATTGCCTGAAGTCGCGCTCGTGACCTATACGAGTCGCGATCAGGCCTTGGCTGATTTCCGTGAACGCCATGCGAACGACCAGCTCACGCTGCAGGCCTTGGACGAACTCGGTGAGAATCCACTCGGTGCGTCTCTCGATGTGCAGGCGAAAGAGCCGTCGCAATACGAGACTATCGCGACCTTCCTCGACGCTCGTCAGACCGAGGGCACGAGCGGCATTGATAAGGTCAACTACAGTGACAACCGTCTCGCGATCGAGCGCCTGGGTGCGATCATCGACTCTTCGCAAAAGAACGGCATCACCAAGGAGATAATCCTCGGTATCTGCGCCCTGATCATAGTCTTCAATACCATCCGTCTCACCATCTACACGGCGCGCGATGAAATCGGTGTCATGAATCTCGTCGGCGCGGGGCACTGGTATGTGCGCGGCCCGTTCCTCGTAGGCGGCATGTTCTACGGCCTCATTGCTGCGGTCATCGTCCTCGTCCTTATGTACCCGATTTTGCGTTTCTACCCGGTCCTCATCGGTCTCGACCCGACCGCGGAGATCCTCTTCGGCTCCTTCGATTCCTTCGGCTACTACATCGACAATTTCGTGCTCTTTTTCTTCTCGATCGTAGGGGCGGGCATCGGGCTTGGGGTGGTCTCGAGCTACCTTTCGGTCCGCAGGTACCTGAAAATGTAAGGCAGTTGTTATGAGCAAAGCGAATTACAAACGCCTCACCCAGCACCTTTCGCGAAAGGTGCTGGGTGGAAGTTATTTCTAAACTCGTTATACTCGTTAAGAAAAACTAACCATGGCAGCACGACGAGGAACAAGTGGGCACAAATATGTGTTCGTAGTCGGCGGTGTGATGTCCGGCGTAGGGAAAGGCATCGCTACGGCTTCAATCGGCAAAATCCTCTCGGCTCGCGGCTTCTCCGTTAATCTCGTCAAAATCGATCCGTATCTCAATGTGGATGCGGGCACCATGAATCCCACCGAACACGGGGAAGTGTTTGTACTTGATTCGGGTCTTGAAACCGATCAAGACATGGGCAACTACGAGCGCTTTCTCAATCGCGATTTGGGCAACGAGGACTACATGACAAGCGGCATGGTTTATCAGTCTGTCATCCAGCGCGAACGGAACCTTGAATACCAGGGTCACTTTGTCGAGGCAATTCCGCATGTTCGTGACGAGATCGTTGATCGATTAAAGAAATCAGCAGAGATCGGGAAAACCGACATCACGGTCGTTGAAATCGGCGGTACGATTGGCGATTTCCAAAATGCTCTTTACATAGAAGCAGCTCGTCTTCTGCATATGCGACATCCCGATGACGTTATGTTTGTCATGGTTTCGTACTTGCCTGTACCGTCGACGATTGGAGAGATGAAAACACGACCGACGCAGCATGCCGTTCGCGAGTTGAATTCCTATGGCGTCCAACCTGATGTGATTATCGCTCGCTCAACGCATCAGTTGGATAAGAAGCGAAAAGAAAAATTGGCAATTTGGTGCAATGTTGAACCAGATCACATCATTTCTGCACCCGACGTTGAGTCGATTTATGATGTTCCGTTAAATTTTGAGCGCGACAAACTTTCCGAGATTCTCCTCACAGACTTGAATCTTGCTGGTAAACAAGAGCCGGACCTCGCTGCATGGAAAGAATTTGCGACGAAAGCGCACAATGGCAAGAAGACGGCGAAGATCGGCATTGTCGGTAAATATTTTGATACGGGCGATTTCGTCCTCTCCGACGCATATCTCTCCGTGATTGAGGCAATCAAATTCTCAGCGTATGCCAATGACGCAAAACCGGAGATCACCTGGATCAACGCAAAAGAAATTCAAAACGGTGATTTGCCGGTCGATTCGCTCAAGGAATATGACGGCATCATTGTGCCAGGCGGATTTGGCGAGACGGGCATCGAGGGGAAGATCATGGCGATCAAATTCGCACGCGAAAATAAAATCCCATACTTCGGCCTCTGCTATGGCATGCAGCTCATGACGGTGGAATACGCGCGCCACGTGGTGGGTCTCAAGGACGCCAACACGACCGAGATCAATCCGGATACGCCGCATCCGATCATCGCGATCTTGCCCGAGCAGATCGAAAAATTGAAAAATAAGGATTATGGCGGCACGATGCGTCTCGGTGCATATCCGTGCGATCTTGCGGGTGGTTCGATCGCTGCAGATGCATACGGCACGAATTCAGTATCGGAGCGCCACCGCCACCGCTACGAAGTCAATCCTGAATATGTAAAGCAGCTCGAAGAGGCAGGACTCGTCTTCTCCGGCCGATCTCCCGACGGCATTCTTATGGAAATCGCCGAATTGCCGCGCGATGTACACCCCTTTATGCTCGGCACGCAGTTCCATCCCGAGCTCCGCGCGCGCCCGCTTGCGCCGCACCCATTGTTTGACGCGTTCATCAAGGCGGCACTCGATACATAACTACGGCTGCCAAAGTGCGGGTCGTATAGTATTGTGATGCCATGGGCATCAAGCTAATCTCTGTAAATATCGAGCGTGATAAGCACTTGGATCGCGTGATTCCGTTCATCCAGAGTGAAAAGCCAGACGTGCTGTGTCTCCAGGAAGTGTGTCAGAAAGATTTGCCGCTCTTTCGGAAATTGATGGGCGACCAATTTCGCTTTTCTCGTGCGCGGCGCGATACAGAGGATGATGCGAGCATCAACGGCGAAGCGGTGTTTTCACGACTCCCGGTCCGCGAATGGTTTTACTATCAGTACGCAGGTCCCGACCATGACATGGTATTCGACATGACCTCACAACAAACCAGATCGGACACGGCTATTCGCGCCGTGACCGGATGCGAAATACTGCAGGGTAGGAACACATTTCGCATTGCGACGACGCATTTCACCTGGACGGAGCGAGGAGAAGCAGACGTGTATCAAAAGCAAGACGTGCGTGCCATGCTCGATGCTGTGCGGCCGCTTGGCGATCTTATTTTCTGCGGCGATTTCAATGCGCCACGCGGAGGTGAGACATTTTCATTTATCGCGCAGCATTACAAAGATGCGATTCCGAAGCGCTACAAAACGAGCATTGATATCGCGCTTCATCGATCGGGGAAAGATCGGCCGGATGAACTGGCAGACAAGATGGTAGACGGGCTCTTTCTCACCGATGGGTACTATGCACGTGGCGTACGATTGGAGAGCGGCGTGTCGGATCATATGGCTGTCGTCGCCAAAATTCATGTCACCGGCACGCGCATGATAGACAGTTTATGGGATCTCATACGTTGGTAAACGCGCGTGATAGTTCATTTGCCAGTTCACTTGCCAGCGTGAAAACTTTGACCTAAAATGCCACATGGCAGGAAAAATTCTCCAGGAGGGGTTCACATTTGATGATGTTCTCATCCGCCCAGCCGCAAGCTCCATCGAGCCGGCCGAGGCAAAACTAAATACAACTATCGCAGGGCTCACGCTTAGTGTGCCGTTTTTAAGCGCCGCGATGGATAAGGTGACCGAAGCTCCTATGGCGATCGCGCTTGGAAAATTGGGTGCACTCGGTGTCTTGCACCGCAACTGCTCGATAGACGAGCAAGTGGCTATGGTGCGCGAAGCCAAGCAGGCGGGCGTAGTAGTCGCTGCTGCATGCGGACCGTTCGCGGTAGATCGCGCGGAAGCACTCGACAAAGCGGGGGCCGATGCAATCGTGATCGACTGCGCGCATGGGCACAACTTGAAAGTCTTGGCATCTGCAAAACAAATCAAAGCGAAACTCACACACGCAAAATTGATTTTCGGTAACATCGCAACCGCCGAAGCGGCGAAGGAGGCCGTAGCCTTTGCCGACGCGGTGAAAGTGGGCGTCGGACCCGGCTCTATCTGCACGACACGACTCGTCTCGGGTGTCGGCGTGCCGCAGCTCTCGGCAGTACTCGATGTCGCATCGGTCGCGCTCAAGAAGCAGGTGCCGGTGATTGCCGATGGCGGCATTCGCACGTCTGGCGACATCGCGAAGGCAATCGCTGCAGGAGCTTCAGCTGTGATGTGCGGCAATATGTTTGCAGGCACGGATGAAGCACCTGGGCAGGTGATCGAGCGCCCCTCGACTTCGCTCGGGACAGGCGAGCCGCACAAATACAAGGAATATCGCGGTATGGGATCGAAATCGGTCATCGAAGGTGCGTCCGGCGCGGAGCGCTACTTCACGCATGGCCGTAAGGCGGTGCCGGAAGGCGTAGAAGCAATTGTGAATTACAAAGGCCCCGTCGCCGAAATCGTGGCGACGCTTGCTTCGGGCCTCCAGGTCGCATTCGGCTACATCGGCGCGCGCGATCTCGCGGAATTCCGCAAAAACGCGCAATTCATCCGCATCACGCATGCTTCAATCGCCGAAGGCAAGCCGCACTCCTTGGTTGATTTCCAACATTGATGAATGCATTTGGTCTTTTTTTAGCGTCGATATTTTCGCTTCTCAATCTCACACAACTCGCCGCCGTTCACGAGGCACTTTTCTCTTTTGAAGACGTGAACGAGGCGACTGTTTTGTTTGCAGGTGACATGATGTTTGATCGCTCTGTGCGCACAGCAGGGGAGAGAAACGGCGAGGACTTTCTGCTTTCCTGCGTAAGCGGGGCGCTCGCGGATGCGGACCTCACGGTCGCCAATCTTGAGGGACCAATTACCGACAACCCCTCGCGCTCCGTCGGCTCTGCAATCGGTTCACCCGACAATTTCATCTTTACATTCCCACGCTCGACAGCGCCGCTTTTGAAGAAACATCATATCGATCTTGTCAGCCTGGGTAACAATCACATTCTTAATTTCGGCTACAGCGGCGTGCGTACGACGCAGGAAGCGCTACAGGATGCGGGTGTCGGCTACTTTGGCGATCCGATAGGGGATACGGTCACGCTCCGCACCGTGAACGGCATTCTATTTGCATTTATCGCGTACAACGAATTTGCTCCCGGCGGCTGGCGGGCGGCGGCGAGTTCGACTGCACTGCAGATCAGAGAAGCAAAATTTGCGGGCTTTGTGCCGATCGTCTTTCCGCATTGGGGAGTCGAATACGAACCGCTCGCCTCTGAATATCAGCGCACGCTTGCGCATCAATTCGTTGACGCGGGCGCCGTGGCTGTCATTGGCGCGCATCCACATGTGGTGCAGGATCACGAGACATATAACGGCGCTCCGATCTACTACTCGCTTGGTAATTTCGTCTTTGATCAGTACTTCACCGAAGCCGTTAGAAATGGGATTTTCGTAAAAATAACGTTCAATACGACCGGGGCGACGAAAGTCGAAGAAATCCCTATCGTTCTTAATCGTGATCGCACTGTCTGCCCTGCAATGGTGGATAAAGTCATCTAATGGTAGAAGAAAATCCGTATATACTGTATTGATGGTTCATAAAAGTTGGAGCAAGGGCTTCACGAAAGATACTCATCCATCTGTTCGGAAGATATCCGAAACGATGAGAAAGAAGAAAATAGATAATTTTGCTGTGTGGAGGAAAAAAGCGAAGGCGAATGGACGGATTCCTTCCGAGTACCCATTACTCGAGAAGAATGGGGATTTAGCGGAACTCATTGGCGTTGTCCTCGGCGATGGCCATATTCAGAAATTTCCTCGGACCGAACGATTACTCATTTTTTCCAATAGCAACAACAAGGTTTTTGTACGCAGGTACGCAAAACTTGTGCAGAAATTTTTTAATAAGGAGCCATACGTATACAAACAGTCTAAAGAGAATTGTATACGTATTAGTTTGTACCAGAAGCACATAAGTAAGCGGCTTGGTGTCCCTGCTGGTCCAAGAAAAGATCTCAACTTCACTGTTCCGCGCTGGATTTTGAAAGATCGGGCGCACATCATCCGGTATTTAAGAGGACTGTATGAAGCAGAAGGTTCGTATTCTGTTCATGCTGCGACGTACACTCACAAATTCGTCTTTACGAACACGAATCAATCTTTGTTGAAAATTGTCGTCAAATTGCTTAAAGTGCTAGGGTTCTCGCCCCACTACGATGCTTTGAGGGTCCAGATCTCAAGGAAAACGGAAGTGGCCAACGCGATAGAACTACTGGGATTTCGAAAGTATTAAATTTGCGGGATGGTGCAATGGTAGTCACGCCGCGCTCTGGACGCGGAAATCTTGGTTCGAGTCCAAGTCCCGCAGCAGAGTTGGACTTTGAGAGCAGGTTTGCTCGAAAAGTCGTTGTTTTTCCTTGGTATCTATCGGTTCGAACCGTTTGTGTATTTCGCGCACCTCGTTTGAGATTTTCTTTACCGGGAAGAGGCAGTTTTCCGTATCGACGCTCAGTATTTTGTTTTTGATCGTGAGGTTCGAACCGAGGGCTGCCAGAATACCGCGGCGTACCTCGAGGTTGCCTTTCTCCAACTTCCACTTCGCTTGCTCAATGAACGCGAACATCTCATCAGCTGTGTTAGTCCAGCGCTCGACGCGTTCAGTCGTGTTGTCATAGTTGCTATCGAGGCGTTTCTTTTCGGCGAGTAGCTTTGCTTTCTTTTCCGCATACTCCTCCGGCCCGATCTCTCCGGCGGCACGCATGTCGGTCAAGCCATCGAGTTTTGAAAGGCACATTTTGTATGCCTTCTGCTGCGTTTGCACAAGCGCGTTGCGCTCCTCGACCTCTTTTGCGTTTTGCTCTCTGAACCACTTCATCGCAAAGCTGTGGAACTCTGGCGGTATCTCGAGTTTGTCTATTTCGGCGATAATCTGCTCTTTGAGTTTTGTTTCTTCGATGCTGCCTTGCGAGCACTGCGCTTTGGTGCGCTTGGTGCAGTGGTAGTAGACGTAGCGGTGGACTTTGCCGTTTTTAGGACGCTTGAACTTCAGCTCGGCCGTAATCGCTGCGCCGCACTCGCCGCAGCGCATCATGCCGACGAAGTCGAACACGTGGGTCTTTGGGCGTGGTCGGCCTTTGCGGCCGAGAATGACCTGCACTTGATCAAACTCCTCCTCGGTGGTGACCGCTTCGTGGTTGCCGCGATACCAGTTGCCACTTTTGAGCGGGTATTCGAACATGCCGTAATAGACCGGGTTTGAGAAAAGATAATACAAAGTGTTCCGGCTCATTTTCTTGCCGTTCGGCATCTTGAAGCCCCAGACCTCGTTCACCTCGTGTAAAAGCTGCGGGACCGTGTAGGTGCCGGTCAGCATCTTTTGCCACATCTTCCTCACGAGCGGCAGACGTTCAGGATCGCTCAGCAACTTCTTGCTGCCGCGGGGAGCGAGTTTGTCGTTCATGTAGCCGACCGGCGCATGGTTAGGTACGTCACCGAGTTTCGCTTTCTTTTCGAGGCCGCGCTTCACATCCAGACCCTTCTTATCGTTCTCCATCTTTGCCTGCCCGCACGAGAGCGAGAGCATGAACTTGTCTATCGGCGTATTTCGGAACGTCTGGCCCGGCGTCACTATCTCGCGCAACTTGTCGCGGTCCATGAGGTCGATGAGTAGTGCCGCGTCCATCGCATTGCGTGAGAGACGGTCCGCGTGCCACACAATGATGCCCTGTATCTCGCCGCGCTCGATGGCGTGGAGCATGTCGGAGAAGCGAGGGCGGTGGTTTGCCACCTTTGCCGACTTCGCCTCGCTGAATACGTGCTCGCTTTTTATCTTCGCACCGAGCGACTTCGCGATCTCCTCCGCCTTGTCGGCTTGCGCGTCGAGTGAGAGCACCTGCCGGTCCTCGCTTTCAGTGGACTTGCGGCAGTAGGTTCCGTATTGGAGTTTGATGACTGTATCCTTCATACCTTCATTATGCGCTATCTTCGAGCGAGAAGCCGCTCCAAAACCGACCTCTCTGTGTCAGTGAGGGGACAACCGCTGCCCTCGTTTGCTTGATAGTCCTTGAGTTTTTGCACTATGCGGACCGCATCCTCCTCGCTCATACCGCCGTAGCCGTAGGAGCCAAAGGTAGTGCCGACGTTCTCGTGCCCGAGGTTCAAGCTGATGGCGCGTTTCTCCTCCTCGGTGAGGCGCGTCTTGCTCATCATACTCACGATGAGATGTCGGAATGAGTGCGGGTGGAAGTACCGCACTCCCGCATCGTGGCATCTTTTTTCGAAGATTTTGCGAGCGGCGTCCGTTCCGGTCCAAAATGCCTTTCCGACATCGTCCTTGCTGTATCGCACCGAGCCCGCATCGTGCAGTGTTGCAGGAAAGATCGGGTCGTTCGGGCCGAACCCTTTTCGTTCAAGATACTCGTACCACTCCACAAAATAGCGCTCCGGGTCGTCCCACCCAATCGGGAAGAACGTCGTTAGTATCGTTTTTGAGTTTTTGGTGTGAACGCCGTCGCCGGGGTTTTGGTGTATGAGTCGCTTTTCTTTATCGAAGTTCTTCATCCGTAGCGAAACAATCGCGAAGATGCGGCAGCCGGTGGTGAGGGCAAAGCTGATCATCGCACGGTCGCGCCTGTCGATCTCGTTCTTTACCTCGATACTCTCGATGATCTTCCTTGCATCGTCGAAAGAAGGCATTGCCCGCGTCGTGCCCGCCCGAGCGATACGGGCGTCGCCCTTCGAGAGGCGCAAAAACTCGACCTCGTTTTTGAGCACCTTGTTGCGATACTCGGGCTGAGCAGCGAGCCACGTGAAGAAGCGTTTGATGCGTCGGAGGTAGTTGTATTGCGATACGAGCGTGAGTTTGCCTGCCTCCGTTTTGGTCTCGCGGGTTTTGAGCCAATCTCGGAAAGAAATCGCCGTGGTTTTATTGAATGAGCCGAAGTCCTCGTTGTCGGTGAAGGTCTGCCACTGGCTGATGGCTTCCGCGAACTTGCTGACCGACGCCGGTGCAAATCCTTCGGCCCCCCGAAGATGCTCAAAAAACTCTCGCTTGATCTGCTCGTTTTTGTAAGTTGTTTTTGTCATGATGCGGTTTCTTGGGTTAGTTTCGGATAACGGACATTCAAGTGCTATGGCGGAGTATCAAATAGTCCTTTCTGGTGGGGTTTGATTGTCCGGCTCATTTTGCCGCTACAGACACTACAGCGAGCGACTTTTCGGTCGTACAGCGTCTCCGCCGAACCTCGTTTTGCAAGCCGCGGTGCTTTGCAGGTCATGCAAAAGAACTGGCTGCGGCCCAGCTTCACCCGCTTTTTTGCATCCTTGTTTTTCAAGAAGCGGATCAAATCGTCGCCCGAGATGAGGATCGGTTTTTTGCAACCCTCGACCGTGGGTAGGCCGTTACCAATCCAGCGAAGCACCGTCTTTTCATTGACGCCCAACTCGGCTACCAGTTCTTTTATCGCGTAGCTCATGTGTTTGCTAATGCCGGCGCGGCTAACTCTCATGGCACGTGTTTTGCTCCGTGTCGGTTTCTCTCACGGCACCTTTTGACTCGGGTCCAAGGACGGCACGATAGAGGTTGAGCAAGTGGTTCGCGCGAAAAGACGCTTCCGCATCGCTCAGCTCGATGCCGTATCGTTTTTTGTAGAGTTGCTTGAACTCGGCTATGTAGGCGTCCTCTATCACAAGGACACGGTATCGAGAATGGTGCGCCGAAAATAGACAAAAATCGCGCTGAAAAGCGCAGAAAGCAAAAATAAAATGCCGCACAGAATGGCGGCTTTCTTCAGGTCATGTGAGCTGTCCCCAGATTATGCGTTTTTCAGCGGTTTTCCGCTGCGCTGTTTGAACTGTTTTTCAGTGATCATCTCGATCTCAACGATCGGCGTAATCTGGCCCGCTTCGCTTGCGAGTATCTTCGTTCGAACGCATCCGGTCTTGGTTACGAGTTGGCTGTCGGGGCTGTTGAGGTGGTCAAACGGCTGTTTGTGCTCAGAGTACGGGATCGGCTCTTTTTTCTCAGCGAGTTTGAGCAACAACCCTCCGGTGTTTTTGTTTGCGTCGAAAGGTAGCGACATGTTGTAGTTGTCATTGACTACGACCTTGAAAGTAGAAGTGTGTTTTGGTTTTTCGACGACAGTGAGTTTCTCGATTTTCTTTTCTGGCGTTTTTCCTGCCGGACTTGTGTTTTTCTCCGGCAAAGCTGGCGCCGGTTTGCTACCTTGCCATGTCTTTAGTTGGTCCGTGACCTTCGCTACGTCGCCCTTGATCAAGTCCTCATCGCGCTTGCCGATGTTGTCGTAGTAAAAGTCGAGCATCTCGGTGTATCGGGGCTCGATAGTGTCGATGTAGTATCCAATCACTTCTTCCTCGCCGCCCTGCATCTCCTGTAACACCCGGAGTGCAGAAAAAAGTGAGCGGTACTTGCTGTTGACTATTTTGATAGCCCCGGACTTCACCAGTGCCTGAACAGCCCGCTTCCTCTCTGTTGAATGGCAGCCAATCAAAACCCACTCGTCGTCCGGCGTGGCGAGTTTCTCCTGCGCGATCTCGTCGATTGCGCTCCAAATCGCGCGATGTAGTTTCTCCTCTGGTCTCATACCTGTAGCTAAAATCTACGCTCCTTCGCGCCTTTCTCCAAGCACTGAGCCGCCTTGAGAGAGAGCCGGGAGTATGGTTAGATTTTAGTACAACTGAATAGCCCGCGAGGGCAGGACCTAACCCCGAGAGCCAATCTCTCGGGTATGGTCTGGGTGACCGATGAGACATAGAAAACCCGTCATGGGGTTGTCTCATCGGCCGTGTAGGGAAACCTGCACGCTCGGCTTCGGCCGGGGACCCGTGGCGGGCTTTCTGTGTGCTTGGAAGATCCGCCGACCAGTTGCTTACAAGCTAGTCGGTAAAACTATGAGCGACCTTTTCTTGGTTCTTTTGCTCCTATCGCTGGCGGGGTTGATGGTCGGACTGATACGCCCGCAGCTTTTGAGGATGCCTTCGCGTAAAACGGCGGCCGGAGCGTTTGGTGGTGGGGCCGTGCTTTTCTTTATTCTCTTTGGTGTCACTACGCCCCAACAGCCCGCTACGGTTGCTGACACGGTGACAACTACGCCGGAAGTGGTGAATACCTCGAATGAGCCCCCAAAAGCTGACACGGGCGCGAACACGGCCTCACACGCGCAAACCGCGCCTGCTCCGGCTACTACGCGCACACAAAAGCCGACAGTTTCTGCGCCGACACCTGCGCCAGCACCAACTCCCGCTCCCACATCGAACAGCGAAACCGTCAGTCAAAAAAGTGCTGTTAGGAAAGCAATCTCTTACTTGAACTATGCTGCCTTTTCTCATGATGGGTTGGTTGCTCAACTTGAGTACGATCAGTTTTCGCACGCCGATGCGGTGTATGGTGCAGACAACTCCGGTGCTGATTGGAATGAACAGGCAGCCAAGAAAGCAAAATCGTACATGAGTTACTCGGCGTTTTCGCGCGGTGGGTTGATCGCGCAGCTCGAGTACGATCAGTTCACCCAAGCGCAAGCCGAATACGGAGCTAACGCAGTTGGTTTGTAACAGCAAAAACAAAACGACGACTGCCTACTAAAAAGAAAAGGGCGCCCGCCGGTCGAAACCGTGGGCGCCCCTTGTGAGTGACGCAAAGTGCTGCGATCAGGCAGCCATGCCGAAGCCCTCGAGCGTCGCCTTGGCGACCCGCTTGCCGAGCCCTTCGTCCTTGAAGCGCTGGGCGTTGATGTGCGGACCGGAGCCGAAGAAACCGCTGCTCACCGAGAAGCCGTGCACGGTGCCCGCTTTGATGGCGGCGAGCACTTCATCCTTCGTCCAGCTGTAGAGGCCGTTCTCGGGATTGCGCATCTCCTCGGTCTGGCCGACCAGTTGGAAGAAGCCAGCTTCTTCTTTCAGATCGGTGAACACGAGCGGCTCGTTGTTATGGTACTTCCAGACGTTGCCGCGCTCGATCAGCTCGATCCACGCCTCCTCGGCGCTCGTCGAAACGCCTGCCGAGTAGTTGACGCCGTAGAACGGCCACGGCGAACCATCATCGCGACGCTGGTGCATGTGGTGATAGTCGATGCGACCGATGGTCATCTCGTGCTCGCTGCCGTCGTGTGGGAAGCGAACGCGCACCTTGTCATGCTCCCAGAACTTGGTCGCAGGCAGGTCGCCGAGGCGAACCTGCTTGCTGCGGAAGATGCCGTGTTCGTCGCGCATGGCGGCGTCGCGGCGCTTCTCCTCGTCCTTGTTGGTCATCTCGATCGACCAGTCGCCCGGGACGATACGTCCGTCCGAGAGCCAGACCGACACCGCGCCCTTGCGGTGATAGACGCCGGGCTGGTGAACGAGAACCGGCGCGCGGGGCTCGTAGATGACGGCGTCGTAGAAACCGCAGACGATGCCCTTCGTGCCGTCGGGGACGTCTTTGTAGGTATCCGTCCAGTAGCGGCGCTCGGGATCGACCTTGAACACGACCTCGTCACCGATCTCCAGAAGTTCGGAGAGTGTCATTGTAGACCTCGCTTTCTTTGCTGTTGCAGTGGAAATGATCGAAAAAGGTACGCTTTTGGGCATACTTTCTCCAAG
Source organism: Candidatus Parcubacteria bacterium (assembly GCA_003599175.1). Classification (GTDB taxonomy): domain Bacteria; phylum Patescibacteriota; class Minisyncoccia; order Phycocordibacterales; family UBA2100; genus UBA10103. The sequence continues at coordinate 17,625 of QZIY01000014.1, forward strand.
GACCATTGTACACCTTACAACACGCTCTTGTCAAGTAGTCAAGACGGCCTAAAATAAGGGCTTTTGGCCATCGCAACGGCGGCGCTTTTGAGGTACAGTAACCATCGAACTATGGATAGCAAACTCCCACTCTACCAATGGTTAGTAGCCCTGATACCGGGTTGTGTTTTTCTCTTTTCAACCTACATTTTGCTCCACTACTTCGGACGCCTGCCGCCGCTGGCTTTGTTTCAAAACGAGGCGGTAGCGACGTTTGCTTTTCTCGCGGCAGGCCTCGTGACCGGTGAGGCACTACAGGCACTGAGTAGTGTATGCGAACCTGTGATGGTCTGGACGTGGGGAGGACGACCGTCCACAATCCTCGCACGACAAGAAAAGCAGAACGCCCCCTTTGCAGTTTTGCGCGGCCGCTTCGGCGAACAACTCTCGGAAGAAGATCTGTTCCAATGCGCGATGGCACTTTGCAACCACAAAGCGCTAGGTCGCAGCGAGAACTTCAACATGCTCTACGGCTACGCTCGCTCACTTTTTGTCGGCACGGTACTACTTGGGCTCATCACTCTTGGTCTTATGTTGGTCACTGGCAACTACTCTGCTTTCGCCATCTCGGTTTTTGTTTGTGAGCTGCTTGTCGCCCTTTTGTTTTGGGCGCGTGCCAAAAAGCGTGGAATGGCTTTTGCAAGCGAGATAGTTTCGCAAGCCGTGCTCGCCATCGAAATGAAATAACATGCCACCCTACCAACAACCCTTGCCGGGGATGAGTGTCGAAATGATAGACGTCAGGAAGGGCGACGCCATCCTTGTTGAACTTCGCGATGGCGCAAACCGCGGGCTCACGCTGATAGTTGATGGAGGATGTGCCGAGCAAGGAGTAAAAGTGCTTCCGTATCTCCAAACCCATCATGCCGCCAATGCAAAGGTCGTGGTCTCCACACATTCAGACAACGACCACATAGGGGGTTTGGCGGACATCATTGCAGCTACACGACCCGCGCGTGTGTACATGAACGATCCTCGCTTCTTCCAAAATGAGGCATCCATCATTGAGCGCGCGCGGCGCGAGCTGGCAGTCGAACAACTCGAGCGACTACGAGCTGCTTTCGAGCGCATGGATGGGGTGCGAACCGCCGCCGCAGCAATACCAACTGACGTGTATTGGGTGTTTGCCGGTCCAAATCCCATACTCACATGGGGTCAGTGGAACATCTATGCAGTAGGGCCGACCACGGCACACTTTGACGACGTTTGGTTCACCGAAGGCACTCTCGCCGGTTTGTACAGCAATGACAGCGAAGAGGCGGTTGAGCAAACACGTCGATCCGGTAGAGGTCTTATCGATGACGGAACCGATACGAGTGGAATGAACAATACGAGCATCATGCTGCTCATTGAGGGCCCCGGGCAGAAAGTGCTACTTACTGGGGACGGGGGCATGCGGGCTATCCGTGAGGGCCATGCAATAAAAGATCTCTCCAATCTCACTCTTTTCGATGTGCCTCATCATGGCAGTCGCCGGAATGTAGATACTGCGATCCTTGAGTTGCTGCGTCCGCGTGTCGCGTACATCTCTTCCCCGGGTACGCCGAAACACCCGAGGCGTGCAGTAGTGCGCAAACTGCAACACGTTGGCAGTGTCGTTTACAGCACGTGTCGTACTCAGACGGAAACGATGTACTACAATCAAAATCTACTGCGACCAAACTACACTACGATCGAGGCGTGGCCATCTCTGGGTTTGTTGCCTCTGCCGACAGAGCAGTAGCTACCAGCTGCGCACCACCGCGAAGTAGTCGAAGTAAGTGCTTTTTATTGCGGTTCTAACGTCGGCCAAGCCACGCAGCCAACTTGAGGTAGGTTCGGACTCCGAGGAGCCCTTCGATTTGATCATTTATCGTTCAATACTCACTTTCGACCCAAATGGCTTTTCTCGGTTTTTTTGAGGTAGAATAAATTCATTGTAGAACTCTATGGGTGCCACTACTCTTCAGCGAAAAAAATTACGACAAAAGGTTATTACTACCTTGTCAAAACAAGGCTACAAAGTCAGAGGAGACCAGATTCCTTTCTGATTGTTTAACGTATCTCGTCCGGAAGAAAGTAGAGCAGGAGCAGACCGGGGTGGAGAACGCCTTCACTCGTCTGTTCGACAAACACCTCCTGGATGACCTGGATCCTCACACCCGGGCTACTGGTTTTAAGGCCATTTATGCTTTCAGCAAGAAGTTTAACTTTTTTGAGTCAACCGCTTAGCAGTTGGAACTTTTCTATAAAAAGTAATTCGTGCTTTTCCCGTAGAGTTTCGCGAACCGCTTCAACTCAACGACATCTACTCGCTGTTGTCCGGTTTCTACATTAGAAATATGCGACTGTGGGCGGCCTAGCTTCTTTGCGGCCTCTACTTGCGTAAGTCCAGCCTCAAGCCGTGCCTTACGAAGATGCTCTACAAAAACTTTGTACTCCTTAGTATGGATAGACTTTCCCATACCCTTAAGCGTCTATCCAAGAACTGAATATCCAAACTTTAGATATTGTGATACCCTCTAGTCAGGCCACGGGGAAGGCCTGTTGGTAAGCCCCTTCGCAAACTCTGGGGATCTGCTAGGGTTCAGGGCCACCGATCCTATCGGTGCATTATTCGCTTTATTAACAACGTAGAAATGGAATACGCAAAGATTTGGGAAAAGACCCTTGGTCCGAACGAGGAAGTGAAGTATGAGTTCTCGGTCAGTAAGCGGTACCGAAAAATTCTCATGGTCGCAACTGTTATCATAGGTATCTTATTCTTTTACCTCCCACCGCTTGCAATAGGTATCGCTCTCCTCGGTCTCTTCTACTTCGGCTTCTATCTCAAGGTCGCGAATGCCTACGCCTTTACCAACGACCGCGTCCTCATTCACAAGGGCTGGCTCTCCACGAAGCTCATCAGCACCGAGTACCAGAAGATCACCGATGTCACCGTCCACGAGCCGTTTATAAGCCGGATCATCTTCAAGACCGGGCATCTGACGATAAACACTGCCGGTACCGGAGCGCACGAGATTACGCTGAGGCACGTCGAGCGTCCCTACGAACTCAAGAAGAAACTAGACGGACTCCGAACTAATAGATAAGGCGAGAGCAGGCCGGAAGTGCTAAAATGGCCTACATGAAAGTCAAAGTTGAGGATCTTCGAACAAAACTCCTGGCTACGTTTCAAGATAAGGGTTTTTCTTTCGAAGACGCAAAAAGTGTTGTCGATTACCTCTTGTGGGCTGATATGTCAGGAATTAACACCCAAGGCATTATCAAAATGACGGGTACGGAGCCTCTTCAGGATATAAAACCAAAGCACGAGATAAAAGTTGAACGAGATACTAAACTGTCTCAGTTAGTAAACGGCGGAGCAAACCCAGCGCCACTTGTAAGTCAGCGAGCTACTGGTGTTGTAATTGAAAAGGCAAAAGAACATGGGTTCGGTATAGTCGGAGTAAGGAATACATTCTCAAGTAACGGAGCACAAGGATTTTATGCAGAAAAAATTGCCAAAAATGATCTAATCGGGATTGTATGTAGTCGATCTCCGGCATCCACAACAGGCTTCGACAGCGTCGATCCACTTTTTGGTACTAACCCCATTGGATTTGGTTTTCCGACAGAAGACGAACCATTAGTATTTGATATGGCTACGTCTGCCATGACGTTTTACGGCTTGGTACTTGCGAAAGCGCGAGGAGAAAAAATCCCTGCGGACATGGCAATCGATAAAGATGGAAACCCGACAACGGATCCTGAAGAGGCGATGAGTGGTGCCATCTTGCCTTTCGATAGAGGATACAAGGGAGCGGGACTCGGTATGATGGTTGAGATGCTCGCGGGTCCTCTCACAAACTCGGCGTGGGTGGACAATAAGACATTCAAAGAAGAGTGGGGTTCGCTCTTTATGGCCATCGATCCGAATCTTTTAATTGACACCGTTACATTTAAGAAAAACGCATCTGACCTGATCTCTAAAGTTAGACGCTCAAGGAAAAAAGACGGAGCAGAAGAAATACGACTTCCTGGTGAACGTGCGCAATTGAGTCGTAAGGAGGCAGAACGATCTGGTTTAGTTGAAGTCGACGCTGTAATTGTAAAGGAGCTGGGGTACCAATTTTGAATATGAAGATCTCTTCTCAAGAACTTACAAATTTCTTAAATGAAGCGAACAAGGCAACATACGCTAATCAAGACGCGCCAAAGTCTCAGTCACTGAGGCCGTCATCGCAGGATTATCATTTTGAACGTGGAAATCTGACCTATCACGACACGTACTTCGGTGCTCGCGACTTTCTCGGCGAAGAAATCGTATACAAAGCTGGTGAACCAGTGTGGGGAATGAACTATTACGGCTATGTGTTGAAGTCTGATGTATCAACCAAGGATGCCTACGCCATTCTTCGTCCAGCTCTAATGCAAGAGTACGATGATATTTTGCCTGTACGTGGGCCACGAGAGTTTGTACTAGGAGAAAGTAAATACACCAATCAAGTTGAGGGTACGCTAGAAAGATTTTCTGGTGAAGAGCAGATTTATCTAAACGGAGAGTTAATTTATCGATGTTGGTATCACGGAGGGAGTATTGAGTAACGCACAGTTGACGCATCTAGCGGTTGAGGTGGGTTTGGACTATAATTGAGCCAGAACAACTGAATATAAAAGCCCTTGGGTGTAAACGGTCGCGGTCCTTAGGACCTAAAAAAATCTCTCTGAGATTAGCCGGGTCGGCAACGACTCCAGCCCAGAACGGATCTGAGACGACATTATGATCCTGCTGCCCAAGGTATCCTGACCAATCAGGATTGAGAGTAGGGCCTCCAGATATGAATCGGTTTTCGAACTGATTTATATCTGGGGGCCTTTTCTTGTTCAGGAGTTCACATTATTCGTTAGCAACCAATTATTATGAAAACTAGCACCGCTATCGTTTTCCCAAAAGAGCAGGCAAGTCCTGCCGCGCTCTCACGGTTTATCCGCACTATCTTCTACGCTGCGTACGAGCAATATGGTATCTCTACGCCAGAAGAACTAGCCGATCACCCATATCCCGGCTACTACACGATCCGGTTTAGGGATCTGAACGCTCTGCCGGTTATGGAAGTGTTGAGATTAAACGAGATACGCACTAAGGTCATAGAAATACAGATTCCTCCCCAACGGAAGCGGGAGAATCCTGCTGAGGTGTTCGACGTGGTCTCGTATGTGCAACAACGTGGTGAAAGTGACGGGCGATTGATACTTCTAGTTAATCGAAACTATTCCTTTGTTGGATCAGGACTCTTCCGCTACATCTACGACAAAGAAGGGATCGGCATTGTTCCACTCACCGAATGGGTTCTCTACACCCTATATCGCCGCTATCAGGAGCGCGATTTCGAGGAGTTCGATGCTCTCCTTGGAAGATATATCCTCTGCATCTTAGAGGGTAAATGCTAACCATGGGCGACTTCGCCCTACAAATCCAAACCTTGTTCGAGTGGATGTTCGGCAGGTATCTCAAGCGTCGCCTCGTGCGAACACACAAGAGTGCTTTCTTGAACATCCTTTCCATCACCTGGCGGCAGATTAAGCGCCTGCCATTCGTACGACTCTTCAGAAGCAGGTGGAGTGCGGGCGAGTTCACCAGTATTGAGGTTGTGGTGAAAGATGATCTAGATGCGTACATCCGGGAGTCAGAACTTCAGTGGCTCTTGATACACGCCATCGGGAGGGAAGATATCCTCCATATATGGGTAACCCGCAGCCAGGTGCCAAAAGAGATGAGTAAGCGGCTGTTCGACATCTTCCTCGAGCATAACCTGTTCATTCTCATTCTCGGAGAGCCTGAAATAGAGCGGTTGAGACAGTGGATGCAGGAAGATGACAACCTGGCGTGCCAACTGTTCCTCTACACCAAACTAGGAGAGATGCTCGACCACGAGGATGCTTGGAATAAGATGGGCGCGTTCGTAGTCGCTAATAAGCAGGAGCTTCTTGAGAGGTTGCTTATGGTCGTCAAAGACTTCAAGGGTCCGCTAGGTACCGTTCTTAAGAAATTGGAGTGCCTCATCGTATTTCACGAGGAGGCGTGTAATATCGTCAGGATCTGCGACCGTATAGGGATTACTCGTAGGACTTTCTACAACTGGTACAACAACGACAAGGCGTTTGCGGCTCTGTTCGGCAACCACAGTGATCCAGGAGGTGCAAAGAGTGAGCGGTATATGGCTAGCGAATGGTATCAAGGGAAGCAAACACAACGGATACTAAAAGACTTGTGGGACGAAGTGAACAGGAAGAAAAATATACACGTGGAGCGATGAAAGGTGCGCATTGTGTATAAAATCAAGGGTGGTTCACGAGACTTAAAAAGCGCCCAAAAGGCGCTTTTAAGTCATTCCGAGGAGCGTCGTTTTTGCTACAATAAAGTCGCCAGAAAAGCCTTGTGGGGCTTGGTGGTAGAATTTACGAGACCGAACAGGCCAGCCTGACATCGTTTGATGCGGTACAATGAAGCTTCATGAGCTCCAAAGATTGGCTCGCGCTCGTCGGGTTCGTTCTTGTGTCCGAAGGAGTGGGGATGATCGGCTCGATTTTTACTATTCCGTCAATTGACGGATGGTATGCCTCGCTCGTGAAGCCAGAACTTACACCGCCAACCTGGGTATTCGCTCCCGTGTGGACAGCATTATTTGCGCTCATCGGCATTGCCGCATTTTTGGTTTGGAAAAAGGGATTGGGAAGAAGGGATGTTAGAATTGCTCTTGGCATTTTTGCTGGCCAGCTGGCCTTAAACACCCTCTGGTCCTTCATCTTCTTTGGCCTGTCTTCACCTCTTGGTGCGTTTATTGAGATTATCGTTCTCTGGTTCGCAATTCTCGCTACAATCATCGCCTTTGCAAAGATTTCTCGTATAGCCGCATGGCTTCTTATTCCATATCTGCTGTGGGTAAGTTTTGCGGCGTACCTAAACGCTGCTATCTGGATTCTCAATGCCTAAGCAAAGTGCATTGTGCCGGTTTTGTAAGAGGTGTTGTTTGAAATGCGCGCCGAGACGCTTGTCATGCAAAGGCAGTTAAGAGCGTCCTCTCACAAGCGCACGTTCTTCAGCTACCTGTGTGCAATTTTGTATTATAATCATAGGGACATTGCGTGCAATGTAGTGTCATGGCAGCACGAAAGCGAAAAACAACCACAAAGAAATATCAGGTGCAGTACTTCCACTGGATCGTGGCGGCCGCTGCGATTTTCATCGGCGGCTTTTTCCTCTTGAATTCGCACATCTACAAGGAAAAGCAAGGAGAGATCGCGCGGGATCACAAAAACGCGCAGTACGTAATCGGCGGACAGGTGATCAAACTCACAGACGGTGTGTCGGATATCGAAGCGGCGCCGGGGTCGGCATCACACATCGTGACGCGCTATTTTGGCAACGATTTTCCGATCGATCTCAATGGCGATGGTAGAGAAGACGTTGTCTTTATGCTCACGCAGCAGGCGGGCGGGAGCGGCACATTCTACTATGTCGTCGCTGCACTCAATACGGAGGCGGGCGGCTACATCGGTTCAGAGTCGTTCCTCCTTGGCGATCGCATCGCACCGCAATCCATCGAATTGAGTCAGAATCCTCGTCATCGTGATGTGATCGTCGTCAACTACGCTGATCGCGCGGCTGGGGAGCCGATGACCGCACAACCTTCGGTAGGTAAAAGCGTCTATCTCAAATTGGATCCGACAACGATGCAATTCGGATACGTAATGCCTGATTTTGAAGGCGAGTCGCGCTAGCGCGACTAAGTGCCTGAATCAGCGACTGGCGTAATCAAATCGCCGATGTGTTCGTTGAAAATGTGGCGGCGGTCTTCGAGGCCGATTTCTCGGAGGTGCAAAATAGGGTAGCACTCGGGCGTGTATTCATAGTGGCCGCGCACTTCGCCGTCTTCAAAAATGCGTAAGTGGTACTGGCGTTCAAAATCCTCAACGATTCGCAAGCTCGCGAGCTGCCCGTCGTCGTTCCATGCGACGAAGTGATTGCCGTACCCGCGCTCCACGCATCGCGCTATGAATTCTGGAATCGCTTCAGGGGTGATATGACCGAGAAGAAAGTTTTGTCGTCCTTCATGCTTCACGATGCCGAGCGCGAGCGCAGTGTCGCGTAGGAATGGGTGGTAGGGCGTATAGACACGCCAGAAGAGATACTTGATGCGGTGATGCAGCTGGCGAGGATAGACCATCTGTGAAGACGGCAATTCCCGAAGCCAGCTTTCTAAAGCTGCAGCAAAATCACTACCCATATGGATACGTTTAGTATATCCCCGGAAAAAGATGAAGGGAATGGGCTCTCTCCTTCACCCTTCATCTACCTAGCGGAATCAGCCGCCCCGAATATCGAGGCGGCCTTTTCTTTGCGTGTTGTTGAGTTAAAGAAACTTTCGGGAGGATGATTTTGATGTATGGTGGCTCTGTTAAGAGCTAAAGTGCCGATTTTGTATATGGGATTCAAAAAAATGCCCCGC
>QZIY01000009.1 GCA_003599175.1 Candidatus Parcubacteria bacterium
GCAAGACTCAAAAAGGAATTATTCGCGATTCAAAAACGGCATGGGAACAGGAAATTCAGGAATTCCTCAGGGTCGCATTTTTAAATGAGCTATAGCGGCCGGTCGTTGGGAGGTCGTGCCTTAAAAAGCTCAGCTACAAGGCGCGGGGAAAGCGTGCTTGGAGACGTATTGAGTATACGGCGACAAGCACGCTGCGGGCCCCGCAACGCAGTAGATGAGTTTTTTAAGCGCGACCTAGGCGGTTGGGGGCGCCGGGTCGAAGTACACTACTTCAATATTGTGTCCATCCGGGTCCACCACGAACGCCGCATAGTACCCCGGCGAATACTCCTTGCGATAGCCCGGCGCGCCATTGTCTTTGCCGCCCGCACCCACTGCCGCAGCATGAAAACCCTCTACCTGCTGCTTGCTCGTAGCCGTAAACGCTACGTGGCCGGGCTTATCAGCGCCATCGGCCCTGATCCAAAAATCGGGCTTGGCCGGCTCCCCAAAGCCCGCGACCGACCATTCCGCAAATTCGAGTACCATGACATAGCCGAGGGGTGCGAGCGATTTCGTATAAAATTCCTTCGACTTCTGAAAATCGTTGACGTGCAGTGATACGTGTCCAATCATAGGGCGTATAGTATCAGAAATCAGGCGATGCTAAAGACGCGCTGTGCATTCTGCAAAAGCTGCTCCCGTACCCGCTCGGGATCTTCTTCCCTGATCTCCGCGATCCGCTGCACGATAAGGGGAATATGCATGCTCTCATTGCGCTTTCCCCGATGCGGCGTGGGGGTGATGTATGGTGCGTCGGTTTCGGAGAGGATCATGTCGAGGGGCGCATTTTTGACGACCTCATCGTAGTCGTGCGTAAAAGTGACCACGCCGGTAAAGGAGAGTGTAAATCCAAGATCCAAAAAACGCTTTGCCACTCCCCAACCCCCCGCAAAAAAGTGCACGTCACCCTGTACCCTGGCATGACTCTTGATGAGTTCAATCGCATCATCGTATGCATTGCGAATGTGGAGCATCAGGGGCTTTCTAAGCTCATTGGCAAGTTCGATTTGTTTGACGAAATTTTCAAACTGCACATCCTTCGTACTTTCATCGACGCGATAATAATCGAGACCGCATTCACCGATCGCGATCACCTTTTCGCTTGAACCGAGCTGCTTGTAATAGTCAAAATCGAGCTGCTCGCCACGCGAGGTAAATTCTTTGTTGCCCTCCCCCAACTCCTGCGCGTCGTGGAACGAGCGCGACGTATGGATCGGATGGAGACCGATCGACGCATACACGCCGTCGTACTTCTCCGCGAGCGCGACGGCCGCTGCCGAGGTATCTTTTTGCGTGCCCACCACATTCATCGCCACGCCCGCCTCAAGCGCCCGCTTTATAACCTCTTCCCGATCCGCATCGTACGCGACGAATTGCGGATGCGTATGCGCGTCGAAGTATCGAAATGTCATTCCGGTAGTATACAAGAAAGTGCCCCGACCCGGCGTCTGCCGAATCGGGGTACCAGGGTAGACCGCCGCCTATTTTTTTCTGCCGAGATGCGCTCGGCAGACGGACGGGTCCTCCTTTGACCCGTCCCAGATAATTCGATGGTCCGGCGCCATCTCCGCGAGGATCCGGCGATCCTCGACGGAAATGGCCGACAGGACATTCGAGTCGGCGGCGCCGTACGCCGACTTGATGTCATCCCAGTCGGCGTCGTAACCGACGCCGAGAGCGCGGATCAGGCGAGCCTTCGCCTGATCGATCCGGAGGGCTTTCTCCTCCGGGGTTTCATCTTTTTTTTCCATGGAACCCCCAGTCAGCGGATCAATCGGCCGCTCTTGCAACTATACCACACTCTTGTGTAATTACAAGTTCTGCGGAGCGCGCGACGATCTCAAAAGAATATGCAAGCATACTCACTTCACTCTCCACCTTCGTCAGATAAATACACTGGCTACTCCTTGCGCGGGAACACATTTTCCGGCTTTTTGTTTTCTTTGATCGACTGACCGATTGCCCGAGCCGCATGCGGCATAACCGGCTCAAGACACGCCGCAATATGCGCGAGATCGCGCACTAATCCGGCAATAATCGTCTTCCCCTTTTCGAGATCAACCTTCACTACCTTAAACGGCTCGGTCGTCGTGATTTTCTGATCGAGCAGTTGTATGCGCTCCCAGACGTAGTCGAGTCCTCGGTTGATTTCGAACGCATCGAAATGTTTCGCCTCCTTCGATGGCAACTTCATCTTCGGCAACTCAACGGGTCCCTCGAGATGCGTTTCTGTCAATTTCATAATGCGGGCGGCAAGATTCCCGAGACCATTCGCCAGATCCGCGTTGTAGACTTGCTTAAACTTCTCCATCGTCACATCCGTATCCTCAAACGGATGCACATGTCGTGCGAGAAAGTAGCGCAGCGCGTCGGTGCCATATTCTTGTACGATTGCCATCGGATCAATGACATTGCCGAGCGATTTCGACATTTTCTGCCCGCCACTTGTGATGAAGCCGTGGTAGATCACGCTTTTCGTTGATGGTAATCCGGCAGATTTGAGCATTGCCTGCCACATGATCGACTGGAAGCGCACCTGATCCTTCCCTGCCATTTGGATCGCGTTCGGCACCTCATTCGTGCCCCAGTATGTTTCAAACTTCTCGGTATCATGCGGCCACCCGAGCGTCGAGATGTAGTTGGTAAGCGCGTCGAACCATACATACATCACCTGCGAATCATCGTCCGGCACCGGAATGCCCCACGGCATCTTCTCTTTGACACGAGAGATCGAAAAATCTTCGAGACCCCGTTCTACGAATTTGATCGCCTCTTGCCGGCGCCACTCGGGTAGAATCACACCTTCGCGTGAGAGATAGTCGAGAAGTGGCTTCTGGTACTTGCTGAGCAAAAAGAAGTAATTTTCCTCCTCCAATTCGACAAGATCCATGTTGGGATGATTCGGGCAACGGCCGTCGACGAGATCCGAATCCTTCATAAACGCCTCGTCGCCCACACAGTAGAGCCCTTTGTACGTGCGCTTCTCGATATCGCCCGCCGCTTGGCATCGGCGCCACATTTCCTGTGCCGCTTCGATATGGTGCGCATCAGTGGTGCGAATGAAGTGAATGGCGGGATCAAGATTTAAAATATCCTTGAGCGAGCGAAATTTCGCCGCGTATTCATCTACATATGCTTGCGGAGTCTTCCCTGCTTTTTGTGCTGCTTCGTAGAGTTTTTGGCCGTGCTCGTCGGTGCCGGTATTGAAAAAGACGTCGTCGCCTTGGAGGGTGCGGTAGCGCGCATAGATATCCGCGTGCACGATCTCGAGCGCAAAGCCGATATGCGGATCCGCATTTACATACGGAAGCGTGGTGGTGATATAGAGGGGGTTTTTCACCCCGTTAGAAATCGGACGCGGACTATCAATGCTGCCTTCTCGATCGTGACTGGTCATACGTGAAGAAATATATCAAATCAAACGTTCGCATGTCCGCTATTTCTAACGGGGTTCATGTTGCCGCTTGTTCCGCCGCTTTGTTGTGCGCCCGCAATTGCCCACTCTCATAATCCCGAGCAAGCTCGCGCAGGGTCGCAGCGATTGGAACGGAGAGAATAATACCCAAAAATCCAGCCAATTGCCCGCCGATGATAAGCGCGAGGATTACAAGGAGGGGCGGGATGCCGACAACACGCGTCACGACAAGCGGGTAGATGAGATGATTCTCAAATTGCGAAGCGATGACAAAGATCGCGATCACGATGAAACCAAGCGCGAGCCCGCCTGCCGCAAAGCCAATTGCACTCGACATAGCACCCGCAAATATGACGCCGAAGACCGGAATGATTTCCGCAAATGCAGTGAGGACTGCCAAGGCAGGTGCGTGCGGTACACCAAAGATAGTGAGCGCCAAAAAGGTGATGACACCCATAATGAGCGCCAAGAGAAGCTGCCCCTGCATCCAGAGGCCGATCTTGTGCTGTGAGCGCTTCCAGAGGCCGATCACGTACGATTGATGCTTTTTGGGCGTGACGATACGGAGGAAATCATCGACACCGGTATCGACGACGGCGAAGTAGAACGAGAGCACGATAATGAGAAGGAAGGAAAAGACTCCGCCGAATACTGCCGCGAGCGCCGCCAAAGGCTCTGTAAAGTAGGTGCGCACGTCCAAGACCGAGAGCGTACCGCTCACCAGATCCTGCGACTCCCCCGAGATACCGACAATCGGCCCATACTGCATGAAGAACGCCGAATGTGTGAGCGATTCGGCGTACTGCGGCAATGAACTGACGAAGAGCGAGAGATCATTGACGACGAACGGCAGGAAGAAAAAGAAAAGCGCGACAATGAGCGCAAACATAAGAAGGTAGATCAAAATAACCGCAAGAATGCGCGGAATTTTGCGGCGGACCAGATTGGCAACGCCGGGCTCAATGGCGGAGGCTATGACAACGGCAGTGAGGACGATAAGCACGATGTCGCGGATGACAAAGAGGAGCCAGCAGACGGCTAAAATGACGACGGTTTTGATGACTGTCGCGGGTGTGATCGAAATAACAAGGGGCCGCTCATCCATGTTTTGCATCCTAGCACAAAAGGGTTCGGCCTCCGCAAAAAGAGCGGAGGCCGACACGACGATTAGGCCGCTAGCGACAGATCGCGTTCCGATAAGACGAGGAACCTCCAACCAGAATGCCACCCACCATAACGGATGACCACCTTCGAGCCGTCAGTCTGCGTAGTGCAGACATTTTCACCAACCGGCCGCACGAGGCTCGGGTAGATCACACCGCCGACTGTACAAAAACAGACGGAGGTGCGGAGGTGGAGATGCGGTTCGTACTCATCGCCAAGCATAAGGAGCGGCATGAGTTCACGATTTGTCTCCGGGTTCGCAATCAGAATATCAAGCCCGTCGGAAAATGTTGCGAGGGTCAAATGATCCCGCTCGAGCCTCTCCCAGATGACATCTTCGTCTTGGATGAGCACACCAAATCGAAGTGTGTACGCATATGCTCGCGAGGGCGCATTCCGCTTTACACGAAATCGCTCAACCGAAGCAAATGGAGGAACGTCAATGGATCTTCCACGAAGGGCCTCGAACTTCTCGGCCAAAGGCTTGGCCGGCTCGAGATTCACCCACCCAAGTGGAGTGAGATTTTTTAATGATCTATTCGTTCTCGGATATGTATCATCTAACATGACGTCCCTATGGACTAGTTAAAGAGCCATCTACAGCGGGGCGAGTGCCCAGGCCGTTGGCTTCTGCGATTATATAACCGATTTGAGGTTCGCTATTGGTTCGCGCACCTGTTCCCCGGTATCGCGATTGCGGACGGTCACGGTATCGTTTTCGAGCGTATCGAAATCGACAGTGATGCACACAGGCGTGCCGATTTCATCTTGGCGGCGATAGCGCTTCCCAATGTTGCCGTTGTCATCCCACATAATTTGTGGCACTTCCTTTTTGAGTGATAGATAAATCTCTCTCGCCTTTTCCACCAGCTGCGGCTTGTTTTTGAGAAGCGGAAAGACAGCTGCTTTGATCGGTGCCACCGCTTTATTGAATTTGAGGTACGTGCGTGACTCACCGCCAAGCTCATCTTCAGTATAGGCCGACGCGAGGAGCGCAAGAATGGTACGGTCGACGCCAAATGAAGGTTCGATCACGTGCGGAATAAATTTCTGCTTTGCCTGTTCGTCCATGTACTCAAGATTTACACCCGAGGCCTCCATATGCGCCTTGAGATCAAAATCCGTACGGTACGCGAGACCATAGAGCTCTTTGCGGCCAAACGGGAAATCAAATTCGAAGTCGATCGTGCGCCTCGAATAGTGAGCGCGATCTTCCGGCACCACTTCGAGTTCGTGGACCGCGTCACGCGGGATGCCTATTGCATCATTGAATGCATGCACATTGTTTCTCCACTCTTCAAATGCGCTCTCCCATTCAGCGGGATTTACAAAGTACTCGATCTCCATCTGCTCGAATTCACGCGCACGAAAGACAAAATCGCGCGGCGCGATCTCGTTGCGAAACGCTTTTCCGATCTGCGCGATACCGAAGGGCAACTTCGGATGGATACTATCCATCACATTTTTAAAATTCACGAAGATGCCGCCGGCCGTCTCGGGACGAAGGTATGAGATGGATGCCGCCGTCTCGTCGGCGCCGACATGCGTCTTAAACATCATGTTGAACTGCCTGGCTTCGCCGAAGGTCCCCTTTTTGCCGCACGACGGGCACACATTTTTGTCTTCCAAATTGTCGGCGCGAAAACGGCTTTTGCAGTTGCTGCACTCTACCAAGGGGTCAGAAAATCCCGAGACGTGCCCGCTTGCCTCCCATGCTTTTGGATTCATCAAAATCGCGGCATCGAGGCCCACCATATCGTCGCGCTCCTGCACAAACATGCGCCACCAGAGATTTTTGACATTGTTCTTGAGCTCGACGCCGTACGGTCCCCAATCCCAAGTGCCGGAGAGACCGCCATAGATTTCGCTGCCCGGATAGATAAAACCGCGACGCTTTGCGAGAGACACAATCTTGTCCATCCCGTTAGAAATAGGACGCGGACTATCAATGTGATCTAGATTATTATCAAATGTCATACAGCGAAAGGTACCTTATAGACGCTCGCGCGTCCGCTATTTCTAACGGGATCCACCCACTTTTCCATGGACAGATAATCGCACGAAAACGCCGCCGCGCAAACGTACCTACTGCTGCGGCTGGAAACCGGGAGCCACGACCGTGGCATTGCTCGAGGAAAAGCCCGGATCGCCCGAAATGTTGGTCGTGATATTCTCAACCGTCTTCGAAATGTCATCGCCCGTAAGTGAATCGCTGCCCGTGAGCTTGATGTCTTGCATGAGGACGGGTTGGGTGCCGATCTGCGACGTCGATGGAGTGAAGCCGACTTCGATCACCACCTGTCGCGGTGGCGCGCCATTGGTGCCCGCACCGGCGGCGACCTCCCCCACGTCCCACGTAAAGGAGCCTGTGTTGCCATTGAAGGTCACCTTTTCGGATGCGGGGAGATAGTGGTTGCCGATGAGGCGGACATAGGGCGGCAACTGCGCCGTGACGCGTGCGCCCGTAATCGCGTTGGTGGTGTTGGTGATCGAGAAGACGACAGCGTATGCGGTCTCGATACCGGCCATAGGCGGCATGTTGCCCGTGACGCCGAAGGGGTTGGTGAAGTAGAGCGCATCGGCACGCATCTGGAGATTACTCGCGACCGCAATTTTTTGTTGCACGGTCGATTGCAGGTTTTCCGGCACACCTGTCTCGCCCAACCGCTCGCCCGCCGCATTCACCGAGATGACGAGCGTCGGGTTTTGAATATTTGCGAGCAGTTCTGAATGCGGTACCTGGAACGTAAAGACGAGTTTGCCGGTCGCGCCCGAATCGAGGTGGCTCAATTCGCCGTCGGTCGTCGTCTTGTCCCAAAGGACCGCGTTGTCGGTCGAGCGATAGAAGCCGTTGTCGCTGCGCACCGTCGTACCATTCACGCTGATACCGGAGAGTTTCGCGACGACGACCGCATTCTCGATCGAAGTCGAGAGATTATTTTTGTACGTGACGGCGACGTGCACGGTGCTCCCCGGCGTTACCGCAACCGCTTTCGGGTCTGTCGAATTATTGACCGCGAGATCAAGATCAAGGAACGGCTGCGCGATCGTCATCGGGAGCTGTGTTTCGGAAAGCGCTACGCCAATCTTGTTGGAGCCAGGACTCTCGCGACTGCCCGCCTTGAATTGGAAGACGCGACTATCCCCAGTCTCACCCGAGAGCGAACCGTTGATGACGATTTCTTTTTTGTCGCCCGGATTCAAAGTGCCCAGATTCCAGACACCTTGTGCAGCCGCCTGCGGCTGGACCGAGCTTTCGCGGAAGCCGAATGGATAGGTGGCGGTGAGAATCGCGTCAGGCACGGGCTGGCTCGCGTTGGAGAGCACGGTGAGGACGAGCCGCATTGGCTGCCCAGATACCGTTTCGGTATTGCCCTCCACCGCGATCGAGAGCGGCGATGAAGTGAAGACGAAGCCGTAATCAGACTCGGCGACGAAGGTGGAGTCGGAGCCGCCGAGACGATACTCAACTTCCATATGCACGCTCGCGCGCTGCCCCGCGGTGCCCTGATAGACGGCCGGCAATTTGATCGCAGCCGCATTTCCTGGCGCGATGGTGCCGAGTGCGATGCGACAGCTGCTCTCGGAACAACTTGCCGGATCAAGGCGTGTCCCCGCAGGGTACTCGACGACGAGCGCCGCCTCGTCCAGCGGTTCGCGATTGTGGTTGGTCACCGTCACCTGCAGATTGACCGGCTCGCCGCCCGCAATCTGCGCGGGACCGGTGATCGCGATATCAATATTGCGCGCCGAGATAGACGACGCGCCGCCGAAGAAGAGGTAGTATCCGAAAAAGAGAATCGCGCCGACAAAAAAGACAGCCGCCGCAAGGAGCGCAAATTTCAAAATGGAGTATGCGCCCTTTTTTCGGCGCTGCGGCCGAAGCATCGCTTCGAGCGGCAAATCTTCCGGCTTTATCGGCTCAGGCTTGTGCTGCCAATCTTCCGGCACGCCAGTCGGCTCGTTCTCGAGCACGCGGCGTTCGCGGGGGCCGAGCTTGTCGGCATAGGTGCGCGAGTACATCGCTCGACGCAAACGCTCTATCTTTTCACCTTCATGATCAGAGGGCGGCATCCACAAAATTATACACCGATCCCTGCCGCCCCGTCTTCTAGATCTTCATGCGGTACACGTCCGTTTGTTGTTGAGTAAATCCAAGTTTCTCATAGAGCTTATGCGCAGCAACTCGATCCGGCCTTGTGGTGAGATAGAGCTGCTTAAGATTTTCTCTGCGAGCGACTTCCAACAATTTCTGCATCAATTTTTCTCCCAACCCCTGCCCGCGGTAATTACCGTCGACGACCACATCTTCGACATAGCCTCCGCGCTTCCCTATTTTCGTAATCATGTAGAGCGTCGCCATGCCAACAATCTTTTCACCATCGACCGCGACGATGAATGCAACGTTTTTATCGGCAACAATCGTGTGTAGGTCTATAAGAGACCCTTTGTGCTCTGAAGGATCCGAACGAAGCTGTGATAAAAGACCATTGATGTCCGCTACGTATGATTCCCTCGCTTCCGTGAGTCGAACAATATCCATCACCGCAGCTTATCGCTCTGCCCAGTATGCGGCAAGGCCGCCAGGGCGGGAGTAGGCGTATACGTGCGAAAGCCCCGCTTCGTGCGCGACGAGAAGCGCCGCTTCAATGAGCTGATTTGAGACAGGCGCATCGTCGGTAATGCGGACGCCCGACGTGGGCGATGGGTACGCAAGCAGCATGTTGTAGCCGCACGCTGACATATCTTCCGGTCGCCCATTCGGTATCAGCCCGACAAGGGATGCACCTGCAGGGAGACCACCTTTCGGCTTTTGATGGAAACGCATAACCGCGTCCTTCCCCTCGTCGAGATATGTCTGCACATCTTTTGGCTCGGGAATATTTTTCACTTCGGGAATCGGTTTCGCTTTGTATTCCGCACTGCAAATCGAAATGCAGATAATTGAATCACCTTTTTGGTTGAGCACTTTCGGCGTGAGCAGATCCGCATAGGTCGTCTGCAACAATTCTTCTGCCGAGAGTCCGGTCCGCACGAACGCGATTTGCCCGGCGATCTTCCCTTCACTATCAAGCGCCATTAAAATCAGGTGCTTGCTCACGTCTTTTTCGTACTGTTTGAAATCCGTTTTGATCGGATCCCAACACTTTTCATAGAGCGCATGCGAGGTTTTAATCAAGGGTGAATGCGGTGGGAGCACAGATAATTGATACTTCTGCGTTTTCAGGATGTCATAGATCGAAGAAAATTGTTCGGGCGAAAGATTTTTTCTTAGAACAGTGCGCTGCACTTTGCCGGTCGAGGTGAGCGGCAGTTCATGTGCGCCAATGCTCGCAAAAAATTTCGGTGTTTCGTATGCAGAGAGCGCGTCGGTACCCGAGAGGAGCATGAATTTCAGCCGCCGTAGTGCAGACTCTTGATCTACTCCCTCGCGCCAGCAGACAGCAACCGCAACTTCCTCGCCGTAGCGATCGTCTTCTCTACCGATGCAATATACCTGCGAGATGTCGGGCGAGAGTTTCTTGAGTCCGTTTTCGACGGCGACCGGCGAGATATTGATACCACCCTTGATGATGATTTCGCGCGAGCGACCCTTGAGATAGAAGAAGCGTGTGCCGTTGATCGTTTTGTACAAGCCGATGTCGCCCGTCAGGAAATACCCGTCGCGGAAGGCCTCTTCGCCGGCGACATACCCCTCCATAATCGCCGCGCCTTTCACGATCAATTCCCCTTCTTCGCCTTCGCCCAGGATGTTGCCGTCTTTGTCAGCGATATGGAGATCGGCCCATTTCATCGGCGCGCCGATTGAATTATCTTTGATGAGTTCTCGATACAACTCATCGGGTAATCCCATGGGGACGCCCGTCACGCGAAGCGCGGTTTCCGTTTGGCCATAGCCCTGGTACACATTGATGCCAAATTCACGAATGAATTCTTGGACCGTATGCGCGACGACCGGGGCAGAGCCGATCTGGATACGGTTGAGCATGATGGTGTTTTTTACTTTTTCGAACGCGTCTGTGCGGTCGAGCTGATCTGCAAGGATGGATTGCACAATCGATGTGATCGTCGCGTGTGTCTCTGCCACCTGCGCCCAAAAGCGCGAATTGGAATACATCGGCGGGACAACGATCGTGCCGCCTCTCAAGAGTGTGGCAAGCGTAAAAGTAGTGGAATTGATGTGATGGAGCGGGAGCTGCACGAGAAAACGATCTCTTTCCGTAATATGGAGCCATTCGCCGATACTGTCGGCATTCACCAAGAGATTGTGGAGCGTGAGCTTGGCGCCTTTGGGATGTGCAGTGGTGCCTGAGGTGAAGAGAATGAGCGCGAGATGCGAGGGATCGTTCTCCCACTCCACAGCGCCGCCAATATCCGCCGGCAAACTCGTATACTCGACGATCGGTACCTTGAGCGCCGGCACGTTTCCGAACGCACCTTTTTGCACGATGAGTGCCTTGGCATTATTGAGTTCTATTTTGTACGTGCATTGCTCTTCGGTATCACGCTTCACATCCAGGGGGACGGTGACGATACCGCTGCCCCATGCGGCCCAATTTAATATCAAAAGATCAACAGAATTTCTGAACGCGACGGCGACGCGATCACCTTTTTGGATCCCGAGTGAATGCAAATATTTCGCCGCAGCTTCCAATCTTCCCGGCAGTTCACCGTAGCTGATTTCGAAGAGTGTCTTGCCGAGATCGTCGCAAGCAACGAGCGCCGGTCGCTCCGGCGCGCTTCGCGCGAACGACTTGGCGTGCTCGTAGAAATTGGTGACCGATCCCGACATGGGCGAAGTAAATCAGAGAGAGCATCCCCTGGCAACATGTTTTTCGGGTCTCTGCAGCACGACGGTGCGAAGCTGAGGGATTTTTCAGCAGAAAAATCCCGACCCGCTAAAAAAATGTTGCCAGGGGATACTCGCCCGAATCAAAGGTGCGTTTCCGCGATTGCTTTATTGATCGACGAAAGGAGCTTGTCTTTAAGGACTTCCGCTTCGGACAAATGCTCGCCGCTGTATGTTGTATGAGCAAAGAGCGTTGTTTCCATCGCCTCGGCCGATAGGTACCCAAGTGCGTAGAGTACACGAGCGACGCACACGATTTCGATAGTGGGCCACGCCGCATTTTCTTCTCGCATGAGCGCTTGATGTGCCTCCGAAAGCGCGGCAAAAAGGTACGGATTGATTTCTTCTCCATGCACGAGTCGCAAGACAAGCTCGGCGATACGTGCGAATGCCGCAATACTACGCACATCTCCCGCAGCCGGCTGGATCGCTTGCGCACCAGCGACACGCCATCCTCGCTTGCCGCGCACCAAGGCGACGCTCACGCGACCATAGCTCTGCAATGCATAACGCATTTTCGACTTTTCGGTACGTACTGCGCTTCCGCGAGCACGCACCAATCCAAAATCGGGCGTATAGAGCGCAAACACTTTGTCGGCTTCGCCGTATTCACGACTACCAAGCACGAGCGCTTCCGTTTGGTATTTCTGATACATCCCGTTAGAGGCAGGCCCCGTTAGAAGCTCAGCTCGATTAGCGCTTCTAATATAGAAATTGTCATACGCGTTATATTCCTTGGCTTCTAACGGGGCAGGTCGCGGTCGGTCTAGAGGCGATTCTGCACATATATTTTCTCATAATCGTTCGACTCTCTACAAGCGATGCTTTTTGAGGGCGACCGCGGCCTCTAACGGGATACATGTCTCTCCTTATCAAACCAAGGTGATTTCTGTATGTGTTTGTTCCCCGATCTCTTTGAGATGCTTTTCAACAGTCGCGCGGACCGCCCCGTCCACAGCAATCGACACCTTGCCGTGCTCGCCCGGGCTCATCTTCGCTGCCTTGCGCGCATCCTGCACCGAGCGGATCGCATCACGCACAATGCCTTCTTCGCGCAGCTCGTCGGTAAGATTCGTATCGAGGAGAATTTCCTTTCCTTGCTTCTCGATCTTTTTCACATTGACCTCGTCGGCGATGATCGCAAAGTAATCTTCAGAAATCGTCGTATCGGCTGGGATCGTGAGTCGTGCGAGTGGCTGACGTACTTTGATCTTCGTCTGATCGCGCGCCTCAAGCGCTTTTGAGACAATCGCGCGCGCTGTCGTCATGTCCGCGATGAGATTCTCTTTCTTACCAAAGAGTCGTGCGAAAAATCCTGGAGAGGTTGGCATGCGCCACGCTTCGAGGTGTACGCTCTCTGTATCTCCCTCTCGCTTCAACACTTGCCAGAGATGCTCCGCGATAAATGGTGCGAACGGAGCGACGACTCGTGCAAATTCGCGCAACACAAAGAGCGTCGTTGCGAACGCATCCTGTTCGCCGTCTTTCATGCGGTCGCGGCTGCGGCGCAAATACCACGTCGAGAGGTCGTCGACAAACGGTGCAATAGGCCGCGTCGCACGCGCAAGATCATATACATTCATCGCGGTCGTGATTTCCGCGTCGAGTTGATTGAGCCGGGCGATAATCCAGCGATCAAGGAGATGTGTACTCTCCTCGTGTGGCTCATGCGGAGTGTCTCCCCGATACATCTGGTAGAACGAAAGTACGTTTTCGAGTCGCGTGAGCACACTCTTCCATTCGTTCACACCTTTTTCTGAAAAGTTGAGGTTCTCTGCGCCGACGACGGGAGATGCGAGCAAGTAAAGGCGCAATGCATCGGCGCCGTATTTTTCCACCACTCCCATCGGATCGGGATAGTTCTGCAACTTCTTCGACATTTTCTTTCCGTCTTCTGCCAAAACGATGCCGTTGACGATCACATTTTCGAACGCGCTCTTGCCGAAAATCGATGTCGAGATTACATGGAGATAGTAGAACCATGCGCGCGTCTGATCCTGTCCTTCTGCAATGAATTGCGCCGGGAACGCGCGATCGAATGCGTGCTTGTTCTCAAATGGATAGTGCGCCTGGCCATAGGGCATCGAGCCCGAATCGAACCACGTATCCAAGACATCGGGAATACGCTTCATGCGGCCGTCGCATTTGTCGCAGGCAAACTCGATCGTATCGACGATGTGCTTGTGCAAATCATCGATTTTCGTGTCGCTCACTTTTTCAAGCTCCGCCGCCGAGCCGAAAACGCGCACTTGCTTGCACTTCTCGCAGCGCCAAATCGGAATCACGCTGGCCCAAAAACGCTGGCGCGAAATAGACCAGTCGCGCGCACCTTCGAGCCACCGTCCCCATCTGCCGCGTTTGATGTGCTCGGGCGACCACCGTATCGGCTCCGCACTCTTCAAGAGCCCCTGCTTTTGTGCTTCGATTTTTACGAACCAGCTCGAGGTCGCGTAATTAAGCAGCGGCGTGTCGCATCGCCAGCAGTGCGGGTAGCTGTGCAAATATTTATCCCTCGTGAACAGAAGTCCCTTGGTTTCGAGAAATTTGGCGACCGTAAGATCGATCTCACGCACCTCTTCGGGAATATCCTTTGCACGTGGCGAGAGATCCTGCCCGGCAAAATCCGTGACCTCCGGCTTCATCGTGCCGTCCATCGCGACGTGCTGTACGAACGGCAGATTGAATTTTTTCGACAGCTCCCAGTCGTCGGCACCAAATGCCGGCGCCTCGTGCGCGATGCCAGTCCCTTCTTCCGCAGTCACGAAATCGGCGGGATAGACTTTCCAACCATTCTCCCGATTTTTGAGATTGAGATCATTCACGTAGTAATCAAACGGCGGCTCGTATTCGAGCCCGACGAGATCCGCGCCCTTGAGGATCCGCATTTCGGTCGCACCGGGAATGGTGAGATTGGTAGAGGCGATGATGGTCTCGAAACGGGCTTCTTGGATTTTGTCAGTCGCAGTCGCGATCACGACGCGCGATATGCGATACGCGACGTCGTTGCCGACGGCGAGCGCCACGTTGCCCGGCAAGGTCCATGGCGTCGTCGTCCACGCAAGGAGATACACATTGCCCGTGAGCCCCAACTTTTCCGGATGCTTCAACTTGAATCGCACCGTCACCGCCAAATCTTTGACATCTTTGTACCCCTCGGTGACCTCACTCTGGCTAAGCGTCGTCTCGCAGCGCGGGCAGATATGCATCGAGCGATAATCCTCATAGACCAATCCCTTGTCGTATAATTGCTTGAAGGCCCACCACACGCTTTCCATAAAATCGCGGCTCATCGTGAAGTAGGGCTTCTCCATATCCGCCCAGCGCCCGACACGTGGAATCACCTTTTTCCATTCATCCGCATAGGTGAGCACCTTCGAGCGGCAGAGTTCGTTGAATTTATCGACACCCATCTCGACGATTTGTTTTTTGTGTTTGAAACCGAGTTCTTTTTCGACAATATTTTCAATTGGGAGCCCATGACAATCCCATCCCCACTGGCGCGGCACATGGTAGCCGCGCATCGTCCAGTAACGCGGCACTGCATCTTTGATCACCGACGCGACAATGTGGCCGTAGTGGGGCGTGCCGGTCGCAAACGGTGGGCCGTCATAAAAAATATAATCGCCATTGGGGGCCTTTTTCTGGAGCGATTTCTCAAAAATCTTTTTCTCGTTCCAGAAAGCCAGTGTTTCTTCTTCCCTTTGGCTCGCCGTAGCTCCGGCGGAGGCGGCTGGTTTAGACACGTCGCTCATGTGCCGTATCGTAGCAAAATCCGTACGTAAGCGCTAAAAAGTATGGAATTATTTGCTGTACCCGAACGCCCAACATCCCGGTGAAATATATTTTCCATAAAACGTACTACAGTAAGCGGTTCCCTGACTCTCTGCACTCCTGTTTGAAGTCCCAAAAGGGGCACCAGCAGAAGCCGTTGAGATTGGCTGCGAGGGTGCTGCTTCCGAAGGAGGGGGCGCAATGGAATTTGCGTACGCCTGATTTGCATCCAGGTATGAATGATACACCGTGCCATCAGGCCCCATAATATTCAGCTGACCAGCGGGCGACCCAATATTCGTGAAGCCAGGAGGGAGGCCAGAAGGTTCTGTTTGACCCGCAACTGCCGGTGCGCCAACGCTCTTAGTTTGAGACGTTGTCATATCTCCCCATGTAGAATCATTTCCTGCTGTCTCGAATTGATCCGAGT
Source organism: Candidatus Parcubacteria bacterium (assembly GCA_003599175.1). Lineage (GTDB taxonomy): Bacteria > Patescibacteriota > Minisyncoccia > Phycocordibacterales > UBA2100 > UBA10103. Next base: position 15,673 of record QZIY01000009.1, read on the forward strand.
CAGCTGTTATATCGCCCCATGTGGGATCATCGCCCGCTGTCTTAAATGGATCGTACTCGGACATATCACCCCACGTGGGATCGTCTCCTGCCGTTCGAATCGGCGTTGAAACGACACTGTCTCCTGTCGTTCCGCCAGCAGGCTGCGCCGGGCCTACAAATCCCTGATCTCCTGGTGATGCTCTAAAACCCTCCGCCCCGATGTATTGATAATCCGTGCACACCCCATTGCTGTCGCAGATGGTTTGATAATTAAAAATATTGCTACCGGTACTTCCCCCAGAATTAATAGCGCTCGAATACGATTGGCTTCCGGTCCAATTACTATTCGAGAGGAGATTCGTCGGATTTCCGGTCGCCGTACTTCCCGCAGGTACTGACGCTTGATATGCAAACGCGCGCGAATTGAGATCGTTCCATCCGCCCTGTGCAGTCGAAGCGACAGTGCCACCCGCCGCACACTGGACCGGGCCTTTCTTGCCACCGATCAATGGCTCATAAAAAACTTGCCCGGGTTTTCCTTTTGGATCGGGCTTGCCTTCGGGCACGACGGAGAGCGACGCACCAAATCCGATTTTCACCGTGTACGTGCAGCCATTGAGACACTTGTAGTCGACACCATTACTTGTATTGGCATTTTTCTGATCAGCGTCCTGCAGGCACGGGTGCGTTGGCTTTGCCGCTGATGTTGCGCCCGTAGATGGCGCTGTCGAGATTCCGCTTGCTGCCGCCGTCTGTGCAGAGATCTTCGCCGTTCGCTGCGTACCATTGGACCCCCATACTCCTACCCCAACGAATACACAGACCACAAAGACGGCGCCCAAAAAGAGATCATAATCGCTGAGTCGGCGATCTTTGTACATACCTTCATTTTAAAGCATGTTTGGACATCAGAACACATACGTCAGTGAACAGTGGATTTCCAAGCAGGCATTCCGAATCTCCAATTTTTCTCACGATCGTGAGAAAAATTGGAGATATTACATTTTCTCCGGTGCGGGAATCCCCAATAGGTAGAGTCCGTTTTTGAGCGTAATGCGAGCTGCTTCAGTGATCGCCACCTTATGCGCACTCTCCACTTGTGCTGAGCTTGTCGAAGTATCTACTATTCGCACCTCCGCATACCATCTATTGAAGGCAGCAGCGAATTCGATAAGGAAATTTGCCACCGTATGCGGCTCGAGCTCTCGCGCCGAGCGCTCAACCATTCCTGGGAATCGATACATCAATCGCACCAAATCAATCGGATCGGAATTATGATATATCATAATTTTTACATTCTCCCCCCGAGCTCGCGCCATTACTTGAGAAGCACGTGCATACGTATATTGCATGTACGGGCCAGAATCACCTTCGAGTGAAAGCGCACGTTCGCGATCGAAGATAATATCTTTCCCCGAAGCTTGTCGCAAAATTTGATATTTGATTGCAGCAACGGCGATGTCTTGCGAGAGCTGCTCCGGATCGTCTGCCCTACTTTCTGCGGCACGCACTTTTGCGGCCTCTGCAACATCGGCAAGGAGTGATTCGCCCGTGATTACATTGCCCGTGCGCGAGGACATCTTGCCTTCCGCGAGGCGCATCATGCCGTGCGTCACGTGCTTCGTTTTTGAGGCAATATCGCGTACTTCGGGCAAATGTTTTGCGGCCGCGAGCATGACCTTGAAATAATCGGCCTGTTCGTGCGCAGTTACCGTAATCGATTCATCGATTTTGCCCTGCTCTCCCTTCAGTTCGAGAAGACCAAGATCTTTCGTCTCATATGTCGGTGTGCCCCGCGAGGTTATGAAGACGCGCGTATGCAATCCATCTTGCTCACCCTTGTACACAATCGCACCATCGCTCTCCGCAAACACATCTTTGTGCTTTTCTACGAGTCGCATGCCACGTGGGGCGGTTTCGCTTTCAAAAAAGTAGTGATCAAATTTCGTGCCGAGTGTTTTATAAATTTCTTCGAAATGTTCGAGGCTCGCCTCTCTACCTGCTGCATAGATTTCGTTCACGTTTTCATCTGTGCGGTCATAGATTTTTGTATTGATCGCATCCATTTCCACTTTCGCTTTTTCGTCATTTTCATACGCCGCAGCGCCTGCCGCATACGCTTTGCCGAGTGCCGAAGAATCATGCGGATCGACGCCGAGCTTTTGTACGCCCCAAATTGCTTTTGCGACATGCGGCCCGACGTCGCCCTGGTAATTGGCTCGCAATACCTTCGCACTCGCATATTCCATGAGTCGCGCGATCGATTCGCCGATTGCATTGCTCATGAGGTGGCCGATATGGAATTCTTTAAAAGGATTGGGGTCGGTAAACTCAATCATCACTCGCTCCGCCTCATGCACATCATTGCGTCCCCACGAAGAAGGGTCGGAAATAATATCTTGGAGCGTATCCGCAAAGACTTTTTGGTCGAGATAAAAATTGATGAATCCCGGACCTGCAACTTCGATTCTTTGAATCGAAGTTGGTCCGAGCTCCGTCGAGGACCTGAGTAGTTCGACGATCTTGGCTGCAAGTTCCCTAGGTGCCATCCCCGCATCTTTGGCGCATTGCATCGCGATACTCGACGCAAAATCGCCATGCGCCAAATCCCCCGTGAATTCCAGCGGGATCTTTTCTGCCTCAACGGAAATACCAATCGCGGCCAATGCGGTCGAAAGTGAGTTTCGGATAGCTTCCTGCATAGGGATGATTGTACCAGCGCACTCACGAACGCGCCTTAAAATTTTCAGATGCTAGGCGCAGGCGAGACGAGCTTGGAGACGTATCGAGTATACGGCGACAAGCACGTCGATGGCTGCAACGACGCAGCTGGAGATTTTAGGAGCGTTCGACATCGACGCCCATACTTCGGGCGGTGCCGGCGATAATATTCATCGCCTGCTGCACATCATTTGCATTCAAATCCTCCATCTTTTCCTTGGCGATCTCTTCGAGCTTCGCCTTGGAGAGCTTGCCCACCTTGGTCGAGTGCGGCTTGCCGCTACCCTTCTCCTGGCCGATGGCCTTCAAGACGAGGCGAGAGGCCGGCGGCTTCTTGACGATGAAATCAAAAGAGCGGTCTTTGTAGACCTTCATCACGACCGGAACGATCGTACCCATGAGGGGGCGGGTTTGGTTGTTGAATTGATTGACGAATTCGCCGATGTTGACGCCCGCAGGACCCAAGGCGGTGCCGACCGGTGGCGCAGGCGTAGCCTTGCCGGCTTCAATCTGCAATTTGATGATTTTGGTGACTTCTTTTGCCATGTCGCGGCACTATACCTGTTCTCGACAGCGATTTCAAGTCTAGAGCCAATCGATCGCCTTTTTGCCTTGCATCGCGAGATACGCATTGGCTTTGCTGAAAGGCTTCGAGCCGAAAAAGCCACTCGCCGCCGAAAAGGGCGACGGGTGCGCCGATTCGATGACGATGTGCTTGGAGCGATCGATATGAGCTCCTTTTTGCCGTGCGTAGTTGCCCCACAATATAAAAACGAGGTTTTCTTTGCGCTCGTTGAGCGCGCGAATGACCGCATCGGTAAATTGCTCCCAGCCCTTTCCCTGATGCGATCCGGCTTTGTGCGCCCGCACCGTGAGCGTCGCATTCAGGAGGAGTACACCCTGCTTCGCCCAACGCTCCAGATCGCCCGTGCGATGCACGAGCGGCTCCCCCAAGTCGCTCTCGATTTCCTTGAAAATATTTTGAAGCGATGGCGGCAGCGCCACCCCTTCCCCCACCGCAAAGCAGAGTCCATTGGCCTGTTTGGGACCATGGTATGGATCTTGCCCGAGGATGACGACTTCGACATTGTCGAATGGCGTGAGCTCGAATGCGCGAAAAATATTCTTGGGCGGCGGATAGATGATCGAGTGCTGATATTCGCCTCTTACAAATTCTGTGAGCGTTTTGAAATAGTCCTTGCCGAATTCTTCTTGCAGTACCGCTTTCCACGAAGACTCAATCTTCACGTCGCTCATGGCGACTACTATACCGTACGTACGATCGCTCGTTTACCAATATCATCGTAGCTGATGCGGCCGCATCAGCTACGATGATATGCCCTAAACTTTGGAGGTTAGACTCGCTGGACTTGATCGGCTTCGAGTTCTACGGGGGTTTCGCGGCCGAACATGGGGACCAAGACTTTGACCTTGCCACGCTCTTCGTCGATTTCTCCCACCTTTCCTTCGAGATCCTTGAACGGTCCGTCAATGATGATGACCGCGTCGCCTTCACCGAGGTCGATCGCATGGCGCACGGTGTCGCCTGCAGTGCGCTTCAAGATCTTCTCGACTTCCTCGCGCTCCAAGGGGACGGCCTGATTGGCAGTACCGACGAATCCGGTCACCTGCGGCGTGTTGCGTACGACACTCCACGCCTCATCGGTGGCGATCATCTCGACGAGCACATAGCCCTGAAAAAGTTTCTCTTTCACTTCGGTCTTGCGGCCGTTTTTGATGCGGATTTTCTTTTCAGTCGGGACGATCACATTGAAGATCTTGTCCTGCATGCCAAACGCATCCACGCGCTGCTTCAAATTGCGTGCGACCGCATCCTCATAGCCAGAGTACGTGTGAATCGCGTACCATGCCCTCTCTGTACCGTGTGTTTGTCGTGCCATACATTAGTGATTAGTTATTAGCCATTAGGGTTTCGTGTATTGAATCTATTACTGCTCAGGATCTATGGGCCCAGTTTCAACATTCGCATCAATCAGCTGTATGGTGCTTGTCGCACCATTGATGTCGATCTGCTGTTCTTGCTGGGTCGGGATGCTGACCGGAAGCGCTTCGACGAAGCGACCGAGCGATGAGGTGAAGAGGAAGTCGAAAAGGCCGAGGTAGATTGCAACGACGACGGAAATCACCGCAACAAGCACGGAGTAGACGATTGTTTGTGCGCGCGTCGGCCACGCCACATGGCGAAGCTCTGCTCTCGTATCTCGCAAGTATTGGGTGAATCCGTTTGCCATAAGGTAAATTGTTACATTTTAAAACCGCCTCTCGGCGGCTTTTGAGTACTGTACCAGATCCTAGGGGTAGGTGCAAATCCTATTTCCGGAGCGCCCGCAAGGCTGCAAGCACCCGGCGGGCGGGCGTTTTTTTAGTGAGCGTGTACCAAACATCGCGCCCCTCTTTTTTCGAGGAAATGATTCCCTCTTCGACGAGAAGGAGCAGCTGGTGACTCACGGCAGACTGCGATATTTCCAACTCATCCGCAATTTCCTGCACATAAGCACCGCCCTGCTGGTGGAGCACCAAGAGAATGAGCGTACGCGTCGGGTTCGAAAGCACATGCGCAAGAGCGGAGCTTCGCTCCGCCTCCATGCGCTTTCCACGAGGGATCATTAGGCTAGTCTACCAAGAATGCCGCTTTGGTACCTTTTCACTGTATTTCGTACGTGAGCGAAACGTTCGAGATGATTTTGTTTTCACCCTTCGGAATATCCGGCGCTGGTGCTGCCTCCTGTGCAACAGCCATATCCGCGCCACCCATGCCGTATGCCGCATTCCTTGTGTAGTACGGGATGCCGCCACCGTTTTCGCTGAAGCCCACGATGCGCACAAGCGAGACACCAAGTGATTTTGCGAGTTCCTCCGCTTTTGCTTTCGCGTCGGCGATCGCTTCGTCACGCGCCTCGGCTTCCACTGCATCCTGATCATCCATGGTGAAATTGAGTCCCGAAACCGACGAAACACCCCTGTCTCCAACACCGGCAAGCAAATCCCCCGCCTGGTCGGTGTCACGTACTTTTACCGATACCGTCTGACTCACCTGAAATCCGACCAACGTCTGCTTGCCACCCGGGCAGTAGCCGCGATCAGCACAGACCTGCGTGCTCCATTCGTATTTGGGATTGGCGCTGTAATCGATCGTGCGAATATCTTTTTCATCGATCCCCTCTCCCTTAAGGTAGGAGATGATGGCATTAATCTTCTCGGTCGCTTTTTCTTGTGCGGCCTTCACGTCGTCGCCTTCTTCCATCACCGTCGCATTGAATTCAGCGATATCAGGTACCGCAAAGACTTCACCCATGCCGGTAACCGTAATCGTATTGGTCGCGGGGACGCCCGAGCCGATAAAGCGCAGACCCTTGATCTCGCCGAATGCGGCAAAGAGAAGGAAGAGTGCGAGTGCACCCAAAACCGCAATCAAGAGTTTCCTCGGCCATTCCATCGCTACTAAAAATCGATCCATATTTTGGTCATTCATCCCGTTAGAAGCAGGACGCGAACGCATATGCGCCTCCCGCTTGGTTATCTTCTTTTAATATCGAACACTCCCGTATCACCGGCAGTTTAGTAAAGCGTCCGCGGCTTCTAACGGGATTCATACTTTAAATTATATACCTTGCAACGACTCAAGAGAGCTATACGTTGATAAAAATGTGGGCACCGCAAAGACCAATCCGATCAAGGGCAAGACAAACGCAATGATCGAAATGATCAGGACGGCAAGGAAATACTTGCGCGTCTTCTCGGCAGACGCATAGACCGCATCAATCTTTCGCTCGAGTACATCAAGTCGCTGCTGCAAGAGATTGTCTTCCATATTCCAAAGTATACACTGCCCCCGGAATGCTCTTCTCGTGTCTCCTATCCACGGAGGGTATACTACGATGACTATGGATATCGCCGGACTGGTCGAACAGCTCGCCATCTGGCTCGATGTTTCCAAATACCTGCTGCTTTTCACGGGCTCCTTTCTTGAAGGCACGACTGTGATGCTGACTGGCGGCATCCTCTGGCATGAAGGGCTCGTCGCATTCGCTCCGACCTATTTCGCGCTCATTGCGGGCGACGTCTTATCCGACGTTATGTGGTATGCGCTCGGCTACTGGGGCGGACACCATTTCGTGGAGCGTTGGGGACATCTCGTCAATGCGACGCCAGAGGTGATGGAAAAAGCGCGCCGCTATTTCCAAAAATATCACGCCCGCATTCTCATCATCTCCAAGCTCACGATGGGACTCGGATTTTCCGTACCCATCTTGATCACGCTCGGTCTTTTGCGCATGTCGTTCACCCAATATCTCCTGATCACGACCATCGGAAGTTTCGTGTGGGTCGGTGGGGTGATGGTCGTCGGATCGCTCTTTGGCAACGTGGTCGCGCTCGTACCGGCAAAATTGCAGATCGCGCTTCTCCTCGCCGGATTTGTCGGGTTTATCTTCGGACTTCGTGCACTATCTAATCGCATCTCAAAGCTCGACCTCTAATTACATGAAGGACGGCCCGCTCTTTTTCTCAATCGTGATTCCTGCGCACAACGAAGAGCGCTACATCGAGCGCACGCTCGAGAGCGTCATGCGACTCGAGTATCCGCGCGAGCACTTTGAGGTGATCGTCGTCGAGAACGGCTCAACCGATGACACGTATACTGTTGCCAAGCGATTTGAGCGAGACAACATTCGCATCCTGACGAGCGACAAGGGTGTGTCCAAAGCAAAAAATGTCGGCGTCGACAATGCCTCGAAAGAGAGCGACTGGTTCATCTTTCTCGACGCCGACACCATTCTTGAGCGGGCATTCTTGCGGGAGTTTGATGCTTTTTTGAAAAAACGCCCGGAGCATACTGTCGGCACTGTTTCCGTCAGCCCGCTCCCCGACACACACACGGCACGCATATGGTTTGCCTTTTATGACATCGGCCACCAACTCACAAAGACAGCATATTCGATCAAGATGGTCCGACGTGACCTCTTTCCCCCGATCCGCTTCGACGAAGCGCTCGTTGCCGGCGAAGATTTGCACGTAATCGCGCAAGCACGCCACTTTGGGAAATTTTTCTTCATGCGTACAAAAAACGTCTTCACCTCCACGCGCCGCTTCGAACAATTGGGCTGGTGGTATGTCTTTTTCACGTGGACGTTCGTCGCCGCCCTCCCCGAAAAATGGCAGCGTCATTTCACCTACAAGGTCGTGCGTTAGAGTTGGAACGACAGAAAGTACAAGAGAAACCCAAGTGCCGTGAAGAGAAAGTACTCCCCCGGTGCGATCCCCATCCAGCTTTTTTGATGCCACCAGATTTTATCCTTTCTGAAATTCTTGATGCCGAATGCGGGATTAAGGACAAACCACAGAAAATCTTCGAGAACCGAGAAGAACATGAAAAAAGCAACGATCTGCAATTCGATCGCAATCGAAAACGGTACGAAGAGATACGTCATGTGCAAGATCGACAGGATGAACGTCTCCATCCAGACGTGGTAGCCGGTCGCAGGCTTCCCCGCAAAAAAGAGCATACTCGCCCAGTTCGTCTCAGGGAGACGCCACGTCGGCAATCCCGCGGCCCAGCCCCGCTTGCCTTCGATCGCGATTTCAAGCTTCGCGAAGACGAAGCTCACCCAAATGAGAAAAAGAAAGTAGGTTTCGGGGTACATGTCGCAATTGTATACTAGGGTTATGCGTGTCAGTTTCTCAATCCCCGCATACAACGAAGAGGCAAAGATTGGGCAATGCCTCGAATCGGTCATTGCCGAAATAAAGCGGAGCGGCCTTACCGGGAATGCAGAGATTGTCGTGGTGAACAACGCGTCGACCGATCGCACAAAAGAGATCGCACGCTCCTTCCCCGGTGTACGAGTGGTAGATGAATCACGCAAAGGCGTGGCTTCCGCACGACAAGCGGGATTTCTCGCAACATCTGGAGATCTCCTCGCAAATATCGATGCCGACACCTTAGTGCCGCCGGGCTGGCTCTCCAAAGTTGTGCGTACATTCGAACGCAATGAAAAACTTGTCGGACTCTCCGGTCCGTACATTTATTATGATCTTCCGTTTTTTAAACGGATGGTGGCAATTCTTTTGGTCTCAACATATCCACTGATTCACATGCTCACGCACCATCTCGCGCGCGCGGGCGCGATTTTGCAGGGCGGAAATTTCGTCTTGCGTCGCACTGCACTCGAAAAAATCGGTGGCTTTGATACCTCGATTTCGTTTTATGGCGAAGACACCGACATCGCGCGCCGTATCGCACAAGTGGGCCGTGTGAAATGGACACTCTTCCTCCCCATGTACTCTTCCGGCCGCCGTCTCGCGCACGAGGGCATGGTTACGACCGGTATGCGCTACGCGCTCAACTATTTCTGGATCATCTTTACGAAGCATCCCTGGTCGCGCGAACACGTAGACGTGCGCGTGCCATAGCGAGAGTTATCGAGCGAGAAATGTGTCGAGTGCAATGATCGCGCGTCGCATCATGACGAATGAGTACGCCCACAGAAGCGGGAGCCAGATCGGAATATTGATGAAAAAGAGATCGCGATGAAAGGTTTCGACGCCCGTTGCGACAAACCACATCTCTGTGCAGGTGAGCAGTATGAGACCAAACGAAAAAAAGATGAGTTCTTTTTTATCTTTCGAAAGAATGAGTGCGCCGGCACTGATCGCGATATAGATTGCGATGACAGCAATATCTTCTTTGATGAGCGGAATGAGCAGAATCATTACAAAGACCGGCAGCATGATGCCGAGAATTCTCACGAGAAATACCCGCATGAGGTAAGTATAGCGCTATAAACCCCTCAGCTCCAGGCGGATTCTCGCGATACGCTGGAACGAAAGGTCGAACGTTATTAAAAACAAACATATCATTCATCACA
>QZIY01000019.1 GCA_003599175.1 Candidatus Parcubacteria bacterium
CGACCTACGGTCGTGCGTGCGTAGCGGTTCCATTCATCCCCGCACTCCGTTCGTCGACAACGTGCCTGCATTCGTGCGGGGTTTCCTGGTATATAAAAAAGAAGCGACGGTGGGGGGCCGTCGCTCTATCAGAAGATAAATAATCGAATGCTGCCCACGAACGCTGGCGCGAGTAAGACCGCGTACGAAACGAACTTGCCCATAGCCGGACTTACCCATTGGCCGAGCCACGACCGCAAACAGTCGGTGACGCAACCGTCTTCACTGTACGGCTGTTCTCCAACCTCTATACGTAGGCGGTTCTCGAGATGGGTGATTGGGCAGCCGTTACAACGTGTCCAGATCAAGTGCATCACAAGCGTAAAAAGCAGGGATCCGATGATAATAAACTTCACATCGGTCCGATGCAGAAAAAAGACAGCACCGGATGCAATGAGAGCCGCAACCAGAATCGATACGTCGATGCTGCAATGCACTCGCTTCACTGTTTCGAGCTGCATTTCTTCCTCCCTAAACAAGGTTCTCCTCTTATGATTATACCACGACCGTTGGACAGAGGCAAAAGAAACCCGCCGCAGCCTCACGGACTGCGGCGGGAACACTATTGGTATTAGAACGTTTTTTCAACCGTGCACGGCGCTCCTTCCGCGCTTCGCGCCTCGCAGAAGAGTTTCGCCGGTATATCTCGAGCAGGCTGCTCCGATTTGGCCCGCCAGTCGTACAGAGAAACTTCGAATGAAGCAAGAAAAATCCTCGCCTCTTCCTCTGTCAATCCCGTATTAACTTTCGCAACCTTGATGACGATGTCGTTCATATTGATCTCCCGGCATGTGACATCAAGATGCTTACTTTCTTCACGCAGATGCGCGACGAGCTCGAGCGAGGCTTGAAAAATCTCCCCGAGCGTTCGAGCAGCACGAACGAGTTCCGGCTTTATCAAGTGCGCATAACTGTAGACGTCGCCACCCGAAAGAGGCGGCACCTTGCACAAGATCTCTGCCCAAAGCCGCGTGTACGCAAAGTCGGCACGATGCCCCATCCAGCGAGCAAGCATCTGGCAGAGATCCCCACTCATAGGCCCGTCGCTGGACGATGCAAGAAGACGAGCCGCTTTCATCACGCCGATTGAATAGTCGTGGATCATGCGCACGGTCCCATCCAACGACGCATTTATCAGCGTGCGGTAGTCGTCGATTTCCGCTTTGTCCCGAAAATGGAGTTTGCGAATTCGATCCGCGAAGACATGCTCCTTCTCCGCGGGCGCCCATGCCCACGCCCCAATCACGTACGACATGAGCGCGCGATACGTTACAGGGTACTGCGGCAAGTCCGGTCTTAGTGCGTTGTCGGGAACGAGTTCGAGGAGCTCGCGGCCGAGATCGCCGAGCATGCAGCTCCATGGATATTTCGGCGGATCACCTTGCAATTCCTGATCCCGAATCGAATGCATTTCAGCTGCGAAATCTGGAATGAGCTCTACAGCCTTTTCGTCCAGTTTGTTTCCAATGCGCCGTACAAACGCGCGCTTCAGGCTACCTACACATTCTCTTTCAAGGATCTTCATCACGTATCTCCTACTGTGGCCGTAGCCACGAGGGTTTGTGGGCCCGTGAGCCCTCGGACACGGTGTCCGGAGCCACACTACAGCCTAACTTCAGAGGAAGCAACGCGACGCATCAGACTTTGCCGGTCGGCCAAAATTGATGTGAATAATTATTGCTGCTTTGGGCGGAGAAGCGGAAAAAGTTGCGCTTCGTGGGCGGGTTTGTTTTCGAGAAAAGCGAAAAGGCGCTCTGACATACCGAAGCCAAATGAGGGTGGCATGCCGTATTCCATCGTGCGTACGTAGTCTTCGTCGAGACGTTGTGCTTCGTCGTCGCCCGCATCGCGGAGTTTTTGCTGCTCTTCAAATCGCGCCCGCTGATCCTGCGGGTCATTGAGTTCGCTGAAGCCCTTCCCCATTTCGGAGCCCGCGAGCAAGATCTGGAATCGCTCGACGATGCGATCATCTTCTTTTGATCGCTTTGCAAGCGGCTCAAGATAGACCGGCACATTCACGAGAAACGCAGGGCCGGAGACCGATTTGCGAATCGCTTTCCAGAGATGATCCACCGCGCGCGCCTTGTTGAGCCGTTCGCCCACTTGTATCTGCGCATCGCGCACCGCCTGTATCGCCTCGCCTTCGCTGCATTTAAGCGGATCGATGCCAAATTTTTCGTTGATTGCTTTGCAAAAATCCACTTCCGTCCATTCTGCGGCAAAGTCCACCGTGTGACCGTTGATTTCAAATGTGTACTTACCGTACACATCTTTTGCAATGCGGCGATAGAGATCTTGCACAAATTTCATGCCATAGCGCATATCTTTGTACGCCTCGTATGATTCCCACTGCGTGTAATCCTGCAAGTGTTCGCGTGATTGGCCTTCGTTGCGGAAAATGCGACCGATTTCAAAAACTTTCGGGAAGCCGGCGACGAGAAGGCGTTTGAGCCAGAGTTCGAGCGAAATGCGGAGCGAGACATCGATATCGAGTGCGTTGTGATGCGTGAGAAATGGACGCGCATCCGCACCGCCCGGAGAATTTTCGAGAACGGGCGTCTCGACCTCGAGAAAGTCGTGCTCGAGATAAAAAGTGCGGATCGTCTGCCAGAATTTCGAGCGGCGCTCTATCATCGCACGCATTTCCGGATCAAGAAGTATGCTGATCGTGCGTTCGCGCAAGCGCGTCTCCTCGTCTTTGATCCCGAAGTGCTCCGATGGCAGTGGCAAAACAGATTTCGCAATCATCCTCCACTCGCATACCTGCACCGACTGTTCGCCACGCTTCGTTTTGAAAGGCACGCCGCTTACTTGCACAAAGTCGCCAATATCTACGGTATCGGCAAAAAGCTGCATTTTCTCCTCGTCGAGCTCTCCCTTTTGCACGACCGCCTGCATGCGGCCAGTGACGCCTGTGGTGATGGTTCGATCCTGCTCACCACGGGGCGAAGTCGAACCATCAAAAATATCAGCAAACATAATCGCGCCCTGGCCTCGCAACGCCATCACACGGCCAACAACGGTCACCTCCTCGTCATTCGAGACAAGCGTTTCGAAATTCTCGAGCAGCGCCCCGAGGGTCATCGATGCTTCTGAATGAGCTGGATAGGCTTCCATTCCTGCCTTCTCGAGAATCTCCAACTTTTTCAATCGCTCGGCGCGAATATCGGCTTCAGACATGTTTTTTTATAATACTACCCTAGATTTCGCGCGCTCCAAGCCGTGTGCGGGCGTGCTACGATTGACCGATGTCGATAGTAGACGCCATCATTCTCGGTATTGTCGAGGGCGTTACAGAGTTCCTGCCCGTTTCTTCTACGGGCCACCTTATACTCGCGAGCCACCTCTTCGGCATCCCGCAGTCCTCCTTTTTGACCACCTTTGAAATCGCAATACAGCTCGGCGCGATTCTCGCGGTCGTCGTCCTTTATTTCAAATCGTTCTTCAACTTTGCTGTCCTCAAACGACTTTTCGTGGCATTCGTGCCGACCGCGCTCATCGGATTCGTGCTATATAGCGTTCTCAAAACGTATCTCCTCAATAGCGAAATGCTCGTCGTCGTGGCGCTTGCGCTCGGCGGTGTCGCTCTCATCGCCTTTGAGCTCTGGCATCGCGAAGACGAGAGCGCGACGAAGGAGATCGAAGCAATCCCCTACAAAGACGCCTTTTTGATCGGCCTCTGCCAATCGGTTGCGATTATCCCCGGCGTTTCGCGATCGGCAGCGACGATCGTCGGCGGCCTTTTCCTCGGCATCTCGCGCATCGCGATCGTGGAATTCTCATTCCTCTTGGCTGTACCCACTATGGCTGCCGCAACGGGCTATGATCTTTTGAAAAGTGCGCATCTTTTTTCGAGCGATCAATTTTTGACGCTCGCGGTGGGCTTTGTCGTCTCGTTCATTGTGGCAATGCTCGCGATCAAGTTCCTCCTTTCATATGTGCGCAAACACACATTCATTCCCTTTGGTGTCTATCGCATTATCATCGCGGTGCTCTTCTTCCTTTTCATTATCTAGCTGTCTATGCCGGAAATGATCCGAGCGCTTGATATCGCAGCACTGCACGCGCTCGCAGAAATACGAAGCGAATCGCTCGTCGCATTTTTTTCGGTGCTCAGTGTCGCAGGCGACGCGATGGCGATGCTCTGTGCGACCCTGATCGGCTTTGCGCTCCTCGTACGACACGGTCACCGCGCACTCGCGATCGGATTATTCGTGGGAATGGTATGTTCGACATTCCTTACAGCCCTCCTCAAGCAAGCCATCGCCGAAGCGCGTCCCGATGCGCTCTATAGCGTCTTAGTTGAGCCGACATACGCCTTCCCCAGCGGCCACACGAGCGCCGCATTCGCCTTTTTTGGATTTCTTGCGTATGTCGCCCTCACGCGCGAGCGACCGGGATTTTTGCGCAAGGTGGTTGTAACTGCAGCCGTTTTTTATCCCACGCTCATGGCCTTCGGGCGGCTGTACCTCGGCGTGCACTACGTGAGCGACGTGATCGCCGGATGCGTGGTCGGCCTCTTAGCAGCTGCGATCGGAGTGATTGTCGCCAATTGGCTTAAGCGCCGAGGAGTTTAGAGAGAAGTGCCATTCTGACGATGACACCATAGCCGACCTGGCGGAAATACACTGCATGCGGTGAGTCATCGACTTCGGGTGTGATCTCGCCGACGCGCGGCAGTGGATGAATGATGATCGCGCCATCTTTCATCGAGTCGGCCATTTCGCGATCGATGATGTACTGACCTTTTGCTTTTTTGTACGCCTCCTCACTCAAGCGTTCTTTCTGAATGCGAGTCTGGTAGATCACATCGCCTTCCTTCATCGCATCCTTGAGTGATTCCATTTCGTTGTACTCAACACCTTTCTCCTTGAGATATTCGCAGAGCTCATCGCCCATACGAAGTTCAGGCAAGGAAACACCGGTGATCTTCACCTTGTCGTACTTGCCAAGGAGATATGAGAGCGACCGCGCAGCGCGGTAGTAACGCAGATCGCCGACGATGACGACATGCACGCCGTCGATGCGGCCGAATTCGCGTTCGATCGTATAGAGATCGAGAAGCGCCTGCGTGGGATGTTGTCCTGCACCGTCGCCGCCATTGATAATGGGCACATGAGATACAGCTGCGGCACGCTCGGCCGTGCCGATTTCTGGATGACGGATAACGATCGCATCGGCGTATTGGCTTACGACCTTGATCGTATCTTCGATCGTCTCCCCTTTTACCGACGACGACATTTCATTGGCATTCTCTGTGGTGATCACCTGTCCCCCCAAGCGCATCATTGCCGACTCAAACGAGAGGCGGGTACGCGTGGATGGCTCGTAGAAGAGCGTGGCGAGGATTTTGCCGTGGAGTGAATCATCGCGATGATTCTCCATTTTGGAAGCGAGAGCAAACAAATCCTTGAGAGAGTCCCTGTCGAACTGCTGCGTTTCCAGAAGATGCTGCATTAGCGAGCAGTATACAGCATCAGAGCGGCTAGGAAAGTGGATTTTCCCCGCGGATGACGCGGATCAATACTGCGATAATAGCCAAGACCAAGAGGACGTGTATAAAGCCATTCAAGGTCACCGATGTGATGAGGCCGAGGAGCCACAAAAGGAGAAGTAATACTGCGATTGTTACAAGCATAGGAGGATGTGCTTACGTTTATTAAATTCCGCACCGACGCATGGCGGAACATGTCAACGCTATGAATTATCGCAAATCCAACTGAAGCGCTTATGAAGTCTCACCAAGATGTGCGTGGTCGTTCCACGTCCAGAGCACCCATTCGGTATTCACCGGGCGGCCATCGGGATATTGCGCGCCGTACCAGAGCGTCGTGATCCCGGAATTCTCCATCCAAAACGAGTGCGAGAGCGGCAAAAACTGCGCGCCAGTAAGGTCCTGTCCAAAGACGGCCCGCGCGATGAGCATTTTGAGAAAAATGCCGTGCGTTACTACCAGTATCTTCTCTTCTTTCTGTGCGATCAGAAACTCAAGCGCCTTTCCCGCCCGCTCACGCAGGTCATCAAAATTTTCACTATCTTCGACACGTGGTCCACCAGAAAGACTTGCGGTCCATGCGCGTTCCATCTCCTGCACGCTTTCGTCTTTGAGCGGCTTCCCGATCAATACGGATGGCTTTCGATGTTCGTGGAACAGGTCGGAAATGGCGAGTGGCCGCGAGATGCGCTCTGCCACGATCTTGGCCGTCTCAAGGGCGCGTGTCGTCGGACTGGTCAGAATGGTCTCGATGCCCAGCGTCGCACAACGTTTAGCAATAAATTCCGCCTGCTCCTTGCCGCGTTCCGAAAGCGGGCAATCTGCAGGTTGAAAAATGGATTTTGTGTTTCCCTCGCTCTCTCCGTGCCGCACCAAGTAGATCGTTTTCATCCCGTTAGAGATAGGAAGCGCTTCAAGCGATTTTGCAAATAGCGCTTACCCATACCAGATTTAAGATATAATTCTCTCGACCGAGCATCATGCTCATTCTTGCACATCTCGTAATATATCAGCTCGAATGGGCGTCTACCCTTTGTCCAGCTCGAGAGACCATCGTTGTGTTGCTTGAAGCGCTTCCGTAGGTCATTTGTCGAACCGGTATAAAAATCACCATTCTTCAAACTACGGAGAACATACGTATACCAACTTTTGTCATCTCTAACGGGATTCATCGTGTCCGAGTGATCATAACACCCGGAATACCTTCGTCGAGAATTTCGCTCTTTCGGAGCTTTATGGTGATTGACTGGATTTTTTCGTTCTCTGCCAAAATCCGTGTCGCGACTGTCTCCGCGATTTTTTCTATGAGAGAAATTCGCGGTCCTTCGATCACGTCTTTGGCGATCTTGTACATACCTTGCCAATCCACCGTATCATTCAGATCGTCGGTTTTTGCGGATTTCGAAAGATCTGCCTCGGCAATGATGTCGAAGATAAATTCCTGCGGCTCTTGCCACTCGAATTCATAAACCCCGTGAATGCCGCGGAGCGTAAGATTTTCAATAAAAACCTTATCCATAATAGAACTATATCACAATTTGACAAAAATTATATTTTGAGGCGTGGGGAATTCCCTGCTATCTCACCTCATGCGATACTCTTCATTATCTATTCCGATAAGTAAGGTGATCCTTATCCAAACATGGCAAAAACCGCAAAAAACAAAGTTCGATTGACCAAGGATATCGTCCCGACGAAATATCAAATTAGTTTGACGCCGGATCTTGAAGCATTCGTATTCGAGGGCGAGGAAACGATTCACCTCACGCTCAAGAAGCCGACTCGTGCGATCACCCTCCACTCGACCGAGCTTGAAATCGAATCGGCAGAAATTGTGACCAGGACAGAAACCATCGTCGCGCAAAAGATCAGCTACAACGAAAAAGCGGAGACAGCTACTTTTACATTCAAGAATAATCTCCCCCGCGGTGCGGTCCGGCTCAAGCTCGTCTTCCGCGGCATATTGAACGACCGTATGCACGGCTTTTATCGCAGCAGCTTCGAGCACGGTGGCAAGACACGACACATGGCCACCACGCAATTCGAATCGACCGATGCACGCCGTGCGTTCCCCTGCTTCGACGAGCCGGCGATGAAAGCAACGTTCGAGGTCTCACTCAAAGTCCCGACCGACATGACCGCGATTTCAAACACCATGCCGACGAATATAGCGGAGCACGCAAGTGGATATAAGACCGTATCCTTCGAGCCGACGCCGCTTATGTCGACGTACCTCCTCGCGTTTATTGTCGGTGATTTTGAACATATTGAGCGCAAGAGCAAAGACGGCGTCTTGGTCCGTGTCTTCACGACACCCGGCAAAAAGCATCAAGCCGAATTCGCACTCGACGCAGCCGAAAAAATCGTCTCCTTCTTCAATTCGTACTTTGATATTCCCTATCCGATGCCCGTCCTCGACCTTATCGCGATCCCCGACTTCGCAGCAGGCGCGATGGAAAATTGGGGCGCGATCACCTATCGCGAAAGCGCACTTCTTGTCGACCCACAGCATAGTTCGACGATGAACAAGCAGTGGGTCGCACTCGTGATCGCGCACGAAATCGCGCACCAGTGGTTTGGCAATCTCGTCACGATGGAATGGTGGACGCACCTCTGGCTCAACGAAGGCTTTGCTTCGTACATCGAGTATCTCGCCGTAGATCACATTTTCCCCGAATGGGACATTTGGACGCAATTCCTCCAATCAGATCACGGCGTTGCGCTCCACTACGACGGCCTCAAAAATACGCACCCAATCGAAGTCGATGTGCATCACCCCGCTGAAATCGCTTCCGTATTCGATGCGGTCTCGTACTCCAAGGGTGCGAGCGTTATTCGCA
Source organism: Candidatus Parcubacteria bacterium (assembly GCA_003599175.1). Classification (GTDB taxonomy): domain Bacteria; phylum Patescibacteriota; class Minisyncoccia; order Phycocordibacterales; family UBA2100; genus UBA10103. The sequence goes on from QZIY01000019.1 coordinate 8,374, forward strand.
TGATCGCAGAATTTGTGGGTGAGAAAAAGTTCCGCGACGGTTTGCGCCATTACCTCAAGAAGCACAAGTTTTCAAACACCGCGACCGAAGATTTGTGGGCGGCACTCTCGAAAACTTCCGGCAAGCCGATTGGCAAAATAATGGCCAATTGGACAGGCAAAGGCGGCTACCCGCTTGTTTCGATCGAAGATAAAGGTAAGCACTTCGAATTGCGCCAGGCGCGATTCTTCGCCAGCTCGATTGCCGCAAAGCCCAAGGACTCGACCCTATGGCATATCCCGATCTTCTTCGAGACCGGCAAGGGCAAGCGCGGGCAATTCGTGATGCGCAAAAAGACCGACCGTTTTGCAAAGACAGATGATTCGTGGATCAAACTCAATGCAAATGAATCCGCATTCTTCCGCACGCAGTATCCGGAGAATCTGCGCGAAGCCCTGTCCGAGCCGATACGTACAAGGAAGCTCAACACACGTGATCGTCTTGGCCTCATCCGTGATATGTTCGCGCTTGCGGAGACGGGCAAGCTCTCTTCCGTAGATGGCCTCGCCTTCGCACGCCACTATCAAAATGAGGATCAATATGTCGTATGGAGCTCGATCGCGGGCGGCTTTGCGAAGATTCATTCGCTTTTCGGCAATGAGAAGTTTATTAAAGAGTACGAGCGGTACGCGCTCGATGTGTTTGAACACATCGGAAAAAAACAGGATTGGGACAAGCAGCCCAAGGAACATTCAGCCGCGCTGCTTAAAGTCCTCATCCTTGAATCACTTGGCAAGTACGGCGACGAGAAGACCGTCGCGCATGCACGGAAGCTATTTGACGGCATCGACGAGAAGACCAATAGCATTCCAGCGGATCTTCGAGGCGTCGTGTACAACACGGTCGCCAAATACGGTGGCGCAAAGGAGTACGAAAAGCTTCTCAAGCTCTACAAAGCGGCGACCCTGCACGAGGAGAAGAATCGCATCGGCCGTGCGCTCGGATCATTCCAGCAAAAGGAGCTTCTGCAGAAAACGCTCGCCTTTGCGATTTCCGATGATGTGCGCCGCCAAGATAGCGTCCGTATGATCATGGGCATCACCGTCAATCCAGCGGGCACAGACATTGCGTGGCGCTTTATCAAGAAGAATTGGAAGACGTTCCTCAAGCGCTACCAAGGCAGCCGCGAAGTCGCCTATCTCCTCGAGCCACTCGGCATTTCGACCTCTACCAGCATGGCAAAAGACGTCGCCGCATTCCTCAAAAAGAATCCCGCACCCGGCACCGAACGCACCGTACAACAAGTCGTCGAGCGCACTCACTCCAATGCAGCATGGGCAGCTCGTGATCGCAAACAGATTGCCGCTTTTCTGAAGAACTAATGCGAAGCGGCAGCCGCTTTTGCGGCCGCCGTCTACGACACGACAAGGGGAGTCCTTGTCCACATGTGGCTCTGACAAGGACTCCCCTTGTCGTTTGTTGTTTTGTTGTTTGCTAAACAGTCGCCGCTGGCTCCTCAATCACAGGGTCGTATGTTTCATCGAAAGGCGTGTAGCAAATGCGCTTTGCGGAAATTTCCGCGCGGCGTTCGCGGATATCGATGGGGTATTCGCCGGTAAAAAAAGATGTCGAGAATCGATCTTCTGGCAGGCCCGTCGCCTTGATCATGCCTTTGTACGAGAGGAAATGGAGCGATGTCGCGCCAAGATAATCGCGCATTTCGGCAATCGAGCGCGTCGCAGCCAAGAGATCTTCCTGTTTCGGTGTATCGATGCCGTAGAAGTCGGGGAAAATCACCGGCGGACTCGAGACGAGAAAGTGCACTTCCATCGCACCGGCTTCAAAAAGCATCTGTACGATCTGGCGTGAAGTCGTACCTCGTACAATCGAATCATCGAGTACAGCGACGCGGCGGCCTTTGATGACCTCGATTTGTGGCGTGAGCTTGGCCTTTACGCCTTGCTCGCGAATGTGCTGCTCGGGCTGGATAAAGGTGCGGTGGATGTAGCGATTTTTGGTCAGTCCCATTTCAAACGGAATGCCGCGTGCCTGTGAAAACCCAATCGCGGCAGGGACCGATGTTTCCGGCACCGGAATGATGACGTCGGCACCGATCGGCACCTCGACGGCAAGCTCGCGACCAAAATTTTTGCGCACGTTGTATACGGATTTACCGAGAAGCTCGCTGTCCGGTCGCGAGAAATACACGAATTCAAAAATATCGAGCTTGGGATTCGGTGTCGTGAGCTGCTGGCGCTGCAGTCCTTGCGCATTCACCACCACCATCTCGCCCGGCTCTACATCACCTATGAATTGCGCACCTATTGGCGAAAATGCGCACGTCTCCGAGGAGAAAATGTATCCCCCGTTCAATTTGCCTATCGAAAGCGGGCGCATACCGCACTCATCGCGTACGGCGACGAGCTCGTCTTTACTCATCACGAGGAGCGAGAAAGCGCCAGTCATGTATGGATACACTTCGCCAACCGCCTGCGCCAGCGTTTTGCTTGCTCCGAGCTCAGTCGAGGAGCCTTCACGCATCACCGCGGCAATAGCTTCCGCCATCAAGCGCGAGTCCGACGCGCCGTCGACGGTGATGCCGCGCTCGCCCAAAAAAGCGACGAGCGCTGTCGCGCTCGGAAGATTGCCATTGTGTGCGAGTGCGATCTGCCCCATCGCGCCGCCATCTACGATAATCGGCTGTGCATGTTCGATGCGCGAGCCGCCCGCGGTCGAATAGCGGTTGTGCCCCATCGCGATTGAGCCGGGCAGTTTTTCGATATCAGCTTCGCTAAACACCTGGGAGACGAGGCCCATGCCGACATGGCTGTGGAGTTTTACACTGTCAGAAGTCGCGATACCGGAGCTTTCTTGGCCACGGTGCTGCAGGGCGTAGAGTCCGAAGTACGTGAGCCGCGCAGCATCAAGGCCCTGTCCAAAGACGCCAAAAACGCCGCACTTTTCACCCCGTAGCTCGTCGTAGACGACGGTATGGGGCTCCCCGAAGTCCTCTAGCATGTGCGCCTACTATACATCGTGAAAATGAAAATTTGAAGTGTCCCAAAATACAAAAAGAAAAGGCGCCCGATCCACAAAATGGTGGACCAGGCGCCGATGGAAAGATCAAGGAGAACATTCCCACTCCTGCGACAGAATATTGCCGCTTACTTTTGGATCACCTTCTCCGGGGGCTTTTCCTCGTAGGTTTTGAGGGTCGTACCTGTGGCAGCCTCGACTTCGAGAAGCTTCACGTTGTAGCCCCAGAGTGCAGCCGTATACCGCAGGACCGCTTTGCATGTTGGTTCCTGAAGGTAGACGCCGTCGTGGACATAATGCGCCAAGACGAGCGTGCGATCGCCGTGGAGATCCACATAGACGACCTGCACATCCGGTTCACGCCGCGACAGATCATACTGCCGCGAGAGTGCACTGCGGACCTGACGATACCCGACCTCGTCGTGAATGTCGGAGACCGTGAGTGCACCCTTGGAGCTATCGTCCGCGACGTGGAACAGGCGAAATTCCCTGATCACCGCGGGAGAGAGATATTGCGATACAAAGCTCTCGTCGCGGTAATTCGCCCACGCATGACGCAGCGTCCCGTACGCATCCCCATTGCCGGCGAAATCGGGAAAAAATTCCAGATCTTCGTCGGTCGGCTTTTCGCAGATGCGTTGAATATCCCTCATCATCGCGAAGCCAAGTGCGTACGGATTGAGTCCGCTAAAACGCGGATCGTCGAACCCAGGTTGAAAGACGACGCTCGAGTGACTGTGCAGAAATTCGAGCATCGATCCTTCGGTGATCATGCCGCGATCGTATAGCTTGTTCATGATCTCGTAGTGCACGAACGTCGCGCAGCCCTCGTTCATCAGCTGAAGCTGCTTTTGAGGGTAAAAATACTGCGAGACATTGCGCACGATGCGGATCAGTTCCCGCTGCCAATCCTCGAGCAGCGGTGCGCGCTTCTCGATGAAGTAGAGGAGGTTTTCTTCGGGAAGGCCGAGCTTCTCGCGCGTCTTGTCCTTCTCCTTTTTCGCCTCCGCCTCATCTTGAGAAACGGTTGCCACCGGAACCGTACGCCATAGATCATTGAAGGTCGCCTCCTCGTAAGCGCGGCGATCTTCCGCCCGCCGCTTTTCTTCTGCGAGATTCGGTTTGCACCGGTGCGTATAGCGGTCGACGCCGTGCTCCTTCAGCGCATGTGCCGCGTCGAGTACGCGCTCGACGGCGTCCGCGCCGTACTTTTCCTCGCACTTCATCACGTAATCGCGTGCAAAGGCGAGATAGTCGAGGATGCCCTCGGCGTCGGTCCACTCCCGGAACAGGTAGTTGTTCTTGAAGAAGTGGTTGTGACCCATCGCCGCGTGCGCCAAGACCAGCGTCTGCATCGTCATGGAGTTTTCTTCCATGATGTAGCAGATGCAGGGACTGGAATTGATGATGATTTCGTAGGCCAATCCCTGCAAGCCCTTTCGGTACAGCGTCTCGTGGTAAGCGAAGCGCTTGCCGAAGCTCCAGTGGCGGTACATCAGCGGAAGACCCACCGATGCATATGCATCGAGCATCTGCTCTGATGTGATCACCTCAATCTGCACCGGATAGATATCGAGCCCGAGGTCTTCGAGCGCGATTTTCTCGACCGCATCGTAGACTTTACCCAGCTGCGGGAAATCCCAATGTGGTCCCGTAAAGAGCTGTGGCCCTTGTGGCGCTGGATATTCCCGGCGTCGGTAGAGACCTTCGAAGATGACGGCATCGCTCATGCCCGTACTCCTTTCTTAGCGAAAAGTTCGTGGAAGACCGCGAAGATTTGCGAAGGTTCGCCAACTCGCTTCATCGCGAAATTCGGATTTGCGGGAGCGACTTCACTGTACGCGCGCCAGAGATCGCTGTCGCGACTGAGGCCCGTCAAATTGCCCCCCTGCCCATCGCTCACTTCGACGTAGGCGAAATGTTGACAGAGTGGCAACACATCGCCGCCGAGCAGCGATACGCAGCGGCTGCTGTCGGCGCCGTAATTGTCGCCGTCACTCGCCTGAGCGCCGTAAATATTCCAGCGATCAGACGGATAACGTGCTCGCGCAATTTCGAGCATCTTCTGGAGGGAAGTCGACACGACCGTACCGCCGGTCTCACGACTGTAGAAGAACTTTTCCTCGTCGCATTCTTCCGCGTTATCATGGAAGCGAATGAAGACGACATCGACACGGCGATAGCGTCGAATCAAGAAGACGTGCAGCAGCATAAAGAACCGCTTTGCGAGATCCTTCATCGCCTCCGTCATCGAGCCCGACACGTCCATGAGACAGAACATGACGGCTTCGACGTTCGGTTTCGGAACGCGTTCATAGCGCCGGTACCGCACATCGATTGGGTCGATATACGGAACGATTTTGCTGCGACGCTCGGTGCGCTCGAGTTCGATTTCGAGTCTGCTCACCTCTTCTTCATCGCCGCGTGCGCGTGCTTCTCCGAGCTTTTCGCGCAGCGCCGTGATGTCCGACAGGCTTGGCCGCCGCAGCGCGATGCGTCGACCCATGCTGTTGCGCAAGGTGCGCGGCACGCTGAGGTTGGACGGCGATCCATCGGTCATGTAGCCCGCACGTGAACGGTCGAACGCGACCGTTTCTTTGAGCGACCTCTTCACGAGGTCAGGCAGTTCGAGATCTTCGAAAAACATATCGAGAAACTCTTCGCGTGAGAGAGTGAACTCAAACGCGTCTTCGCCGCTGCCATCAGGACTGCCCTCGCGGCCCCCGTTCCCTTCGCCGCCTTGCGGTCGCGGGATCTCGTCGCCACGGACGTATTCCTTGTTGCCCGGGACCACGTGATCGGTACGACCAGTACGACGGTTGTGATGAAAGATTGGCTCGGAGATGCCTTTCGTAGGAATCGACACTTTCTCGCCATGCGCGACATCGGCTACCTTGCGCTTGCGCAAAGCCTCGTTAACTGCGCTTCTCACCTCAACTCTCGCCCGCCCTAAAAAGCGCTGACGATTGCTGAGACTCTTGCCCTTCGGATTGGGCCGTCTATCGACGATGTTCATCAATATTCTCCTCACATGGTGTTGAAAGGAAAGGAAGGTGGTGGCGACCGGCAGCATGCTGCCGGTCGCCACCGACAAGACTGGCTCAGCCAGCCTTGTTGACGCGCATATACCACTCGACCAAACGCCGAACCTGCCGCTCGGTATAGCCCTTGTCGACCATCCGCTCGACGAAGTCGACGTGCTTCTTCTCCGTTTCGGAGTCCTTCTTGCTGCCGAAGCTGATGACCGGCAGGAGGTCCTCGACCTGCGAGAACATCTTGCGTTCGATCACCTCGCGCAACTTCTCGTAGGACGTCCAGGACGGGTTGCGCCCGGCATTCGCCGCACGGGCGCGCAACGCGAACTTGACGACCTCGTTGCGGAAGTCCTTCGGATTGGCGATACCTGCGGGCTTCTCGATTTTCTGCAATTCCTGATTGAGGAGCTCGCGGTTCAGCAGCTGCCCGGTATCGGGATCCTTGTAATCCTGGTCCTCAATCCAGGCGTCGGCGTAGGCGACATAGCGATCAAAAAGGTTCTGCCCAAAGTCGGAATATGACTCAAGGTACGCCTTCTGGATCTCGTGGCCGATGAACTCAGCGTAGCGCGGCGCGAGCTCCGCCTTGATGAAGTTGAGATATTTCTTCTCGATCTCCTCAGGGAATTGCTCACGCCAGATCGACTGCTCGAGCACGTACATGAGATGTACGGGATCGGCAGCGATTTCCTGCGTGTCGAAATTGAAGGTCGCGGAAAGCACCTTGAACGCAAAACGCGTCGAGATGCCGTCCATACCCTCGTCGACGCCGGCCTTGTCGCGGTATTCCTGCGCCGACTTCGCCTTGGGATCGGTGTCCTTCAGGCTTTCGCCGTCGTATACCCGCATCTTCGAGTAAAGGTTGGAATTTTCGTGCGGCTTCAGGCGCGAGAGCACGCAGAAGCGGCTGAGTATGTCGAGCGTCGACGGGGCGCACGAGGCATTCGCCAGCTCGCTATTCTGCAGCAACTTCTCGTAGATCTTGCGCTCCTCGGTGCTCCGCAAACAATACGGAACCTTGATAACGCAGATGCGGTCGATGAACGCTTCATTGTTTTTGTTGTTCTTGAAGCTCTGCCATTCCGACTCGTTTGAGTGTGCCAGGATAATGCCCTGGTACGGCAGACCTCCGATGTTCTCAGTGCCGGCGTAATTGCCTTCCTGAGTGGCCGTCAAGAGCGGGTGGAGCATCTTGATCGGCGCCTTGAACATCTCGACGAATTCCATGAGCCCCTGAGTGGTCCGATTGAGACCGCCCGAGAAGCTGTAGGCATCCGGGTCGCTCTGGCTGTACATCTCGAGTTTGCGGATGTCGACTTTGCCGACGAGGCTCGCGACATCCTGGTTGTTCTCGTCGCCGGGTTCGGTTTTGGCGACGCAAATTTGCTTGAGGCGCGAAGGTATCAGACGGATCACCGTGAATTTGGTGATGTCGCCATTGAATTCCTCGAGCCGCTTTACCGCCCATGGGGAAATGAGCCCCGTGAGACGGCGCTTCGGGATGCCGTAGCGCTGTTCAAGTTCGTCGCCGAGGGTCACCGGATCGAAAAGCCCAAGCGGGCTCTCGAATACCGGGCTGATCTCGTTGCCAGCCTTCAAGACGAAAATGGGCTCTTTTTCCATCAACATCTTCAGTCGTTCAGCAAGCGATGACTTGCCGCCGCCGACCGGGCCGAGAAGATAGAGGACCTGCTTGCGCTCCTCGAGCCCTTGCGCCGCATGGCGGAAGAAGCCGACGATGCGCTCGATGGTTTCCTCCATGCCGTAGAAATCCTCGAAGGCCGGGTAGACCTTCATCGTCCGGTTCATAAAGATCCGGCCGAGCCGAGGATCCTGACTGGTATCAACCATGACCGACTCGCCGATCGCTTTGAGCATGCGCTCTGCAGCACCGGCGTAGAATGACGGATCGTCGGAGCACGCGCGGAGGTAATCCTCGAGCGAATACTCGACTTCGCGCCGATTCTCGTAGAGACGGGAGTAAAGGCCGAAAATGCCGTCGTCGAAACGTGCGTTCATGAGAGTCTCCTCTCGCTAGGGTGAGTGTAGTGGGTTTGCTCTTGTGTCAAAGACCGGAAAGAGCGCCCCCACGATGAACGTGGTTCATCTAAATTTCACAGTACATTCCAGGGAGGCACCGGTCAAGAAAATATTGTTTTCCTATCAAAACGGGCTCAAATCGTGAGTTTTTCACTGATACTGAATGAAGATCGGCCGAGGGGTGAGCTCGAGAAGTTCACTTGGCGTGAGGAGCCGGGTTGAGGGCGGCTTCATATCGTTTTTGTAGAAGATTTTGAATCCGGTGAATTGCACGGGCTCCGGCTGGATAAATGCTTGATAGGTACCGAGCTTATTCATCGGCGGGCCCCATCCATCCATCACCATCACCATCTGCACTTCTGGCAGCGGCTCTATTTGATCATAATTTTTCACCATCGCCTGTGTGAATCGGTGGATGATCAACACTTTTGGCGGCAAATTATTTTCCTTTACGATCTTTGCGAGATAATCGGCAGCGTAATTAATATCTGCTGCATTAAAACTCCCGATCACCGTCCCCGGTCGGTCCCCTGTTTTCATCGAGAACTCCGGATCGAGCGCGAGGTGCACCTGCGGCATCTTCCAATATTTTTCGAGAAGCGGAATTTCCTGCTGGAGCGTACTCAAGCCCACCTGCAAATCCAAAATCACAATGCCATCCACCTTCTCCGCCATCGCGATCGCCTTATCGATTTCTTTGTGCGGCATGCGCGCGCGATAGGTACCGTCGACAGGCGATTCCTGCGCGGTAATCGCAATGTATTCGATCGCTGGCACAACAGGCGTATTCGGATCGGCGACTTCCCACTTATCTATCTGCGCGCGCAATTTATCGAGTACCACATCCTCCTCAAATTCACCGAGGATGCCCATGCGCGTGGAATAAAAATTGCCGTAGTACGCGACGATGCGGTTGAACGGCAGAATCGCACCTGCATTGGGATATGCTGCCTTCGTCGGCCAGATCGGCTTTTTGGCTGTAGACGAGGCCATGATCTCCGTCGAGCTCGCAAACGGGATGCCATTGTTGGCGACTTCCCACATTTTTTTGTCGTATGCTTCTTTGTCCAAGACCGGCAGCTTCGGCTGCATCGAGATGATAGCGGAAGAAGATGTCGCATTGCGATCAAATTCGACCGTGGGCGCGATATAAGAAGATGCATGTACGACGCCAACCAAAAGCACGAATCCGAGTCCCCCAAGCGCTATCAGCCGCGTCTGCCGCCTACCCTTTTCAGCCATAGAGAGGGTCAGTGTAGCACGCGGAGCACTAATCATTCGGCGTCTCCTGTTGTGAAAGTATGTCGCCCGTATACACATCTGCAACAATCTTCATGTTGGTGTAAGCGGTCCCCACCGCAGCTGCGTTTCCTACGCGTGTTTGGATAGCTATTTCTGCGGCTCTTGGATCAGATGCGTCAAGAACGCGGATATCACATGTTCCGAGAGACGTTGTAATCGTAGAAGAAGTCAGAGCGGGATTCTTCATATGTGAAGCAAGGGCCATTTCGGCACATCCACCGGCAAGCACATTCGCCTGCTGTTTGTTTTCTCTATTCAAGACTGCAAATCGCGCATACCATCCGGCGAATCCGCCCTGCGCAAGCATGGAAAGCAGAACGAGCGACATGATAATGGTCGTCATGACTGCTACGTAACCCCCTTCTTCCCGTTTCTCCCTTTTCACCCTTTTCATATTTTGATCGAGTAGCTCGCGGAGAAGACTTCTCCGTCTATCTCAAACGTAACGCGTACATAGTTGTATACGCCAGATACCATTCTCTCGACTTCAAATTCGCGTGGGGTGAATCTGTCCGCATTCAACGGCAGCGGTTCGCGCGACGCGCGCTGGATCAACAAGAAACCGTCTTCCAGATAAAACCGAATCGGATTATCGGACACATTGAAATCTTCTCCCTCCATTCGATAGATTGTAAGATTCTTCCCGTCTGCAGAAACGGAGATCGAAGTCGCATTCGAGAGTGCCCATCTGATTTTCTGCTGTATGAACGCAACTTCTTCACGGACTTGAATTGCCCGCGCATTTCTTTCGTTGCCATCTATGAGCGCAAATGCCGACGTAAGTGCTCCTGCGAGCAAGATGCCGAGAAGCGCTACATAGATGATAACTTCTATGAGTGTAAAGCCGCGTCGAAATCTCATACGCTATTCACCACGTAAAAAATGGAGTGCCGGATTCGCACCACCGGTAATCGCAAATACAATTCCCGTGTCTGCATCAAAATCGATCCCGTTCTCGACCAGTGCATCCAAAGTAAATGCCGCAGTCTTCACCAGATCGTTCGCGTCGCGGACTTGAATTTTGCCGTGCGCATTGGTCGTGTTATTCGTCGCCACAAAGAGATGTTTCCCAATGCCTCGTATCGCCTGCACATGCCGACTAAAACTGTCGTCGTTGATGTCGGCTTTGGCAAACGACGCGCAGAAATCATCACCGGTAGGATCACTCGCATCAAAGGTATATAGGTCTTCGCCACCGCTCGGCACATTTTCCCTACCGAGATAGAGCATGTTACCGATCATAAACAAACTCGTGCCTTGTTGGCTCGACGGCAGATCGCACGTCGCAACTATCGAGATATTCTGCGGGTCTGTGACATCAAGCACCATAAGCTCTCGTGATGCATGCGTCGTCGCAAGGTATGCGAACCTACTAGTCGAGACATCGATCTTTTGATCGCGTACAAGGATAGCGTAGGGAGACGTATTTAATTTATATGATCCCGTTTCGATCGGATTCTCTGGATCGGCTACATCGATCACGTGGAATTCTCTTGCAGCGGGTTTGTTCATCTGCCGCGTGACGATATATACAGACCCATCGTAGTACTGCAGTCGCCAGCCCGCTTGGTAGCCTGACGGGACAGTTGCAAGCGTGGTGCTCGCGATTTCTTCCGGCGCCGAAGGATCGGTGACATCGATGATACGAAGTTGGCTTGAGGTTGCTGCGATATACGCATAGATCTTTTCATCCGCAAAATTATGTGCGACGTCGATGGCATTGAATGCCTCATTACTCGATGGCGTATATACGCTCATCTCCCCATCTGCGATAATTGCGAGCCGCGATGGATTTTGCTCGATGACATACACAGTGCCAAGCAATGCATCAATGCCGGCTGGGGTTCCTTGGAGCGGGAAAGATTGATTTTCTTCAAGCGAAGCCCACGAGTCAGCCGAAAAAGCGGTACCGCAATCGCCACCCGTAGCCAAGAGCCCCGAAAAATCAACAAGAAAATCCGAAAGCAAGACGGTACTTGTCGCAAAACGCGCTGATCTCCACGAAACTACGGTCTCGACTCGTTTCGCGCACGAAGAGATGTCTTCCACGCTATTCTCCCTATAGTAGCAAAACTCGCCACTGCCGCATGCATTCGAGGCTGCGAAAGCAGTCGAGCTCGCGGCTAGAAAATCTATCTCTGCCGCCATACGCAGTGAATCGATTTCTGCCTGCGCCTTAGACAAGGCCTCCCCCGAGGTCTCAAGCATGAGAGCCCAATACTGAGTGCCGTACTGCGCGGCTGCAACACCAGCAAACACCACGCAAAGAATAGCGAAAGCAATCATGAGTTCGAGCGTGCTAAATCCGCGGCTCATACTATTACCAACTGATTCGGCCTTCCGCGTTGACAGAAATAGTCCTCGATATGCCACGCTGTTCGTCAACAATCACAATTGTTGTTGACGCCGCATCTCCGCTTAATTGAGAGAACATAATTTCCGTATCGTCCACCGTCGCACCATGCGGCATTCCATCAACATTATTCATTGCCTTCGACCGCGCCGCTTGCAGAAGCACAATCGCTTCCCCCACCTCCTGATTAAAAGTGCTTCCATGAAAATCGCCGATTGTCAGAACAAGTCCAACAGCAAAAAGCATGACAGTGACGCCAGTTGCGATCAAGATTTCGATAAGCGTAAAACCGTCACGATTGTAAATGCTGCGTAAGTCCATAAATCGGCGTAATGATGGAAATTGCGACCGTACCTATCAGGATTCCCATACAGATCATCAAGGCCGGCTCGAGAATCGTGGAAAATGATTTTGCCTGTTCATCGAGCTCACTCTCATGTGCTTCGGCAATATAGATGAACGAACGCGGCAAATCGCCACCACGCTCGCCGACCGCAACCATGTTGACCGCCAAGCTTGAAAAGAGTTGGGGCCGGCTCTTAAGACCATCCGAGATGAGTTCGCCACGATTCACATCGCTGCCGATCTCCTCCCACGCCGTTTTGTAGAGCGGATTGCGCGTGAGCTCGGAGAGCGTAAAGAGCGCCGACGAAAGCGGCATGCCACTTTTCATAAGGAGCCCGAGCGATCGCATGCTCTGCGCGATGTAGTACCGCTGTATAAAAGTACGCACCAGCGGCATGTGCAGGAATAACCTCGCGAGCGCACGATCGACACGGCTGTAGCGCTTCCTCGCCACCTCAGCAAGTACAACAACAATGATCGCGAACAGGATCAGAATCCAGCCATAGCGAGTGAGAAATTGGCTCGTTCCCATCACGATGCGTGTGGAGAGGGGCAGCTGCATCTCAAGCGACAGAAAAACCGGCATCAATTTCGGAAACAAATACAGTACGAGAAAACCGGTCAATACGAGCGTAGCGAGAGTAATCAGCGCCGGATACAAAAGTGCGCCAACGATTTTGCGCTTGAGCGCCTGACGTTTCTTCAGCTCGTATGCAAGATACTCAAGATTTTGCCCCAATGTACCGCTTGCCTCCCCGATGGCGATCACTCCGATCGCAAATTCGCCAAAAGGACTCCTGTATCGCCCCAAACTTCGGGCGAGTGATTTACCGTTGCGGACGTCTCTAAGCACGCTCTCGAGCATGAAAGAAAGGCCTCTTGAATGATTCTGATCGCGAAGTATGGCAAGTCCTTCGGAAAGCGGCACATCAGCTGCCATCAAAACCGAAAGCTGTTTCGCAAAAAAAATTCGATCGCGAGCATGAAGACGCGTCCGCAAGCTAATCATGAATAACGCGCAACACCTCTTCGATAGTCGTCGTACCATTGAGCACTTTTTGGAATCCATCTTGGAGCATAGTAGTCATGCCGCTCTCGAGTGCAATTTTCTTGAGTTCTGCTGCCGGAGCGCGACGCAAAATCGCATCGCGCATATCGTCATCGACGACGAGACATTCCGCAATGCACACGCGCCCCACGAAACCGGTCTCCGCGCAGTTTCCGCACCCTACATTTTTATACACATCGCTCGTTTCTTCGAACAGATTATGTAAGGCCAGTTGAGAGAGCGCCTTCCACGCATCGCCCCCTATCCTTTCGCGTACTTTGCAGTGCTCACATAATTTACGGACAAGACGCTGTCCGATCGAAAGTCGCAATGTAGAAGCGACAAGAAAATTTTCCGCTCGCATATCAAGAAGACGTGGGATGGTCGTAGCGGCATCGCTCGTATGGAGCGTCGAGAGCAAAAGATGTCCCGTGAGCGCGGTATTAATACTGATCGCTGCGGTTTCGGCGTCACGAATTTCTCCGACCATAATAATGTTCGGATCCTGACGTAAAATCGTGCGCAGTCCATTTGCAAACGAGAGGCCAACGCGCGGATTCACCTGAAGCTGCAGCACACCATCGATCGAATATTCGATCGGATCTTCAATCGATACGATCGATACTTGCGGTGTATTTATCATCCGCATGAGCGTATAGAGCGTCGTTGTTTTGCCACTCCCCGTCGGACCTGTCACTAAAATCATGCCTGACTGTTTTTCGATTGCCGCAGTGATGCGTTTGATATCGTCTTCCGCTAAGCCAAGCATTTGGAGCGAACATTCTTCCGCATACCCCGATAGGAGACGGAGAACGACATTTTCGCCGTAGTACGTGGGTGCGATGGAAACGCGAACGTCGAGTGTATCGCCAGAGAGGAACTCATGATGAAAACGCCCATCTTGCGGCATTTGATGCTCGTCTGTGCGCAGGTGCGAGAGTACTTTTATGCGCGCAATGATTTCCGATCTAATATCGCTCGGCAGTACATATGCATCATGCAGTACGCCATCGACACGCATACGCACGCGCATTCCGTCGCGTGTCGGATCAATATGAATATCCGACGCCTTACTCGCATACGCGCGAGCGATCAGATAATCGACAATATTGATAATCGAGACATCCTCACCGCGCGAGAGCTCCCGCTCTATGGTGTCAGTCGGCATACAGCAATTGCCTCATGAAGCAATGAAAAAACTATAGCACCTCCCAGCCACATCAAGCTCATGCATCTCCCATCCTGTTTACAGCAAACATGTCATCCTCATTCATGCGGTCGCATCAACGAGGACGACATCGCGAATTGTGAGGTCCATCTCGTCACCTACGAGCGGCGGTAGAGGAAGACCGCGAGGGGCATGAAGACTACGAGGAGGAAAATGATCCAGGCCAGTGCTTCGAGGGAGTAGCGGGCGGCATCGGCGGCGGGGGCTGAATGCAATACGAGGGCGCGGACCGCATCGACCGTGATGGTGACAGGAGAACCAGCGGCAAATGCTTGGAGCCAGCCCGGCATCGTTTCTACGGGCACAAAAATTGAGCTTGTAAATACCAGCGGGAAGACCCAAATAAATCCTGCCACCTGCGCGGTCTCGACATTTTTGACCGCCATACCGATCGCCGCCGATATCCAAGAAAACGCAAAGCCAAACAAAAGCACGATGGCAAATGCCGTCATGAGATCGGAGACGCTTCCCTCGGGGCGAAAGCCGATCAAGAGCCCCACGATGAACATGAGGATCACGACAAATACATTGCGCATCATATCGGCAAGCGTACGGCCCGCGAGGACCGCGCTGCGCGCCATCGGCAGCGATCGGAATCGGTCGATAAGACCTTTTGAAAGATCTTCACTCAATCCAATACCCGTTTGCATCGAGCCGAAGATTGCGGTTTGCACCAAAATGCCCGGCAAAAGAAAATTGATATACGAACCCGTCGCGCCGCTGATTGCACCTCCGAAGACGAAGGTGAAGAGAAGTAGGAACATCACCGGCTGGATGGTGGAGAACACGAGGAGCTGCGGCAAGCGCGTGTATTTGAGCAAATTACGCTCCACCAAGACGAGCGTATCCGAGAGGAGCCATTTGAATGTGTTCATGTACCGGGTCATACCTCTGCTTTGTGACCTGTTAATTTGAGGAAGACATCGTCGAGCGACGGGTGACGCACGGTGAGATCGGCAAGCTCGACACGAGCGATATCAAGCGAGCGGATGATTTTCTGCAACATGCCAGGGCCTTCGATGAGCGCCACAGTGATGAGCTGTTCTCCAAGATTCACCTGCATGTCGATGCCTCCCGCAGCGCGTACCGCAGCCGTGGCTTTGTTGACCTGCGCGATATCCGCCAGGTGCAGCTCGAGAATATCGACGAGCGACGATTTGAGTTCTGCCGGCGTGCCGGAGGCCAACACCAACCCACGGTCGATCACCACGATGCGATGCGCCATTCTCTCGGCTTCTTCGAGATATTGCGTGGTAAGGAGGACCGTCGTGCCATCGTCGACGAGTTCGCGGATAATTTTCCAAAGCGCCAAGCGAGATTGCGGATCAAGACCGGTCGTCGGCTCATCGAGAAAAAGTACGGGTGGGCGATTCACGAGTGACGCTGCCAAGTCGAGTCGGCGACGCATGCCGCCGGAATACGTCTTGAGCGAACGATCGGCCGCCTCATCGAGATCGAATTGAATGAGAAGCTCAGCTGCGCGAGTCGCAGCTTCCGCGCGAGAAAGATGGTACAAGCGTCCGACCATGATCAGATTTTCTCGGCCGGTCAGATTTTCATCCACCGCCGCGTATTGACCAGCAAGACCAATGATCTTGCGCACTTCATCGGCGTGTTCTACCACATCAAATCCTTCAATAGTGGCGCTGCCCTCGTCGGGCTGCATGAGTGTCGTGAGGATGCGAATGAGCGTCGTCTTCCCTGCCCCATTTGGGCCCAGAAGTCCGAGTACCGTGCCTTTTTCAATAGAGAGATCAATGCCGCGAAGCGCCTCCACCTCATCAAAGCGCTTCTGTACTCCGCGTATGGTGATACTAGAAACTCCCATCGCGAGCAACACTACAATTCGTCCTCTGTACTGTCAATGAATGTTCATTTTGCTACCAATAAACCCTGTCAAGCGCGTGCACTGAAGCCATATTCCGGTGTTTGATATGCTAGATCCTGGGGCGGAGAACAGCAAACACTCCGCCGC
>QZIY01000039.1 GCA_003599175.1 Candidatus Parcubacteria bacterium
ATCACTCGGGTATGTTTTCCTCATGGAAGTATATTAGATGGCTAATATACTCGATATTGTATCAATTATTCAGGGCCGAAAAGATAGTGGATGGGCTCTAAGCAATCAAGATCATGATGCCCACTGCGGCAGACATGCTCACCACAAGCCGCCCGGCGGCGAGCGCCATCTCTTTCAATACGGTGTATTCATCGACATACGTCGCACCATCCGCGTGCTGATCGATAAGGACCCGCGCATGTCTGCCGCGAAATACCAAGACCGTAAGGAGCGCAGCGGAAAATGCGGCGCCAAGTATCAGCGGATTCGGTGAGAGATTAAAATAGAGCAAAATCGGCCAGATGAGAAAGAGGAGCGCACCACCCGCACCCGCCAAGACACCGCTCACCGCAAGCGGCTGATTTTTGTTCGAAATAAGCTCCGCAAATGCTTGTCGATAGCCCCATGAGTACGTCTCGTGGACGTGGAGGGTAAAAAGAAGCGGAATGAGTGCGATCAGGTTGATACCGGCAGCAAGGAAGAGAAGGTACGGGTACCAAATGCCCATTACTACAGCGAGGCCCGCAAGAAACGGCGTGACACCGAGGAAAAGTTCCACTGCATAGAGCGGCTGCACTCCCGGTGCCACGGCGCGGTGCTCGAGCTCGTACGGCGCGCGATAGAACGCACGATAGAGGCCAAGAAGAATGCCGATGACCGCGGCGCCTTGCGGAAAGACGCCCGAAGCGAGCGCACCCATGTATGCGAGTGCCGCCGCAGAGAAAAGCGTACCGAAGACGAGGCCGCGAAGCATGTTGCCGCCGATGACGCGAAGCGCGAGTGGTGCCGCGAGCATGGTGACCGTCTGTGCGAGTGCGTACAAGAGGAAGGTGCGGACGACCGCGTGGACGACCGTCGGCTCGATCTCTGCAAAATAGAGAAAAAGGATGATCCAGACAAATGCGGAGACCGCGGTATTTGCAAAGCGGACAAAGAAACGATGCAGGAGGAGTGCAAAAGCCGCATCACGAGGTTCGATGATGTGGCTCATGTTATCGATGGCTCGTCTGGCTGGTAGCGAAGGTGCGGCGCGAGGAGCGGAATGACGAGAAGGAGGATGTACCCAACCCAAATATTCCAATCCATGTACATCGCGATGCCCTCAATCGGGAAAACAATGAGCTTATCGAGAGCGACCGCGATCAGTGTCCAGCCGATTGCGTACGGCAAAATATCCAAAGCCTTCGCATAACGCAGCGAGTGCCCGGCAAGTGTCGCAACAATGACGAGCACCAAGAGCATGACGAGCCGCGACGCGAGCCCCGTTGTGATTCCATACAAGAGGAGGAAGCGCCACACGAGCGCAAGCGTGGCGTACATGCCCACACCCCACAAAAGCAAGGAATCCCATTTAAAGATACGTGTGTGAGAGGAAAACATCCCTCCTATTATGAACGATGCTCAGCGTTTTACGCGCTCTCAATGACACAAAAATGGGGATAGTGAAGTTAACGATCGTTGCGACGACCTTTCTGCTCCTTTGTCGTCGTACCCAACACATCGCCGATTTCTGAAACACCATCCACCTCCACGGTGTTCGTCGCCTCAACTTCAATGGGAAATGCGGGTAGGATTTTTTGGAGCTCCAACATGATATTTGTTTCTACCTGCGTTTGCGTAGCGGCGCGGATTGCGCGGTCGAAAGAATCTTCCGCTTTGTCATACTCACCAGTGTTGAGGTAGCCCTCGCCTTCCTGTGCGGCCACCTCCACTTCGAGTGTGCGCTGCGAAATCTGCACCGAAGACGACGCATCAGCTTCGCTCGCGAGCGTGCGTACACGTCCAAGCGCTGCTTGTGCATCTTCCTGCTTCTTCGTGGCAGCGGCGCGAGCCGGTTCGTTGTCTACCGCCTCAGCCGGAGCTGCTCCAAACGAAAGTGTGACCGTGACGGGGCGTGAGCGAGCACTGCGCGCGGTGGCGACATGTGTCTCGACGCTCGAAATGATCGGCTCAAGTGCGACTTTCGTTTCCGGTACGGTCTCGGTGAGTGCTGCGAGCACGTTGGCATGTGCAGAGAGCGTTGCTTCGAGATCGAGCTGTACGTCTTCTGCAACATCAATGCCATTTTCGGATTCTGCAAGGACCGCAACCGAACCGTTGAAATCGGCTGCCGTCTCATCGATGCGTGCCTGGATTTCTGAACTCACTTCAGGTGTGAGCTGATTTGACGCTGCGAGTACTTCTGCCTCTTCAAGGCGTCGCGCCGTGAGTTCGGCTGCATATTCTGCTTTTTCTACCGGCGTGGTCGCAAACGCACCCGCTACTTTTTCGTTGATATTGACCTTCACACCATAGAGCGCCTGACCGGGAAGTGCTGTCTGTGCTACGTATGAAGTCCCTGCTCCCGCAAAAAGGACGAGTACGAGTGCCGCGCCGGCAAAGCGAGTGTAGCCGAAAGCGCCGGTGCCGCTCTGTCCAAATGCTCGATCACTCCAATCGAGCGCTCGGATATACAAAGGCGCCCGTGCGGGATGAGCACTCATGTAGTGCTTCAGGTGCGCACGAATCGAATCGCGCTCGTATTCAGTGAGTCGTTCCTGCCCTTTCATACTGTTTTATAAAATACTGCATCAAAATACCACAGATTGCTATGTAGCATGAGACGAGCAGCACCTTCTGTACTTACCTACTGTTGCAGACACAGAACGGCCCCGCTTTTGCGGGGCCGTTCATAGCGTAAGCGTGCAGTTGAACTACCAGCCGCGGCTGTCGCCACGACCGCCGCCGTAGCCACCGCCACGGTTGCCGCCAAAGCCACCATTTCGCGGAGGGCGGGCTTCCATCGGGCGCGCTTCGTTGACCGTAAGCGTGCGACCGCCGAATTCCTTGCCGTTCCACATGTCGATCGCCTTCTGGGCATCTTCATCGTTCGCCATTTCGACGAAACCGAAGCCCTTCGAGCGATTGAGCATTTTGTCCATGATGATCACTGCAGAGTCGACAGCGCCCGCTTGCGCGAATGCCTCCTGGAGCTCTGCGTCAGTGGTCGAGTAAGGAAGACCACCAACAAACAATTTCTTTGCCATTGTGAGTTTTTGGAGCGTGTTTAAAAAGTTTCAGATACGAGGCGCGGAGAAAGCGGTGCACGAGACGTACAAGTGTACGGCAAGTGCGACGCAGAGGCTCCGCAACGATGTAGATGGACTTTTTAAACGTGCTCTCTTGTCTTGAACTAGCTAACTAACTAATACCTGTAAACGACCCTTCCGCTAGCCCCGGTCCAAGACCTGCCGACAGAAACGTACATTACCAACATGCTCGCATGGGGCCAAAGAAGCGTCAAGAGGAGTACGGCAGCGCGACGCGTATCGATGTGGGGCATGCGGCGAGCGGCCGTAAACCGCTTAACGGGTACCGCTGACGCGCTGCGCCGCCGAATAACGAGTTACGCTTTAGCAGGGCTCTTCTTCATAAGCCGCCCCAGACGCTCGATGCCACGATGAATGCGCACCGATACCACGTTTTCCGAGACTCCGAGTTCAATGGCGATCTCCTTGGGTGATTTCTCTTCAAAAAAGCGCTTCGTGATCGCGACGCGATAAATCTCATCGAGCGTCTCGAGATGCGCCACGACTTCGCGCGTCTGAGGGATGATCGCTGGATCTTTGACCGACTCATCCACAACCTCAAACCCATCTTCTTCCTGCATTTTCTCGAGCGACGAGGATCTCTTTTTGCGCGCCGCATCGACGATCAGGTTGTTGGCGACTCGATAGAGAAATGCGCGCATGTATTCGATGCTCTTACCTTCCGAAAGATAGAGCCAGGTGCGGCTAAATGCTTCCTGCACGACGTCGCGTGCGTGCTCGCGATCGCGCACCCGCAGCATCACATGGCGAAAAAGCGGGTCCGCATGCTCTTCGTATGCAGCCAAAAAGTCCCGTTCGAGGTGCAGCTTCCACTCTTGGCTTCGTGATGAGTTTTCGTTCATATAGCAGCAAAAAAACGCGTGCGCACGCATAATCACGATACAGTAAAGGTCTCAAAATTCAAATGAAGAACGGATGATGCTTGATGGACCCTACGCGTCTGGGAAACCCACGGTTTTCCCAAACCTTCCTCCACGGGAAAACAACATGTTTTCCTGACCCCTTTCTGCGCTAGGGTCCATTCGTTCACGATGTTCTCTCATGGACTTCAGTAGTGAGTTTTGGAACTCATTTGCTCTAGAGTGCACGCAGCTCAGCACAATACTGCAAGGCATTGAAAAAAGTCCCATTAATCGCGCGGATCTGGCTTTCGTGTGACTACCAGAATGAATTAGAACTATGAGTGGGATTAGAATTATGACCTCGCCACACGCGAAAGAGCCAATTCATGGAGAGCCTTTAGTTCTCGAGCATATTCACTCTGATTCACGTCAGGAGCTCCGAGCATCTGCATTCTCTCGAATTCCTCTGCAGAGAGCTGGCTCATCAAGCGCTGCCATCCGTCACCCTTTCCAGTTTGGATTATTTTTTGACGGAGCATTGAGAGAAACGTGTCTCTTTGAGCAACAAACTCGTCGTGAGAGTTTGCCGAAAAGAAATATTTGCGACGCGTTTCGTCACTATACAGATGGTTTGACGAAATGCTTGGTAGAAACATTTCACCGTCCGGCAATGCATATACCCTTACAGCTTCGCGGAACGTCCTCGCCATTTTAGTGGGATGAACTATGAATAGATTTCGTAACCTAAATACGAATACGAGTTCCGAATATGCTTCAGAAAAGAATTCCTCTGAGGATACTAAAGATATATCCGATGAATGCAGACCCGAGCAATAGATATATGTCGATTCGTAGAAAGAGCGTGTGTGATACACAATTTCTCGGTATTTTTTATATACAAAATCCTGACTCTTGTGAAATTCTTCATTGGGTAATTTGTAAAGTGAACGATAAATATTTCCTATCTCGTCTAAGGAATCAACAGCGAATGACAGATATTCCGTGGTCTCAAGCATCCAGTGCAACTTCAGCCATTCCTCGGAATGATCAGAGAGAGTTGATTTGCGACTCTTCAGCTCGCCCTTCATCTCGTCTACTATATTCTTTATATGGGACATGGGTTTGAATCTTATCAAAGTATGAGAGGTGGCTACAGAAAAGGAGCAGGGCGCAAGCAGGGCTTTGCAGCGAAAAATGCGGAAGAAGCACGACGAATTCTTTCTGAAATGGTTTTACGAGAAATTCAACCCATAGGTGCTGCTCTCTTGAAGAAAGCCAAGAAAGGAGACATTGCTGCTGCACGTGAGCTATTTGATCGAGCATTTGGAAGACCACCTCAAACTTCCAAGATAGATTTGTCGGACTCTGTATTGCCCATTCCAATTCTAAGCGGACTCTCAGATTCAGAATTAGAGACAATACTTGAGCAAAAAAGTGGCCAGCTATAGCTGCTTGAAGCGACTACGGGGTTCTTCCATGCTTTCTACACCCGTGGTACGCTTTTCAATACAACTGAATATCGACCCGTAAGGGTGGCGACCTAAACCGTTGGCAACAACGGCATGGTCGTGGAAAACGCGTTCAACGTAGAAAACCCGTCGTTTAGGGCGTTGAACGCGTTATAGGGGGAAACTCCTATAGGGCCTTTGGGCCTCCTAGCGGCGGGCTTTATACTTAACCAAGATTTTATATGAGAGGTTTTATTCAAATTCCAATTTTAATAGCGGTTGTCATAAGCGCCGCAATCTTTGGTGGAGGTGGTTATCTTATAGCGCAAAACGTGAGTAGAGCACCCGCTGGGCAAGAAACGTCACAATCCACGGTTATTGCGACGGCACCCACTGTCGCTACCACCACACCCGATACGGCAACTTCATCCATCAAGTCGCGAACAACTGTTGAAACACCGAGCAATACAGAACAGAAAAAAACGACATCGACTAAAATACAATCCTCTGCAACGATAGTGGCCGACCCAATTGCTGTCCCGCAATCAGTGAGTATTGCTGACGTTTGCTTGAACATCGAGGGAATCCAAAGCACGGTACCTGTGGGCCTTACCTCTTCTTCCAATATCTGCACGGCCACTATCACCGTCTTAGAGACGCAGGCAAATGATCTCTGTCCCAATATTTTGGGCTTACAATCTAGCATCCCTGAAGGCAAGACTTTCTACAGGAACACTCAAACTTGTTTAACTAATAGTGAAATAGAGGAAATTGAGAACGAGATAGCCGCCGCCAGCGCAACTAAGGAATCTTGTCAAAAAGCAAAAGATGATATGCACGCAATTCAAATTCAAATACAAGACGTGGAGGATAAATATGATGCACTCATAGCAGCGGCCCGCCTCAATCCTGACGGGAAATCTGGAGGCGCCGTCGAGGCAGATGTTGCAGACCTTCAGCGAAAAGAAAGCGCAGAATTAAGCCCATTAGAGTCACAGCGCTACAGGATCAACAACGATTACATTTACTATTGCAATTAGACTTTCGTAGTCAAATTGAGATATGGAAGGTGATTCCGAGCAAAAAATACTTCAGGATTGGAACCGAATTTTCTCTGAACCGCCACACAAAAACCATGAGATGCTCGCTACCACTGTCAGCGATATTTATCGAAGAGTTCTCAAGTTTGCTAAAGCTCACGGGAAACCTGAAATGGCAAAGGCAAAAGCGTCGTTGAACCGGTCTGAGGATGAATTAAATAAAACGGATACGTTTGTACTCACTGAGAGTGGCGCGTTAGCTTTGCGTAGAGCCAAACCGCGTCCAGTAAAGAGACAAGATCACGTAGGCTCGAAAATAATGTTCGATTTTCTGCATCGAATTAGACTGTGGAAAAAGAAATAGTCGACAAAGAAAAATTTTGGTGCTATTGTTGATGGACATAGGTTCTCGCACCAGGTTTCTTTCGGACATGAGCGGTGGAGTAGGCATAAGACCAATGGGCAGCCGCATACCAGCAAGCCAAGCAATCATTGCTTTGTTGTGCTGGTCTGTAGTCGAGACAGCAGCACACGAGGCATGAATGCGCCTCGTTTTTAGTTTGCACATAACCACTGCGCACAAAGCCCCTTCTTGGCTTTGCAGGTCACTCGCAGTGGAACCTGCCAAGCTAAGAGCGGGCTTTATTCATTTAGCTATAAATGCCATGCGAAGTATTGAAAGGAGGTTTAACAACTTCCAAATCACGCGGCCGAATGTGAGCAGTTTGCTCAACTTAGCCGCCGCTGTTAAACAGCAGGGTTTCAGCGCTGAAAGGGTAAGCCGTGCCCTCACACAGCTGGTCGATAAGGAAGACTACGAGCGGAAAGACAGACAGGCGATTGTTCGCCACTTGGTAAGTCTGTCGCAAGAAAAAAAAGATGCTGAGGCGTACGGAAATAGGAGTCTAAACGGGGCTGTGGGCGCAAAAAATAGCCCTCGCTAGCACCTATGGTTCGTTCCGAGGTATTGTCCCGAAAGAGGCCATCTCAACCATCAGAGGGCGTTATAATTGATGGTGAAGATGCGGCTCTTAAATACCTCGCACAGCTACTTGTCGAATCCTATTTGAAACAAAAGAGATATGAAGCACGAAAATAATCAGGATAAAAAGCGTGCGGTCATCTACTGTCGCGTTTCTACTGTGGAGCAAGCAGACGAAGGCAACAGTCTCAAATGGCAAGAAAAAATCTGTAGAGATTATGCACAAAAGAATGACTATTCGGTGTCTGACGAAGACGTTCACATAGAGCGAGGCGAGAGTGCCAAAACTGCTGATCGCACAGAACTACAAAAGATTCTGCATAAATGCGCACAAAAAAAGCACGCTATTGCCGCCGTTATTGTTTACAAGATCGACCGTCTTTCTCGCAATACTGATGATTACAGTCAGATTCGTATCTTGCTTAAAAAGTATGGAGTGAGTATCAAATCAACGAGCGAGCAAATAACAGATACGCCTACTGGTCGATTCATGGAAAACATGATGGCCAACATCGCGCAGTTAGATAATGACGTCCGCGCAGAACGATGCACTAACGGAATGATTCAAGCAATGCGCGAAGGTCGCTATGTGTGGGGTGCACCTATCGGCTACTCAAATGGCGCGACATACAACGGCAAGCCCACCATTGCTCCCAATAAGACTGCTTTCATTGTTAGAAAGTCTTTCGAGTTAGTAGCAACAGGGCTTTATGCAACTGAAGACGTTCGACGTCGAATGGTCGAAGAGGGTTTGTTAACTCCATCAGGTAAACCCGTTTCGAAGCAGTATTTTCCTGAAATGCTTCGCAATAGAGTTTATGCCGGCCACATCGAAAAGTTTGGAGAATCGCACAAGGGACAGTTTGAATCTATTGTGAGTGAGGAGCTTTTCAACCAAGTGCAGCGGGCACTACGAAATAGAGGAAAATTGAGGGCAGAGTACAAGCGCGATAACGCCGCCTTCCCACTCAGACGATTTGTATTTAACCCTGAAGGGCTAAAGCTTACCGGCAGTTTTGCAAAAGGCAGGTATCCGTACTATCGGTTCAGCATGAAGGGCAGCAATTACCCGCGCGACGATTTTGAAAAACAATTTGCAGCCTTTATGGACTCTTTCGCGTTCAAAGAATCGCACATTGATAAACTAAAGCGTTTAGTAAAGACGCAATTCCATGAGGCAACCGCTGATGAACGAGTAACTGTCGCCAAATTGCAGGTGCGGTTGAAGGCGCTCGAAGCAGAACAAACCGCGCTTATACAAAAAAATCTTAAAGGCATCGTTAGTGACGCGGTATTAAAGCAACAGCTAGACCGCATGGAGCGTGAGACTACTGACATATACGCAGGTCTTGCTCGATTGCGAAATGTTGACGTTTCACCCGAGGAAGCGGTGGAGTTCGCAGCGAGATATCTGCTGAGGCCTAGCAGCGTGTGGCGAAATGCTGATTTATCGCTGCAAATACGCCTTCAATGGTTCCAATTCCCTTCCGGATTGACGTTTGACGGTCAAATATTTGGAACTCCTAAGATATCAAGTGTTTTCAAGGCAAAAGAGGCGTTTGCTGCCTCGAAGTCTTCTGGGGTGGACCCTAGCGGATTCGAACCGCTGACATCCACATTGCAAATGTGGCGCTCTACCAACTGAGCTAAGGGCCCGCATCGAGAAATGTACCAATTTATCGCTAATCAGCAACCCGCTTCGAGAGTATGATATATCATACTACTAATCCTTGAGTTTTGGCGTTGGGAACAGGAGGAAGTGGAGTGGGTACTTCTTTTTGAGTCTGTATAAAGCACTGGTTGCATAAAGCCGCTTGTCCTCATACTTTTTCTTCCTTGCCGCAAACTCTTTTTCCATATCGGCAATGGCATTTTCATATCCTGGCAACTGATCCTGAAGCCAACGCTGCACTTTCCAAACAGTATCCCTGCCCACGTGCAATTCTTCGTTGATTTCCTCAAAAGTCTCACCCGCGATGAGCTTTCGAGCAATAAGAATCCGACGACCGAGCATGATGCGTTCGCTCTCGGTCAATAAATCTCGCAAGAAGGTTTTCATTGCCGCTCGACCCTTTACTGTCCCGGCGGCGGTATAAAGAGCATCCAGAATTTCAATGCGTTGCTCACTAGGGATCTCGCGCGCCTTAACCTTCATACGCTTAGTATGATATATCATACTCTCGAATTCGATGGCTATTTTGATTTTCCCCAAGAAATTAGAGCAGGTGTACTCATGAACACCGGGGTTGCAGAATATAGAAAACCTATAGAGGCGGAGCCCCTATAGGTTTAAGAAAATGCTTCGAAAGGACGGCGTTTATGCCATTAGCACGGTTGGCGGAGCCACTGGCCGAGCCCGGAATGCCACACATCCCGATAACCGTAGGGGTAATAGCACGGCGTCGCTGCGGGCGCTTGGGCTGCTGCTGCACCCACCGCGGCGCCGAGAGCAAGCGCGCCGAGTCCCAAGGCAGCCGCTGCGCCAGGACCGATGCCGCTACGATGTCGGTGGTGTCCACCATGCCAGCCATGATGATAGTGACCACCCCAGTGATGCCCGCCATGATGCCGACG
This sequence comes from Candidatus Parcubacteria bacterium, assembly GCA_003599175.1. GTDB lineage: Bacteria > Patescibacteriota > Minisyncoccia > Phycocordibacterales > UBA2100 > UBA10103. Next base: position 10,015 of record QZIY01000039.1, read on the forward strand.
ATACTGCGCCGCAGCCGGAAGCACTGTCGCAAAGAACACTAGTGCGGAGAAAAGAACACAAAGCAACCTACGCATATCACTCACTCCCTAGCTTGAGATGCACGGTGATATTGTGGCACAATCTGATGAAGATTGCCTGTTGCGCTCGAGTGAAAACACTCATGAATAATGGGATTGCGGAACGTGTTTTTTGTGTGAAAATTCCTGCATGTTGGTAGCCGCCGCAAGGTAGCCATCGACCCGCCCCTCGAGGGAGGGGTTTTTACGTTCTGTAGCACATGGTCTTTTCATAAGGGCGCGTACGATGTGTGTACAACTGGACGACGACTGCGCAAAAGGGCTCACACGAGAGCTAGACGACCTGAGCGGGATGATAGCTGGGCGACGGAGTGTGGGAGACATCATGTTCTTCTGCGAACGTCTGAAGGAGACGCGGAATAGTCTCAACGACCTGATCGCTAAACTATCCCCTCCCGAACCAGAAGAAGAACCGGAAGAATCAGAGACGGAGAACAGCGACGTCATCGATTTGGCGGCACGCAGATCCGCGATGGGTTAAAAATGCGTACATTCGAAGCGGGTTCCAACGACGAATCGTTGGGGCCCGCCCTCTTTTTTCACGAATTGCGTGCAAGCGAGATTGAATGATCGAGAAAATCGCTCATCGATACACCGACAGAATCGAGCATTTTGGGAAATGCGGCTCCAGGATAGAGCCCAGGCAGTGCATCGATTTCGAGCAGATACACTTTGTGCGGAGTGACGAGAAAATTTGCATGTGAAAAATGATTCAAGGCGAGCGCACGATGTGCTTTCTTTGCGGTGTCCATCAGGTAGCGCTTTTGCGCATCGGTAAAATCGCTCGGCACAAAATGGTGCAGTGTCCCCTCTTCGTGATGCGAAGGATGGAGCATACGCCACCCTTCCGGCATAAGCGTACGTGCAGGTGGCAGCGCATAGAGATCCTGTTTGCGGAATTTTTCGATAAGTCCCACGCTCGCTTCTCGGCCGCGAATATATTCTTCCACCAGTACGGCCCCATACTGATCGAGCGCATCGCCGAGCATATCGGGGAGATCGACGAGGTGCTTCGCTACCCTGATGCCATACGAAGCGCCTTCGAGTGGCGGCTTGATCACATAGGGTGGCGGGAAAAGGGCGAAGGTCATCTTCGCCATCTCACCCGTCGTCACCTCATCTTTGAGCGTAAACCACATCGCACGCGGCATGAGGATGCCCGATCGTTCAAGAATTTCTCGCGCACGAATTTTGTTGAGCGCCATCGCACTCTGCAAGGGGCGCGATCCTGCATAGGGAATGCCCGCTTTTTGTAGAAGTCGCCCGACCGTGCCGTCTTCACCCGGACCGCCATGCAAGCCGTTCAGCACGACGTCGACCTGCGAAAGCGCGCGCATGGGAGAGACAGGCATGCCACGCAAGTGCCACATGCCTTTCTTGTCGATGAAAATATCGCGGGAGTCGTATTTCTCGGGCGAGAGATGATCCAGTATTGCATTTCCCGTCTTGAGCGAGAGATTGTATTCCGATGACGGACCACCACGAAGCACGCCGACGATAGTCTTGGCCATGGAAGCAGTATACCGCGTGTTCAGGCAGTCAATCGTTTTGCCCTGCGTTTTTTGTGCCACGAGATTGCAAAACGGTGCGCCTCATTGTTGGCAAGCAAAATATCTTTCTGGTGAGCTTTGATTGCGCGGTCGTCCCCGATCAATCGCTCTGGCTGATGCTTATCGTTCTTCACAACGCCCACAAGCGCAATGCCGATTCCAGCATCTTTCAAAATTTTTCGCGCCGCGTTCAATTGCCCCTTGCCACCATCCACCACAAACACGCGCGGCAATGGCCACTCCGTATGCACCAGACGCCGCTCGAGCATTTCCCGAAGTGCCGCGACGTCATTATTTGTGGCCGATTGAATTTTGAATTTGCGGTATGCGCTCTTGACCGGTTCCCCTCCTGCGACCACCGTCATCACACCCACCGTCTCCTCTCCGGAGGTATGTGCTACATCGTACGCTTCGATGCGCGTCCCGCCGCCAGCTGTGACGCGCATTTCATCCTTGATAAGCGACACGTCGCGAATGTGCTCGAGCGCTTCTACCTGTCTCCGAAGCACCTGTGCTTTTTCAAATTCTTCCGCCTTAGCGGCCTCGCGCATTTTTCCCGTTAATTCCCTTTTCAACCCCTTAAAATTCCCACTAAACAATGTGCAAATCTCTTTCACCCGCTCCGCATACTCCATTTTACTCATTTCACCCGTGCATACGCCCGGGCAAAGCCCGATCTGCCGATTGAAGCAGGGCTTCTCGCTATTTGGTACGCACGTATCGCGATACGGAAAAATACGGCGCACAAGCTTGAGCGCCTCCCGGAGGCCGCTTGGGTATGGGCCGAATGTCTTTTTGATTTTCAATTTTGCTCCTTCCGCGCCAAAGAGTTCTCGCCCGCGAATGACGAGAACACGCGGATAGTCTTCTCTGGTGACAACAAGATAGTTGAAACTCTTGTTGTCTTTTTCATCGACATTGTACGGCGGCTGGTGCTGTTTGATCAGATTTGCCTCAAGAATCAGCGCTTCAAGCACCGAATCAGTCGTCGTCCACTCAAGCGTTGTTGCGTTCTCCACCATGCCTACGATTCGTGCACCGCGGCCTTTCATCAAATCGGGTGAGAAATAGCTTTTGGTGCGATCTTTGAGTGATGCCGCTTTCCCGATATATAGGATTTCTCCTTTTGCTCCAATGAATCGATAGATGCCCGGCGAATCCGGAATTTTCAGTTGCTTCAAATCTTCCCGCTTCATCCAGATCATTTTCCACAATTTGACTTCTTTGTCGATTGGGAGTAAACTGCGGCTTTAATGACTCCAACGAAGGAATCACAACAGGCGCCGGCGGGCGCTATTTTGTTATGCGCTTAATCTTCCAAGACAATACGACGTTTGAGGGCGAGAGCTTTGGCGCTGATGTAAATGTAGCTGGAGAAGTCGTGTTTGCGACCGGGATGACTGGCTATGTCGAAGCTTTTACTGATCCATCGTTTGCAGGACAAATCGTCGTACTCACCTATCCGCTTATTGGCAACTACGGTGTTCCCGATAAATCGACGTGGGAATCCGAAAAGATGCAGATCGCCGGGCTCGTGGTTTCGGAGTATTCCTCCCATTATTCCCATCATGATGCCCTTTCCTCCCTTTCTGAATGGTGCAAGGCATCAGGCGTCTCCGCAATTCAAGGTGTCGATACGCGCGCGATTACGAAGATGCTCCGCGAAAAGGGATCTACATTGGGTCAACTCATTCACTCCGGCGAAGCCGGAGTTTTTTCTGATCCAAATACGGAAAATCTCGTTGCGAAGGTTTCGCCCAAAGAGGTGAAAACATACGGCAACGGCCCGATCAGAATTATCTTCGTCGATTGCGGTGCCAAGGAAAATATCGTCCGCTCGCTCGTGCGACCGGAAACGACGATCGTGCGCGTACCGTGGGATTACGATTATTCCAAAGAAGAATATCACGCCCTCATGCTCTCCAACGGCCCCGGAGATCCCCAAAAATGCGGTCCGGCCGTCGAGCAGATCAAAAAAGCGATGGCGGCAGGCAAGCCGATCCTCGGCGTCTGCCTCGGCAATCAGCTCTTGAGTCTTGCTGCAGGGGCGACTACCTACAAACTCCCGTACGGTCACCGAGGTCAAAATGTCCCCTGCACCGACGTTGAAACAGGGCGGTGCTATATCACATCACAAAATCACGGTTTCGCCGTCGATGAGGCCACGTTGCCCTCTGACTGGAAGCCGTGGTTCAAAAATGCCAACGATGGATCGAATGAAGGCATTAAGCACGCATCCAAACCGTGGCGCTCTGTACAATTTCACCCAGAAGCTTCACCGGGCCCAACAGATACATCATGGATATTTGATCAATTCCTCAACGACCTTATCGCAAACAAAATATGACAAAGCCTAAAAAGATTTTGTTGTTAGGATCTGGCGGACTCAGGATAGGCCAAGCAGGTGAATTCGATTATTCCGGCTCACAGGCGATCAAAGCATTCAAGGAGGAAGGCATTAAGGTTGTGCTGATGAATCCCAACATCGCCACCGTACAAACCGACCTGCCTCGACTTGACTCGTCGGGCAAGGCGGGCGAAGGTTTTGCCGATCGCGTCTACTTCCTCCCGCTCACCGAAGAATTTGCTGCGCAGGTAATCGAAAAGGAGAAGCCCGATGCGATTGCGCTCTCATTTGGTGGACAAACGGCACTCAATCTCGGTCTCGCACTTGAAGCCAACGGCGTGCTGAAGAAGAACAATGTACGCGTACTTGGAACTCCTGTTTCCGTCATCCGTGACACCGAAGATCGCGAGCTGTTCGTCCAAAAGCTCAAGGAGATCAACGTGAAGACAGCACGTTCGATCGCGACAAGCAACGAAAAAGAAGCGCTCGCTGCTGCAAAAGAGATCGGCTTCCCTATAATGGTGCGTGCAGGTTTTGCACTCGGAGGTGAAGGCTCCGGCTTGGTGCGCGACGAAAAGGAGTTGAAAGAGCGCATTAAGGGCGTATTTCGCTCGGTATCACAGCTCCTCATTGAGGAATATCTCGCAGGCTGGAAGGAAGTGGAATACGAAGTCGTGCGTGATGCGGCAGACAATTGCATCACCGTTTGCAATATGGAAAACGTCGATCCGATGGGCGTGCATACCGGCGAATCAATCGTCGTTGCGCCCTCGCAAACGCTTTCCAATGTCGAGTACCACGGTCTTCGCGAAGTTGCTATCAAGACCATTCGCCATCTTGGCATCGTCGGTGAATGCAATATTCAGTACGCACTCAACCCGCATCCAGAAACAGGCGAACTCGATTATCGCGTGATCGAAGTCAACGCACGTCTTTCTCGCTCATCAGCGCTCGCCTCCAAAGCGACCGGCTATCCCCTCGCAGCCGTCGCCGCGAAATTGATACTCGGCTACACGCTTCCCGAGCTTCGCAATTCGATCACTAAGAAGACGACCGCATGCTTCGAACCCGCGCTCGACTATCTCGTCCTCAAAATGCCGCGATGGGATCTCAACAAATTCGACAACGCGGCAAACCGGATCGGCAGCGAAATGAAATCAGTCGGTGAGGTGATGGCGATCGGACGATCGTTTGAGGAAGTGCTGCAGAAGGCGCTCCGCATGATCAATATCGGCGCCGACGGATTCACGGCTCACAGGAGTGGCAATTTCAAAATCAAAGACTACAAAGACCACATCCAAAACCCGACGACGCAGCGCATTTTTGCTATTGCCGAAGCCTTCCGAGATGGCATCACTGTCGAAGAAATCCACGAATGGTCCGGCATCGATGTGTGGTTTCTCGAAAAGATGCGGAACATTATGGAAACAGAGAATCGTCTCACGACAAGGTCCGATTTTGATCCGAGTATAGTGCGCAAGGCAAAGAAAGACGGATTTTCTGATGCCCAGATCGCGACCATTACAAAGAAAAAAGAATTGGAGATTCGCGATATTCGCAAAAAGGCTGGCATCATCCCCGCCATCAAGCAGATCGACACCTTGGCTGGCGAATTCCCAGCTGAAACCAACTACCTCTACCTGACCTACCATGGGTCCGAGAATGACGTGCAGCCAGGTTCGAGTCAGATTGCGGTCCTTGGTAGCGGGCCATACGCCATCGGCACATCCGTGGAATTCGATTGGAGTTGCGTACAGGTATTGAAAACACTGCGCGCAAAAGGCTTGGGCACGATCATGATCAACTCCAATCCGGAAACTGTTTCGACCGATTACGATATCTCCGATCGTCTCTATTTCGATGAGCTCACGCTCGAGCGCGTCTTGGATATTGTCGAATTCGAAAATCCGCAAGGTATCGTCGTATCGACAGGCGGGCAGATTGCCAACAACTTGGCGCTTAAGCTTCTAAATAGTGGCGTCAAAGTAATGGGCACAGATCCCAAGGACATCGATAAGGCCGAGAGTCGTCACGAGTTTTCAAAGCTTTTAGACGAACTCGGCGTGGACCAACCGGAATGGACCGAAATCACCACGTGGGCTGCCGCAAAAAAGTCTGCCGCGAAGATGGGGTATCCGGTACTGGTCCGCCCATCGTATGTCCTCTCGGGCGCGGCAATGCGCATTGCGCATGATGAGGAATCGCTTGAAAAGTTTCTCAAAAAAGCCGCCGATGTATCGAGCGACCATCCGGTGGTTATCTCGAAGTTTGTTGAGAACGCGCGTGAAATTGAAATCGACGGTGTATGCAAGGGTGGCGAGCTCGTGATCTACGCAATATCTGAGCACGTCGAGAATGCAGGTACGCACTCGGGAGACGCCACCGTCGTCTTGCCGCCGCAGCGCACCTACCTCGAGACAATCCGTCGCGCCAAAGACATCACCAAGAAAATCGCAAAGAGCCTCAACATCACAGGACCGTTCAACATTCAATTCTTGGCAAAAGATAATCGCATCCAAGTGATCGAGTGCAACGTGCGCGCCTCACGCTCATTCCCCTTCGTCTCCAAGGTGACTGGCTACAATTTCATCGAGCTTGCGACTCGCGCAATGCTTGGCGACGACGTCTCCGGCCACTACCGCACGGTCGATCTCGATTATGTAGCCGTAAAATCACCGCAATTTTCATTTAGCCGCATCAAGGGTGCCGACCCGGTGCGTAGCGTGGAGATGGCTTCGACCGGCGAAGTCGCGGTCTTTGGCGATTCATACAGCGAAGCACTCGTCAAATCCATGATGGCTGCCGATTTTAAGCTTCCGCAAAAGGCCGTCCTCGTTTCGCTCGGCAAAGAAGAAAACAAAATCAAATTGCTCGAATCCATCAAGCAACTTGAGGATATGAAGTTCAAAATTTATGCCACGGAAAACACTGCCGACTTCTTAATGGTCAACGGCGTCGAGTGCGAAAAGGTATTCAAGATCAGCACAGAGAAATCGCCCAATGTATCTGAGCTCCTCACCGAGGGGACGGTGGATCTCATCATCAACATCCCGACCAAGGGTGGCGGCGCAGAAAATAGCGATGGCTTCACCATCCGCCGCCAGGCGATCGACTTGCGCGTGCCCCTCATCACCAATCGACAGCTCGCAGAAGGATTCATTCATGCCCTCTCCGAGATCCAAGGCTCGGGGCTCGAGGCAAAAGCTTGGGACGAGTACAGACAGTGATTACGCTGCCTTCGGTTTGAATCCGAGATGCTTCTCTATCGCGCTGATGCGCTCGAGCGCGTGGTCTATTTCTTTGCTGTGCCCCGCATGATCTTCCACGAGTGGCTCGATAGTCTTAAGTCGTAATTTAATATCCGCAAGCTCTTCCATAATGCCGGCAATATCAGCTTTCGTTGCCATTTCTGCGCGTATGACAGCGATATCATCCTTAGTAGCCATATTGGCAATATCATCCTTGGTTGCCATGTGTTCGACGACATATGCGAGCGTTTCCCCGAGTTCATTCAAAGTTGTTTCCTTTGCGACCATAAGATCCAATATAACATAAATACACTTGCGGGAACTGAAGCAGGGCAAGGCTTGGGACGAGTACAGAAATTAAAAAGTGAAAAGCGCCGGTCCCCTGAGACGGCGCTTTCCTCACCTTAGTTTTCCCGCAAGACGCACGTATAGCACGCCTGTTGCTATTGCCACTGCAATAAGTGGCACAGTGAGTTGAATGATGCCTGCAATGACGCCGCTTAATATGCGCGCGCAAAATACTTCTAGTCGCGTCCATATGTCGGACTGAGCCGTTATCTCCGCGTGAATCGTGTGTCGCCAGACAAAGTCGATCACAGCGGGTTCTGGGCCGACTTGCGCCACCGCCGCGACATATAACAGCGCAATTACGATAGTCGCCAGACACACGACCGTTGTGATGGGTACTTGCGGCAATTTGATACGCTGCCGCTTCGTTAGATGCAATGTAAGCGTCATGCTCCACCTCCTGCCGCAACTATGCCCCTGCCCCGCTTTAGAGTCAATGAAGATGCGGGGACAGTTATTTCTTCTTCTTAAGCACCCGCTTCAGGTAGTAGCCGGTATGTGAGCCCTCGGTTTTTGAGACTTCTTCAGGCGTTCCCTTTGCGACCACCTTTCCACCCCCTTGTCCCCCTTCTGGCCCCATGTCGATAAGATAGTCGGCACACTTCAAAACATCGAGATTGTGCTCGATCACGACGACCGAGTTGCCGCGCTGTACGAGTTTTTGGAGAATTTCGATAAGACGCGCGACGTCGTCATAGTGAAGACCGACAGTGGGTTCGTCGAGTAGATAAATAGTTTTATTTTGAAGCGGGCGGTAGAGTTCGGATGCAATTTTCACACGCTGCGCCTCTCCACCTGAGAGCGTCGTCGCACTCTGTCCGAGCTCGAGGTAGCCAAGACCCACATCAATGAGCGTCTGCAGGCGATCTGAAATTGCCGGAATGTCCTCGAAAAAAGTGTTGGCCTCCTCGACTGTCATGGAGAGCACTTCCCAAATATTCTTTTTCTTGTATTTCACCTCAAGCGTCTCTTTCATAAAGCGCTTGCCGTTGCAGACATCGCACGTCACATACACCGTCGGCAAAAAGTGCATTTCGACGGCCACGAGTCCATTACCCTGGCACGCTTCGCAGCGGCCTCCCTTCACGTTGAACGAGAAGCGGCCCGGGCCCCATCCACGCGCACGCGATTCTTCGCTCATCGCAAAGAGATCGCGGATATGCGTCCACGCTCCAGTATAGGTCGCAGGATTCGAGCGTGGTGTGCGACCGATCGGCGATTGATCGATAAGAATCGCGCGGGTGAGATATTCGGTCCCGCTAAATTCCTTCACATTGTAGAGCTTTGCGGTACGGAAGCGTTTGTCGAAGCGTGCCTGCAAATTGCGGTGAATGATTTCATAGAGGAAGCTCGATTTGCCGCTGCCAGATACACCGGTGATGCAGACGAGCTTTTGGAGCGGCACGTCGACGTTCACGTTTTCCATGTTGAATTTCGAGGCGCCGCGGACTTTAATCTTGCCTCGATCCGCCGTGCGACGCTCTTCGGGAATCTCGATAGATGCCTCCTCGCGCAGATACGCCAGTGTGCGTGAGCCACTTTTGTTGGTCTTTGCGGTGAGAAGCTCGTCGAGCCAACCGTCGACAACGATGTTGCCGCCATGCACGCCAGCGCCCGGGCCGATATCGACGATGTAGTCAGAAGCAAAAATAGTATCTTCATCATGCTCTACCACGAGTACCGTATTTCCGAGCTCGCGCAAATGCTTGAGAGTCTCGATGAGCTTATCATTGTCGCGCTGATGGAGTCCGATCGTCGGCTCGTCGAGCACATAGAGTGCTCCCACAAGGCCCGATCCGAGCTGTGATGCAAGGCGGATACGCTGCGCTTCGCCGCCGGAGAGCGTATTCGCTTTGCGATTGAGCGTGAGGTATTCGATGCCTACATTGAGCATGAATTGGAGGCGTGATGTGATCTCTTTGATCACGACACGCGAAATGTCCTGCTCCTTTTTGGTGAGCTTCAGCGTATTAAAGAATTCCATCGCGTCCTCAATCGAGAGTGATGACAACGTGACGATATTGGTGCCGGCTGCCGGTCCCTTGTGCTCGGCCGGCTCTCGCACGGTACCGAGAAACACGTTCAAGGCCTCCGGCCGCAAACGCGCGCCGCCACACACATCGCACGGCTCGTCGCCAAAGAAATATTTACTGCCCAAGCCTTTACACTCCGGGCACGCACCGTACGGCGAGTTGAACGAAAAGAGACGCGGTTCGACTTCCGGGAACGAGAATCCATCATAAGCGCACATGAATTTCGCCGAGACGACCCGTGTATTCCCATCTGCGTCGGCAATCGATACCAAGCCATCAGATTCGTGGAGGGCCCGCTCGATCGCTTCCGATGCCCGCTCGCGTGTGCCCTTCGGGTCATCCTTGAATTCGGAGACGAATATCTCATCGACGACGACAGAAATATCGTGCTTAAAATTCTTCTTGAGCTCAATGCGTTCACGCAACGATTTTTCCTCGCCATCGACAATCACCCTTTCATATCCCCTATTCAGGAGATCATAGAGAAGCTGATAGTTTTCCCCCTTACGTCCAACAAGCACGGGGCTCAGGATGCGGATTTTTGCATCAGTGACGCCGGCAGTAAGCTTTTTATCGCCCTTGCTGCCTGCCTTCGACGACTTCGTCACGATCTCAAGGACCGTCTCAAGAATTTCCTCGTTGGAAAGCTTCCTCACTTCCCTGCCGCATTCAGGACAATGCGGATGACCGATGCGTGCATACAAGACGCGCAGGTAGTCATAAATTTCGGTGATCGTTGCGACCGTCGAGCGTGGGTTGTTGGAGCGCGATTTTTGATCGATCGAAATCGCCGGCGAGAGGCCAGATATTTCATCCACTTCGGGTTTCTGCATTTGGCGCAAAAATTGTCGCGCGTAGGCAGAAAGCGACTCCACGTACTTACGCTGCCCTTCCGCAAAAATCGTATCGAAGGCGAGCGATGACTTGCCGCTCCCGGAAAGGCCTGTAAACACCACCATTTTGTTGCGCGGGATCTCGACACTCACATTCTTCAAATTGTGAGTACGAGCGCCCTTGATGACGATCTTTTCGGAATTGTCTTGTTTTTTTGACTCTGCCATAGTTTCGCCGTAGCCTCCTGCGGAGGAGAACATATAGCTCCGACCCCTCGCTTGCGCTAGGGGTTGGCACGGGCACTATACCACATTCCAGATGAATCTATCGATTGACGGAATTGCCGCGCTCAGAAATAATTCGGGCAGCCGATTGGATCGACTGATCGGTTGTTCAGGAGGGGTAGATGCAACCTTTTGATGACGAAATCGAGTACTTTACAGATGGGCCCTACGAGGTCGAATTGCCGCGTATCGGCAATCTGAAAACGACTGACGCTCCCACCTCCCTTGGTGATCGTCGCGACGATCCGCCGCGAGAGCACGTCGGCTTCGGCTGGTAACGATCAACATCATCGACACCCACGAGTCGGCCACGCAAACGCGCGGCCGACTCCTTCTTTGCGATATTCGCTAGAATTTATTTACAAAAACAGCGGCCTCTTCTTTCAGGTCGATGTCAAATTTTTCCTTCACAGCTTTCTTGATTCGCACGGCCAATTCCAAAACTTCATGCGCGGTCGCATTGCCAGTATTAACTATATAGTTGGGGTGTTGCGGCGACGCCTGCGCACCGCCGACTACTGCCCCTTTCATCCCCACCTTTTCGATGAGCCATCCGGCTGGCACGCGGCTTTCCCGTGATTTTACTTGTTTTTCATCTTCAAACATTTTCACAATATTCGCAGGTGCGACCGGATTCATAAAGTATGAACCAGCTGCGCGCACGTTTTGGAGATGCCGCTTCTCACGTTCAGCGATCGTCTCGTTGGCAAGCGCCGCCGATGCCTCTGGTTCTACAGGCTCCAACGTAATGCGCACGCGAACGACAATCCAATCAGGGTTATCCTTGAAAAACGAATGACGGTATGAAAAGTCACATTCCATATTGGAAAATTCTTTGAATTCAAGCGTCTGCGTATTGAGCGCTCGCACTGAGATTACAAAATCCTTGATTTCAGGGCCAAATGCGCCTGCGTTGCCGCGTACTGCGCCGCCGATCGTCCCCGGGATGCCCGCCAATTTTTCCCAGCCTCCGAGCCCCTTGGCACCGAGCGAGCGGATCAAGAGAAACAGGTTAGTACCTGCCCACGAATCGAGCGTATTCCCTCGTACGTCGGTCTCGTCTCCCACGATGCGAATCACGAGCGCATCAAGGTACTCCGGCACGAGTACGTTGCTTCCCCCGGAAAGAAGTATGAATGGCACGCTGTGTTCCCTTGCCCATCGAATTGCTTCAAGAAGTTCATCTTCCGTGCGTACCTCAACGAGAAAGCGCGCAGTGCCACTGATTTCAAACGTCGTCATTGGCGCGAGCGGCACGTTTTCCTTTATTTCGAGCATAAACCAACTATAACCCGCGCTTTATTGCCGAGAAACTCTCTTTCAAACGTATACTATACTTACGCTATAGCGTACTAATAGTATACCTATTTCTTTGCTTTTTCTGCTTCTTCGAGCGCACGGATTTCGTCACGCAATATCGCGGCAGTTTCAAAGTCCATGTCATCTGCTGCTGTAGTCATCTGCTTGCGTTTATCGGCAATCACCTTCTTGATATCTCCGCCAAAGGCCGCCGCGTCCATCGCGGCGAGATCAGTGATGACGCGTTTGCGGGAGCGCTCAATGTCGCCAATGATGTCCTTGATGCGCGTCTTGATGGTCATCGGCGTAATGCCGTGCTTTTTGTTGTACGCAAGCTGTATTTCTCGACGACGATTGGTTTCGCTGATAGCGCGTTCCATGGAGCCAGTAATATTGTCAGCGTAGAGAAGCACGCGGCCATTCACATTGCGTGCCGCACGACCAATCGTCTGGATGAGCGATGTTTCGCTACGGAGGAATCCTTCCTTATCTGCATCGAGAATTCCTACCAGCTCCACTTCGGGTAGGTCCAAACCCTCACGCAAGAGGTTGACACCGACCAGTACATCAAAAACACCTTTGCGGAAATCAGTCAGGATCTCGATGCGGTCGATGGTTTTTACGTCGCTGTGAATATAGCGAGCCTTTATTTTACGCTCAATGAGGAACTGCGTGAGATCTTCCGCCATCTTTTTGGTGAGCACCGTCACGAGCGATCGCGCGCCGCGCTTTGTGACCGCTTCCGCTTCGACTATGAAATCTTTTACCTGACCTTGATACCCGCCTCGCGTCGGCTCGCCGTCGCGAGTCGAGGCGGGCTCACCCGAGGAAACGATGGGTCGAACAATGATTTCGGGATCGATAAGCCCGGTCGGACGAATCACCTGCTGGACCGGTTCTCCGCTTTTTTCGAGCTCATATTTGCCGGGCGTTGCACTGGTGTAGATGCGCTGCCCGACACGCTCTTCAAATTCATCAAAAGTGAGCGGACGATTGTCGACAGCGGAGGGCAGTCGGAAACCATGCTCCACAAGCGTATTCTTGCGCGCACGGTCACCCGCATACATGGCACCGATCTGCGGCACCGTCACATGCGATTCGTCGATCACGAGAAGAAAATCGGGTGAGCCATCTTTTTTCTTCGGGAAATAGTCGAGCAATGTATAGGGCGGCTCCCCAGGCTGCCTCCGATCGAAATGTCTCGAATAATTTTCGATGCCATTGCAGTACCCAAATTCGCGAATCATCGCAATGTCCTGCCTGGTGCGACGCTTAATGCGTTCTGCCTCAAGAATTTTTCCCGCCTTTTCAAATCGCTCAAGTTGATCCGCCAACTCTTGCTCCATATCCGCAAGCGCTGCATCGATCACATCTTGCGGCGTCACATAGTGACGCGCTGGGAATATAAAGATAGATTCGTGTACCGCATCGATCGCGCGCGTGATGGCATTGATCTCTTCGATCTTTGAAATTTTCCCTGCCATCGTGTCGATGCGGTAGATGACACGCTCGTTTGCCGGCATCACCTCCACCTTTGCCCCGAGTGCTCGAAATGTCCCGGGCGAAAGATCACCCGCCACACGTTTGAAATGCATCTGAATGAGCCGGCGGGTAAGCGTCGCGCGCGTGATCACCTGTCCTTTTTGCAACTTCAGGTTGACCTTCTCGTACTCGACAGGACTTCCCAACCCATAGATACAGGAGACAGAAGCGACCACTATTACATCTTTGCGCGTCAGGAGCGCCTGGGTCGCCGAGTGTCGGAGACGTTCAATGTCTTCGTTGATCTGCGCTTCCTTCTCGATATAGGTATCGGTGACCGGTACGTAGGCTTCAGGCTGATAGAAGTCGTAGTAGGAGACGAAATACTGCACTGCCGCATCGGGGAAAAATTCACGATATTCGGCGGCGAGCTGCGCAGCGAGTGTCTTATTGTGCGCAATGACGAGCGTCGGCTTTTGGACTTCCTGGATGATATTTGCCACCGTAAAGGTCTTGCCTGAGCCCGTGACACCAAGAAGCGTCTGATCGCGCACCCCTCCCTTGAAGCCCCTTACGAGTGCAGCAATAGCCTCCGGCTGGTCGCCGCCGGGCGTATATTCAGACTTGAGCTTGAACTCTCCATTCATAAGATAGCTTTCCACTTTAACAAAAAGTTTTCGTCACGTAAAAACGCCGCTGTAGCTCACAAATAATGCAACCATGACCCTCTCGGGGAGCTCATAATTGCTGATACCGTGCCCACGTATGAATATGGGTACCAAGAACATCATT
>QZIY01000003.1 GCA_003599175.1 Candidatus Parcubacteria bacterium
AATGATGTTCTTGGTACCCATATTCATACGTGGGCACGGTATCAGCAATTATGAGCTCCCCGAGAGGGTCATGGTTGCATTATTTGTGAGCTACAGCGGACACTTGCGCACGCTGAAATACCACTGTATAGTGAAGTTTCAAAGATTTATTTCCCCTTCTTTATCACCGTCCGCGGGACTCTTCCTGGGACACAAGTTAGAAAAGTATGATTAGCATCTATACGCTTCTCAGCGTTCTCCTTATCAGCCTCATTTCATTTGTGGGCGTGCTTGCGCTTGTTCTCAAACGAGATTTTCTGAATAAGAGTATCTTCGTTTTGGTCTCGCTTGCGGTCGGTGCCCTTCTTGGCGACGTCTTCGTGCACATCATTCCCGAGATGTACGAGGAAGCAGGTGATCCCATGATGATCTCCTTTATGGTCATCGCAGGCATCTTGCTCTTCTTCGTGCTCGAAAAGATCTTGCACTGGCACCATCACCACTCATCCGATCATGAGGGCGAAAATCTTCTCCCCGTCGGTCGCATGGTCTTGGTATCCGATGGCGTGCATAACTTCATCGACGGTATCATCATCGCGGCAAGCTATCTCGTCTCGACCGAAGTCGGTATCGCCACGACGATCGCGGTTGTCCTTCACGAGATTCCGCAAGAGATCGGCAACTTTGGCGTACTCGTCCATGCCGGATACAGCCGTGCGCGAGCGCTCTGGTACAACTTCCTCTCCGCACTCACAGCGGTAGCGGGCGCTGCAATCGCACTCGTCTTGGGTAGTATCAGCGAGCAATTCGCGCTCTATCTGTTGCCGATTACGGCTGGTAGCTTCATCTACATCGCGATGGCGGACCTCATCCCCGAGCTGCACAAAAGCCCGAGCCTCGGCAAAGGCGCATTCCAAGTCCTCGGCATCCTCATCGGTGTCGCTGCAATGGCGGCACTTCTCGCGCTTGAGGCGTAAACGAGACCACAAAAGAGATATGTACAGGCGCCCCCTGGGGCGCCTGTGCTTTTGGCCTATACTTGGGGGGTGATCAAAAATACGATACAAAAAATCATCAAGTCCCTCGGACCGGGATTTATCACGGGCGCGGCCGACGACGATCCGTCGGGCATCGGCACGTACAGCCAGACCGGCGGTCTCTTCGGCTATTCCCAGCTGTGGCTCGCACCGTATTCCCTTCCTTTTATGATCGCCGTGCAGGAGATGTGCGGCAGGATCGGTGCCGCGACGGGTAAAGGGCTCTCCGGCGTTATGCGCGAACACTATCCACGTCCCATCCTCTGGGGCGCGGTCGTGCTTCTTCTGATAGCAAACACTATCAATATCGGCGCCGATCTTGGCGCGATGGCAGAATCCATCAACCTGATCGTGCCCTTGCCCGCGGGCGTCTCACTTGCGGCGATCACTGTTTTCACACTCGCGCTTCAAATTCTGGTCCCCTACCCGACCTATGCGCGCTTCCTTAAATATCTTGCGCTCTCACTCCTCTCATACGTCGTCGCGGCATTCGTCGTGCAGCAAGATTGGCCTCGGATTTTGTGGGCGACCTTCGTGCCGCACATCGAACTCTCGAGTGCATACCTCCTCAACATCACCGCAATGCTTGGCACGACCATCTCTCCTTACCTATTCTTCTGGCAAGCAGATGAAGAGGTAGAAGAGGAGATAGAGAAAGGCAAGCTGAAGGAGATCGGAAAAGGAACACCAAAAATCACCGCACGATTCATCCGCGAGATGCGAGTGGATACAGCAGTTGGTATGACGTTCAGTCAACTCGTTATGTTTTTCATCATTGCGACGGTTGCGACGACGATCTCGGTTACCGAAGTCACGTCAGCGGCGCAGGCCGCGGAAGCGCTCCGCCCTATTGCCGGTGATTGGGCTTTCTTCCTGTTTGCACTCGGCATTATTTCGACCGGGCTTCTCGCGGTGCCGGTCTTAGCAGGATCGGCCGCGTTTGCGGTTGCGGAAGCGGCACACTGGAAAGTGGGGCTGGAGAAAAAATTCGATAAGGCACGCATGTTTTATGGAGTCATCGTTGTTTCCACCTTGGTGGGACTCCTCGTCAACGCGCTCCCCATCGATCCTATCACGCTCCTCTACTACGCCGCCGCGATCAATGGGCTGCTTGCACCGCCACTGCTCATCATCATTCTTCTGATCGCAAACAGCAAAAAAATCCTCGGTCACCGCACCAACAGCCCACTCTCGAACCTCTTCGGCATCGCGATCACCGCGATCATGAGCTTGATTGCGCTCAGTTTTCTTTTTGTATTGTTGTTTTAACTTTGCGCGGTCGACGGGACCTGGATCAGAGCGGATGGTTAGAATAATGTTGTGTTATTGTTATGGAATGGCTGTTCGAAGAATCGTTAATCACGACTTCTTTTCTACTTCGTCGCCTACAATGGCCTATGTACTTGGCTTCTTCGCCGCGGACGGAAACATGATTCGCACGAAAGGCGGCGGCTTTTACATTGGTTTCCGAATAACCGATGTGGTTGTTTTGCATTTGATGCGACAAGCAATGGGCTCAACCCATACAATAGGTGAAAAAATAAGACGCAATCCGAGAGAAAAACTGCAATATTCTCTGCAGATTGGCAGCAGGAAAATGTTTGAAGATCTTCAAAAATATGGCATGACGCCAAAGAAAAGCCATTCGCTTGCTCTACCAGCTATTCCAGACGAATATGTCTCTCATTTTATCCGCGGTTATTTCGACGGCGACGGTTGCATTTACTTTAAGCGATTGCAATTTGCAGACAGAAAAAATCCTCGGTGGATACTCCAGTCTGTTTTCACCTGCGGCAGCAAGACATTCCTTATGGATTTACATACGCTCCTGAAAAAATACGGCGTCAACGGTGGGTCTATACGGAACAAAGCACGCGGATATGATCTCTCCCTCAGCCATAAAGATAGTCTTGCACTCTATTCGTTAATGTACGATACTATCTCCACTACAGATTTGTACCTGCCGCGGAAACACGAGAAGTTCTCCCAAGCGGTACAGAATCTGTATCCATTGCGGGTGTAGCTCAACTGGTTAGAGCACGTCCCTGTCACGGACGAGGCTGCGGGTTCGAGTCCCGTCACTCGCGCAAACGTCGAAATCGGCTGATTTCTGTCAGTCGATTTTGTGTTTGGTGCGGTCGGGACTCGAACAGGAAAGGGGTCGGGAAAACACTTGTTTTCCCGTGGAGGAAGGCAGCGACCGAAGGGAGCGTTGGAAAACCTTGGGTTTCCAAGAGGTTCTTGTCCCGTCACTCCCGCAAAGAAGCAAAAGAACTGCCATTTGGCAGTTCTTTTGTTATAAGAATGCCGAGGGACGGGATCAAACCGTCGGACCTAGCGCTTGTCTGACGAGGATAGAGAGCGAGACGAATGTGCTTGTACATTCGTTTCCGAACGACGCAGTCAGCAAAGGGCTCGCCCTTTTGGAAACGCTCGCTTTTTCTATATGCCGGGGGACGGGAACGATCCGTCGACCTGACGCTTATGAAACGTCCGCTCTAACCGACTGAGCTACCCCGGCAATAATCTATCCAAAAAAGGATACCAGATGGGCCTTTTCTTGCACATTGACATTATACAATAATCTGCTATAATATAAACGTATGTGGGCAGCAGCCATGACAATCAATACCGTCATCTGGATCCTCCTCGGGATCGCCGTCATTTATTGTTTTGGTACAGCCATTTTGCACGGCGAATGGGACCGCTTCGTCTTTGTGGTGATGCTGTGGATACTCTCCAACTTCACCGAAGTCGTATTCGCGATCCGCGCCTAACACGCCCCCCTCGCTCACCATCATCAAAGGAAAAATCGCTCCCACCCGCGGCGGGAGTGATGCGTTGGAACACTATTGTTGTTTGCCTGTCACGCCGATAACCGTCGGAAGGCCGATGGTCCGAAGACGCGCGCGCCTATGCGTCTTTTGGTCTTGCGAAGTCCACGTCAGCATGAGCGCGCCGTTATCTTGAACCTGGAAACGCAATGTGCTCTTGCCAGATTCTTCGAATACAAAGTCTTTACCGACTATGCGACCGGAGCGCCGTGTGACATCTGCGGATGCGCGACCACGACTCCTTTGAGGCGCCGGGACATAATGCAACATGGCTGACGAGGTTTATCCTTCACGCAAAACCTCAACTGAAAGTTATGATCGTGACCGATGCGGCGCCGGACGATTCTACATATCAGATGGCTGAGCAAGCTGGAGCCTCGATGGTAGCCAAGCAAGGACTCGACAGACAGAAGTTTCTGACGATCATCAACAACATGATTCCGGAGGAGTAACACCGCACCTCAACTCGTCACCGCCCGCTACCGATACTGGAGACCCCGTGTCATCCTTCTCGGTGGTGCGGCGGTTCGTTTTTATTTTGAAAGATAATGTTGTAGTTGCTTTTTCAAATACCTTCGACCCGATCCACTCTTGAGAAACCGTTCGCGACCCTTAGCGTCTTGCTCGTTTTTATAAGCTTCGTAATAAGTAAGTTCCCAATTTTCCTTTCTCGCTGTCGTGCGAATTCCGTCTCCTTTCTTATGTCGTTCAACTCTTTGCTTGAGGTTTGCTGAATAGCCGATATACCAGCTTTTGTCGTTTTTGTTTTCTAAAAGGTATACATAATACATATCCCAAAATTTTACTATGTTGCCGCGTAAAGCTCTCTTCGTTCGCCACGCGGCTTGCCGGCGCAGCCACGTGACGAAAACACCCGCCTTGCGGCGGGGTTTTTCGTTTTACGTGGTTGCAGACATCGTACTGCATTGGAATAGCATTGTTCCATTCCTAAAAGACATATACGAATTAAAGCAAGAATTCTAAAGATATTTTGGTGCTAAAGAATCGTCAACGCTGTGCCGACTTTGCGTACCGCTCGACTCACTACTATTTTTATCTTTTTTATGGAACCGCGATCCGGAAGACCCCCGTACCCAAAAAAAGGGACTCTTTTACGGTGGTCGCTAGCTCAAAAAAGGTTCCCCGATTGCGCCCCCGTGCTATCAAATCTGAAAGGTGCAGAAAATATCGTCGCTATCGTCCCTGTGCTAAAGCCCTTTAGCTTCAACCTCCTGAATGAAGAGATCTTTTATTGTTTGCGTGTTGTCGGGCGTGCGGTACTTATCCGGTTCGACAAAGAGGTTCACGAGAGTTTCCACATGCTCGACCTTCAAAAGATAAAAACTATCGATAATTGATTGCCACTCTTCTTCAGATAGCGCCGTATCGCCCGTGGTCATTTTGAGCGGAGAGATGCGATTCGTACCCCCGTAGGAAGCTGAAATTCTTTGTACCCCCTCATTGCCGATTGCTTCGTATATTGCTGTCAACGCGTAACGCACGTCCTCTTGATAAAGGCGAAAGAAGTTCTTCGCCATCTTTTGTATAGGATCGTTGCTATCAAGTCTCGTGCTTTCAGCCGTTGCAGCACCCGATTCAATGGCACCCAAACGTACAGGTTCGTCATTTTCGTCAAAAGTCCAGCCATGCCGACGCATAATAATTTGCTCTATTTCGTGTCGTATCTTCCCTGGATTCACATCATATGAATCGTAGCGTCCATCTTCACCAAGAGCTGTGCGGATTTTTTGCAGCCGCTCTTGCTCTGATGGGAATTCTCTTAAAAGTAAGTGCAATGCACGACTAGTCCTACCGTTGCCGTCCGCAAACAAGTGGACTGCATTCACAACTGCGGGAAGCATGTACTTGATTTCGTCGCGATTGATTTTTGATGCTGATTCGTAGGCATATTTGAGTAACGGCTCTTTATCTTCTTGCCTCGATACATTGACGGTATCCACAAATCCCCGTATTTCCACATCCGTTCCGTCAACTGCACGATTTTTGATAGGAATTTGTCGCGCTATGCCATTTATACGAGTTAAGAAATCTTTGAATTGCTCGAAATCTGGGACTTTCTCACTTCCTGCAAGCACATTTTGAAAAAAGTCAGGGGCACCGGTACGACGCAGAAAATCGACAAGTTTCTTTGAAGAATCCTGCCGTGATTCAGTTTCGAGACCTTCCATATAGTTATAGTAGCACTTATGATTTATGGCTGTCCTCATCGATGCGATGCTTGATCTTCGCAAGCGTGATTCTGCTGTCTTTGTATCTCGTCGAACAAGATATCGTATGCGCGATCAACGCCTCGTACCGTTTCTTTACTCTTTTGTAAGGGCCGGTAAATAACTTTTACTAGAGTTATGAGTTTCGTCGCTTGTTCCAAAGCCTCTTGATCCGATAGATCTTTTCCATGCTTCTTACGGTAAATCTCTTTATAACGATCCAGATACTTTTGTGAGATCATAAGATCACATTACGAGCTTTTTGAATTCTGTTTCAAGGAAATCGTTCAACTCCCTAATACGATTATTTTTTCTAAAATCTAACAATTTTTTAATATCGGAATCATCCAGCACAACAATAAAGCCGCGGCCATCCTGCGCAGTATCCTTACAGCGCTGAATGAAACGTGGTTTGTTTGACAATCTCCTGCATACAAGAAAGCCGAATTTTCCTCGATTAGTTGAGAATCTCCCCGATAGCTGATCGAGCTCTGGATTTGCTGGATCGGATGAGTAATTTTTGCATTCGATAAAGATGTAGCTTGAGGGCACTTGTTTGTTTTGTGGCAGCGTCCAAAAGAATCCGTCTTTCGCTGCATTTTCAAATGAGATGTCTATCTTCTTACGTCCTCCGTGTATAGGCTGTTCTTTTTTGGGGCTAATGAGGGTAGGATAGAATATTGCCGAAAGTGCTCCTACCATGTGATTATGATATTTGTCAGCATCAGCGTCGCCTGAATTAATCTTGGCGAATGCAGCCTTTAAGCCATCGTAGTCAAACTCCGGTCGTTTTTTATTCAGCTCGTTAATATCCTCGCTTTCTATTTCCGACAGCTTGTATGTCTTGCTTTGACGATATTGTTTCAGTACTTCGGGATGATCTTTAGAAAAAGAGTAAAGGAACTGTTTTGAATTGGGATGTAGCTTTTTTAAGGCCTTTTTTGTCGGCGGTCTACGTGTACCATCTTTCAGCACTCTCACGAGGGAAGAACCAGCACTCATGTGTTCCTCCTGAATAAAGTTCAAAACAAAATGTTGATAGTACTCTTGATGACTAAATTCCAAACTGAAACGCGCAATGGCTTTTGGGACGAGAAGAACACTTTTTTCATAACACACGGGTAGGGGCACGTACGTCGAAAGCCATCTATTCTCAATCTGATCCCAAATCTGTCCACTCGGTATGTCATGCATTGGAACATCCCACAGTGAGCATTGGTTTTGCGTATATTCAATTAACTTGCCGCGGATGATGTTGGTTGTGATATCAGAAATTTTGTCCGTGCCGATCCCATCAATTAATAATTCACATTCTTCCAGATCTTTTAAGAAGCCTGTTTTAACAGCAGAACTTTCGGCCAATACCTCGTATAGCGCCTCTGCTTGACTGCCACTTACACCTCTACCTCTGGCTAACTTTCCTACAGATAGTCCAAAGCGCGTTTGATTCGGCTCCTTTAAACCCGACAACATGTATTTTGCATCTCGCTCCTGACCAGCTCTAATGAGGTCAACTACTCTTTGGAAGAAGCTGACAATAAAATTGTGGCATTCTATTGACCATCGATCATTTCGCTTCGACAGCGCATAGGGATCAATGAATAGCGAGATGTCACCGTTATTTATCGGTATATCTACAAAGTCGAGCTCGTGTTGCTGTTTCCCGAGATGGAAATATTCTGAAAAAGTCTGCCGATTGTTGTGGCTTCGAGCGATTAATTTTGGCATACATATTTAGATCCATTGAACGTCTGTAGGATGATAGCGCTTCCATTTCGTCCCTACAGAGATGCCTTCTCGCCCCTCCTCTCAAGAGTTAAACCACCAGCTTCGTCGGGACGAAAAACGATCGTCTCACAATTCTTTATCTCATGTTCTTTAAAATATTTGCTCAATGCATGACCGATATAGTCCTCATGCCCAAACGCCAGAATCTTCAAATGTTTTTCCATTCCAGATGCTACAGCTTTTCTCAAGCCGAATTCTGCAAGTCGCTGCAGATTTCTAAATTGCTTTTCATATCGTTCTTCTGAAGTTTCGACTTCGGGAAAAATTTCTTTTACCGCCGCCGCGTGATGAAACATATTAGCGCCCCATGAGCCATAGTCGTGTTGCTGTACGATTGCGCGCGCACGCTCCCACCTTTCTTTTAAATCGGGATCTTGCGCTGCTACGGCGTCCCAGTTAATCGAAGGCATCGTGCGATCAGGATTAAATACGCTCTCTGCCATGATGACAGTATTGTCGAGCGATAGATTGCGTAAAACGCGAATATCGCCGCCACCTATCGTGCTTGCAAATTCGCTCCTTACATTAGACGGCGCTATAACATCAAATCCCTTAGATCTTGCAACGTCGCGGTAGATAACGGCCGTCTCAAGTGCCCGCGCCTGCCCACTTGATACAAAAAATAATTCGTCTGTTTGAGGGTCGAGAGAATTGAATAACTTTTCTGCCTCTGATTTAGCAAACTCGATTCCTTTTTCGCTGAGATCAGGGGTTACTTGCTCTTCCGGATTGAGATGCGCCAAAGGCTCATCGGATGCCAAAATTTTTTCGTACGTTTTATATCCAGCATTGCTATGGCGAGTATACATGACCTGATCATCTCGCTTCCTCTTTTCTAGGCCACCTTCCTTCATATATGAAGTGTAGCGCGTTTGGAGCGCGGCAAATCATTGACACATATATTCAATGTATGTTATAGTGTGAACGGGTAAATCCTGCGGTAATCACCGCTCACCAACGGCCTAACAGGAGGATGGAATGGCCAAAGCGATTCTCTGCGTTTGTATGGGCAATACGTGCCGTTCCCCGATGGTCGAGGCGCTCGTTCGCCAAGGCCTCGCGGAGCGCGGTATCGAGGCTCAAGTCGAATCCTGTGGTCTTCTCGATGAGTTGCTCGAAGGCAAGTTCACGACTGCCAACGAGCACTCCATCGAGATGATGTCGCACGAGGGCATCGACATCTCCGGCCACGAGCCGCGTCATGTCTCGGTGGTCGGCGACATCGGCTCATTCGATGCCATCATCGCCGTTACCGATTCGGTCAAGTCGACACTGATCGAACTCGGTGCCGACGGCGAGCGCATCGTCGTGCTGAACGGTGCAAACGGCGGTGTCCCCGACCCGTACGAGAAGGGGCGCGACGCCTACGTTCAGTGCATCGCAACGATCAAAGGGGCGCTGCCGGACGTGATCGCCGTTCTTTAGCAGACATCGTCGGCATTATGCCCGAACAAACAGGAGGACTGTTTCGGGAGAAGGACATCTGCGCGATGTCCTTCTTTATTTTTCAGCTTGCTGGAGAATACGTACCTCACCGCGATCGGCATCCACCTCGACCATATCTCCGTTATTAAGCAATTTCGTCGCGCCTTGCGTTCCCACAATGCAGGGAATTTTAAATTCTCGCGAAATAATCGCTGCATGGCAGGTAAGTCCACCTTCATCCGTAACGATTGCCGCGGCATTTTTAATAAACGGAATCATTTGCGGATTTGTCATACCGGTCACGAGTATATCTCCCTTTTCGAGCGGTGAAGTTGAAGACCAAGATAAATGCTTCACTACACGCCCCTGCACTTTACCCTTAAAGGCGGATTTTCCTGTAATTGTCTTTGGCGTACTTTCATCGATTCGAGTTTTCCATTTATTGAAATCATCACCGGTACATACGATCCAATCTTTTCCACTTCGCACAAATGAGCATCCTGCGAGTCGCTCCTTCGCAATCTGGCTGGGTATCTCATTGCCTTGCAGTATCCCTCGAATTTCATTTGAGCGGAGCGCAAAGAAAATATCCTTTTGAACCTTTTGCCCTTCAAGTAAAAAATCCGCGAATGCTGCGTCTGCGTGCAGTAATTTTTCGGCTTCAAGATGTAGTGCAAGTTTCTTTTCACCAGTCTTTTTGAGAACGTCGAGAGCATATGCAATCTTCGGATTGAGACCACTTCTATCGAGATGTTCGTGCGTAATAAAGCTGGCTATATCATCTTCCGATAGTTTAGAACGCAAAATTTCCTCAAGCGGTAGATGTGCCCACTCATCCGTATATTTATATAGACCCCAAAAATCAACCCATAGCTGAGTCAGGCGATCCCACTCGTCAAGAGCTGTAGCAGCGGTAATGCGGGGCTGATCGTAAGCCTTTATACGATTCAGCACGCTATCGGCATCCGAGAGAAAGCGACGATAGAAATTTTCGTTCAAAAGCGCTTTACCGATCTCATGCATCTCGCGTTTGCCTTGTTCAGATAGATACGCACGCACGATGCCGTTCTCGATGATGTAAACATAATCGACCATGCCGTATGCCTCCGGTTTACAAATAAGGTCGACAGACAGAATCGGAATATCAGTCTGCGTCCAATGAAGCGTAAACTTCTCTGAAGAACTTTTTCGTTCGAGTATACGAACAACTCCGTGATTGGCATCTACCTCAACCAAATCACCGTCGCGCAAGACCGTTGTTGCAATCTTTGTGCCAATCACGCTTGGAATGCCGAGTTCTCGAGACACAATTGCTGCATGCGATATCACGCCACCTTCTTCGGTAATCACTGCGCCCGCTTTGTGTAGCGCAGGCATCATTTCAGGACCCGTTGAACCAGCAACAAGCACATCACCTTTCTCCATTGCATCGATTTCAGCGCCGACGTCCACATGAGAGCTAAAGCTCACTTTCTTTACGCGTCCGCGATAGAGACCTTTATTGCCTATCTGGCCTGTGAATGATTCAACGTTATCGTCTACACTCCAAAGTTGCTGAATAATTCGCTCCGCATCCGAGCCCACAATTTCTCTGTTATCGCTAAATGTACCCCAGACGATTGCACCGCTGCGTGCGTCGGGGACATTTGCCTTGTCTTCAAGTAGATCAAAAAGTTCTTGGTAGTTGTGGCACAGTGCTTCTTCGGGCTCTATTCCGATTCTTCGAGCAATCTCAGCCGCATAGAGATCGAGTACTTTCGGCGGGTAGAAAATGTAATTAATAATTTCGCGCAGACGTAACTTTATGCGTCCCATCTCCTCCGCTTCTTCTCGCAGTTTTTCGACATCATACCGCGGATCGCCTTCTGTAAGGACGCGTCCGACTTCGTCGGTGCTATGGTAATCGAGATAAAAATAGTCGGTAAATACCGCAATCGAAACGCGCACAACCTCGTGAAATTTTTCTGCGAGCTCGACTTTTGAGAGTTTCTTGAGGTCAGTTTGGACGAAAGCTTCCATTTGGGCTTTATATTCCGGAATGTCTTTCTCCATTTGCGTGCGGTATGCATCGAAACCTGTTGTATATAGTTGGATGCCTTCAAGGGCTAGCTTTTTACGCTGCTCTTTACTGACAAAGTTCATATGCTCGCCGCGATTCCAGACAAATGCAAAATCGCGGTTCTGGTATCCCGATTCGTAAAAAAGTCTTGTTGCGAGGTAGGTAAATCCTACGCGCCAGAGAAAATCATAGTTGTGAGCATTAATACCTTCAAAGGGAAATGTAGGCGCGGATAAGTTCGTTACGACGCCTCGTTGAGCATCTACCTCAACTAAATCGCCGTCGCTTAAAATGTGCGTAGCATTTTTTGTCCCGATGATACACGGCTTTTTCAGCTCTCGGGCTATGATCGCGGCATGAGAGCCGATACCGCCCTCGTCGGTGACGATAGCCCCCGCACGGATGATTGCGGACATCAGAGCGGGATTTGTGGCAGGTGCTACGAGAATATCGCCTTCTTTTACCTTTTCCATTTCAGATTCCATACGCACGATGCGGACAACGCCACGTATCACGCCTTTGAAGGCCACCGCACCCTTCACTTCTCCTTTCGCGCTGGATCGTGGTGCTACCTTTTGCTGAATCCTTTCTATCAATAGTGGATCAGTTGAGAACAGGATTCTTCCGTCACCTAAATCCC
This sequence comes from Candidatus Parcubacteria bacterium, assembly GCA_003599175.1. Classification (GTDB taxonomy): domain Bacteria; phylum Patescibacteriota; class Minisyncoccia; order Phycocordibacterales; family UBA2100; genus UBA10103. Next base: position 11,991 of record QZIY01000003.1, read on the forward strand.
AGTACGCGCATGTCTCACGAGCACACAGATCAGTTTCTGGTACAGCCAATTCTTTATCAGTGATTGTTTGTCGGATTTCGCCCTCGGTCATTGATGCAATTACTTCTGGCGGTACGCCGTGCACAGCGCCGATCGCTGAACATATTCGGTCAAGGACACGGGTTTTTATGGGTCGATAATGTGAGCGAGCACGTAAATCAGAACATTCTTTCATTATCAAATCGATATAACGCGCAGAACTTGTATCACCATGTTCAAACGCATCGATTATTAAGTAAGGTAGCGACGTCGTATAAAACAGCATGGTCTTAACCTCGCTCGTAATCTCATCGAATGCGCTGATCAGTTCTTCGTCTGACTTTTTATCAATCTCGTCGAGGAATTGCGGTATCTTTTTATCCCATATATCGGCAAGTGCAAAAAGTTCCGACAGTTCTTTCTCCGACAGTTTGCTAATATATTCCCGAATGTCGGCGCGAGCCTTATCAAAATCTGATGTCGAACGAATCCACCAACTGTCGTCTCCGTAGCGAAGGCAAAGCTGCATAGTAAATCCGCCCCCGATAAATCTTTTGGACATTGCTCCTTCTATTTGCGTCCAAAGTGAATTAAAGAAGGGCGGTTGATCTGGACGACGGATCCATAATTCCCAATCGATGTTGGTGATACTGAATTCTGATGACTCTGTCATAGGTCGCAGTGTCGTGATAGGACGCGATTGTGTGATATAAAACTCCCCCTTCTCAAGGGCCCATTCGATATCGCATGGAAAACCGTAGTGATTTTCAACTCGCAAAATGAGTTCGGCCAATTCCAGCACTTGAGCTTCAGAAAGCGTTGGCTTTTTTCCTTCCGATTCTGTCAGTTCCTTCCACTCGTTTCCACCGCCGTTTGCACGATGTAAAGCTTTACGCTGAACCGCAATATTGGTATCGATTATATGGCGCGGGTTTTTCTCGACGACGTATGAATCAGGCGTGACTTGTCCGGACACCACGGCTTCGCCCAGTCCGAATCCCGCTTCAATAATCATTTGGTTGCGGTCTTCAGTAATCGGATGTACTGAAAAGGCAATGCCCGACACCTCACTTTCAATCATCTTCTGTACGACTACTGCAACTGATATTTTGGTGGTGTGCAGGTTCTTCTCGAGGCGATAAAAAATTGCTCTCGGTGTGAAAAGCGACGCCCAGCATTTTTGCACATTCTCTAAAAGAGAATCTGAAGTCGTATTGAGGAACGTGTCGAGTTGTCCTGCCCAAGCGGTGCTTGATGAATCTTCTGCTGTGGCGCTCGATCTAACAGCGACGAATTGCGCGCCGAGTTTTTTGAATTCCGCCTCAATTTTTTCTTTAATGTCACGCGGCATTTCCGCCTGCAGTATGAGCTGTTGAATTTTTTCTGATGCGTGTTCGACCGTATGCATTTCTTCTCGATTTACAGTATGAAGAATGGCATCAATTTCCTGTGTTAAATCCGCTTCTTCGAGAAACCGGTCAAAGGCGCTAGAAAGGATGACGAATCCGGGCGGTACTGGAATTCCCGCCTGCGTCATTTCGCCCAGAGAAGCACCTTTGCCACCTGCAATGGCCGCATCCTCTTTACCGATGCCCTTAAAAGGTCGGATAAGTTCCATGCAGAAATTATGCAATAAATTGAGCTGATTTGAAACGTTGCTATTCCGTGTGAGAGCGTGCTTTTGCACGTGTCACTTTATTGAAAAGGTGCGCCGTACAGTGCTCGCAAATGCGATGTTTTTGATATTCACTGAAACCAAGACTACTAAAGTCTCGTGCAAAAATTTTCCGACCACATTCCAGACAGTATTCATTGCTCTGCTCGGTCAGCGCCCACCACACGAAACCAAACATTGCTGATAGAAGTACGAACGCTATCCACTGAACAACTGTGGTTTCGCTATTTGGATTAAAATAAAAAATAAAAAGTAGCACACCCACGCCCACCATGCGGAGACTCATTCTTGCGATTATGTGTTTGGTTTCTTGGGACATACAGAAAGCCCACCGCGGGTGAGGCCTTGCGGCCTCCATGCCAGTTTCCCGACATGGCCAGTAACGACAGCCCACACGATGGGTTTTCTGTTCGTTACTGGTCTTCCGCATCCGTGCCGTCATTTCTGCCGGTTTAGGTTGCCGCTCTTTCGAGCCGATATTCAGTTGTGATCTAACTATGGCAAAAGCGGCTCAAAAGCGCAATAGAGGCAGCGCAAGGTCAGAAGAGGTAAGATAAAGATCTGAATGAAAATGAGTATGAATAATGACGATAAATTGCGTCCGCTTTATGATGGTACTCACGAAGACGATCAGCGCAGTTTCGATCAACGAATCAAGGAGGAGCGCGACGAGCGCGAACGACGGGAGCGGATGCGTGCACAGCGTCTGGCTGCGAGTGGCAAAACACCACTCCCGTACTCACTCGATGTGATTATCGAAAAGTGCGTAATGAATGAGAATAGCGAGCGAATCGAGATCGATTTTTACGCACTCGGTTTCCCCGATCATATTCAAGAAGTGAACAGCGTCGAAAGACTTTTCCATCAGCTCAAAGGCGCAGGATGCTTCGAGGCAGTTAAACGATCAGCAAACACTTATTTTGTAGTCTCTCGCCCTAACATTGAGAAATTGAATCAATACAGGGCTTCTATTGAACGCACTATAGGCAAGCCGCCTAAGAAGTTGATCCACAAAGATTCAGACGGAGACTTTTTCTACAACGGTCAACGCATTGAAATGGAGAAGCACACGCTGCACTATGACCTGCTCGACATTCTCTATTCAAGTGCGCGAGAAGCGGTGTCCTACGAAGCGCTCGATGCAGCACTCGTGGCACGCGGTCATGATGAAAAAACTAATTCCGATGCAAGCAAAAAAAGAATCCGTAACATTCTCACGAACCAACTTTTTAAATTAGCGAAAGTGAACGGCGAACCCTTGCAGAATCACGCGCTTGATAACAAGCCGCTCATTGAAGTAGTGCGCGGAGAAGGTTTGCGTCTCAACAATCCGATCATCTAGCCCTTTGCTTGCTTTCGCTTGTGGATAGCCGTAACGCGGCTATTTTTTGCGTCGCAAATGTTCACTATTTTCGCGCCTGCGCGGAGAGCAAGCAATGGTAAGCAATTGGTATTCATCGAAAAATAGACCTATCGATGAGTATGAAAAACGAGATTCAAGCGCACGAAGGCTTCTATGGCACATCAGACCTCGCGTTAGCGGCGGTCATTTCTCTTTCTTCTCCGATACTCATAGTCGACAAACGTAACCCGCGCAGAGCGGAATTTTATTTCAGGCAGGATGCCGATCTTGATCGACTCGTAGACGAATATTGGAAAGGGCAACTGAAAGTCGAACCACAGCAGTATTTCAATCAACTGCGAATCGTCAAAGCCCGTTTATACGGCGAGGAGTAACCATGATTACCCTCGAACGTACACGGGAGCTTTTGAATGATCCGGGGATGTCGGATGCGGAAGTTCAATCGATCAGAAGTGAACTCTATAAACTCGCGGATCTTTTTATCGATAGTTTAGAAGAAAAGGAAGCAGAAAAAATTGAACATGAATAACGTACCACAGGGAAATATCGAGTTGTTTGAACACGTGCGCGAGGCACTGATGCTCGTCTACGGCAAAGACTATTCTCTGCAACAGATTCAGGAGGCGTATACCATTGCGATGCTTTCCAGCACCATTTTTAGAGACCTCATTACCAAAAAGCAACGTGAGCGCTACTGCGAACACTGTCAAACAAAGTAGTTATGAACTTGGACGAAAAAGTAAAGAAAGCAGGCGGCTGGGCGAGGTATTACCGAAGCCTCGGATGGAGCGTCTTTCCAGTCAAACGAGGCGATAAGACTCCGCTGATTAAATGGGAGAAATATCAAAAGGAAATCGCTACGGACACAGAAATGCGTGAGTGGAGTAAGTTCTCAAAACCGAACGTCGGTATCGCAACAGGTAAGGTGTCCGGCATAGTTGTAGTTGACGTAGAAAAAGGTGGAGCTACCAAAGACTTACCGCCGACTGTCTGTGCACAGACTGGCGGAGGTGGCTACCATTTCTTCTATAAGCATCCGAATGTCTTGGTGAAGAATCGAGTACGAATCAGAGAAAAGACTGATGTGCGCGGTGATGGCGGATATGTCGTAGCCGCTCCTTCATTACATAAATCCGGCGGCAGATATCAGTGGCTGATCTCGCCAGAGGATTCGGCGCTTGCTGAATGTCCGCAATGGGTGCTTGAACAATGTGCCGAAGATAGCACAACAAAAACAGACTGGGGAGCGTTCTTCGCCCAAGAGAATTTGGAGGGTAATCGGCATCAGCAAGCCGTTTCGCTCACGGGCAAAATCTTGTATCACATGCCCATAGAGATGTGGGACGCCGTCGGACTGGCGACGCTGAAAAACTGGAATGTAGAAAAGAATAAACCGCCGCTCGACGATAAGGAGCTCATATCGGTCTGGGAAAGCATCAAAAAGGCGGAAATTTCGAGGCGCAGTAAGAGAAAAGAACCTAAAAACAAACGTAAAAGTAAGTCGGAAACGCTCTTGGAGTTAGTCGATGAGCATAAAGACGAAGTTACTCCCTTCCATACTGAACTGAAAGAACCGTACGTACGAATGCAGATTGATGACCATGCGGAAATTTGGCCATGCAAAAGCAAAATGTTTAAGCGTTGGCTTGGTCGGATTTTATGGGAGGAATCGAAACAAGCGCCGACAAACGACGTCTTAAATGGAACGATAAACGTGATTGAAAGCACGGCGTGTTTTGATGGCGATCAGCACGTTCTGCATAACCGCGCCGCATGGCATGACGGTGCTATCTGGTATGACTTATCTGATCCACAGTGGAGAGCAGTAAAAATTACTCCGAATGGATGGGAAGTGGTATCAAATCCACCCATACTTTTCCGCCGATATTCTCATCAGCAAGCTCAGGTACATCCGATCTCAAACGGTGACGTTAAAGCATTACTTAAATATGTAAACGTACAGAGTGATGATCAAAAGATTTTGCTTCTTGTATGGCTGGTGTCTTGTTTTATTCCCGATTTCCCGCATCCCATCCCAAATATTTATGGAGCACAGGGATCGGCGAAATCTTTTCTCTCAAAGCTGCTGCGAAAGCTTATCGATCCTTCTGCAACGGAAGCTCTCACATTCCCGAAAGATGTGAAGGAGCTGGTACAGGTACTCTCTCATCATTACTGCGCCTTCTTCGATAACGTCTCGTCTTTGTCGAACGAGATTTCAGATGCGCTTTGCAAAGCAGTGACCGGTGACGGATTCTCGAAACGGGAGCTATTTACCGACGAGGACGATGTGATTTTCATTTTTAAACGCTGCTTGGGTATCAATGGGATAAATATATCCGCTAGAAAATCGGACTTACTTGAGCGATGCATTCTTTTTGAATTGCAAAGAGTACCTCGCAACAAGAGAAAGCAGGAACAAAATCTTCTTGAGGATTTTGAAAAGGAACGCTCGTACATCATGGGCGGGATATTTGATGCGGTCGCTAAAGCCATGCGTATTAAGACGGAAATCAAATTAGATTCATTGCCGCGGATGGCGGACTTTGCGGTATGGGGTTGTGCTATCGCAGAAGCTCTCGGCTATACCCAAAAGCAATTTCTTGACGCCTACTATCGCAACATTCGGAGTCAAAACACCGAGGTGTTAGCAGATAGTTTAGAAGCAAGCGCCATCGTAAGGCTCATGGAGTCACATGAAGGCTGGGAAGGCAGCGCATCAGAATTACTCGCAAAACTTACTGAAATTCTCACCTCACAAGGCGTAGATGTCACGAAAGAGCCGACGTTTCCAAAAATCCCTAATGCGCTTGTGCGCCGCCTGAATATGCTGAAAACAAACCTCGCCGAAGAAGGCATCGAGCTCGATACTGGTACAAAAGATCACCGGCGAGTGGTGTATCTCTACCGAACAGAGGACTACATCACCAGCAGCAGTGGCGACGATAACGACGATGATTTCTCTAACTCGCAGGAAAAACTATGACGTTCAAGTTCTACAAAGATATTCAAATAATCAAATGGTGCGAGAAATGTGGCGTCAGATGGGAGCCGAAACGCTATTCGTGGCAGGATCGCCGATGTATATGCACGAAATGTGTACAAAAAGAGATCGCCGCGTGGCAGAAGAAAAACCCTGAAAAATGGCGCGAGATCGTGCGCAGATATAAGAAAAAAGCACGGTCACGTCGTCCGCCGTGGGTTTTACATGCGTATATCCGATGGAAGGAGTGGGTCGCTAAACATCCTGAGCGACGTCGTGAGATCGCGAGAAAGTCTTATTTTAAGCGCAAAGGACGCTCGCCGTAGTGTGATTATATTCTCTGTCAAAGCACTTATATTCTTTGTCAGAAAATCACATAAAAAGGCCGGAAGAGTAATTGATTGCGCGAGCATAGGGGGTCATAGGAGATTGACCTTATATGCACTGTCATGGGATTTACACATTCACTATTAGTATTATTATGGAACCGTTGTCCCAGGTCCGGTAAATGCCCGAGGTTTTTTATTTGCTTCGTCGTGCTTAAGGGGCGGCTATGCCGATGAAGCAACCTTCGGGAAGTGGATTTGGGACAACCATAGCCGTCCCTTAAGCGTATGAAAAATAAAATATCAAATACAGTAAAACGAGGTGTCGTATACGTGCGCGTATCCTCATTAGAGCAAACACAGGGCACGAGTCTGGAGGGGCAAAAAGAAGCATGTCTGGCGTATGCCCGACGGCAGGAAATCGAAATTCCGGAGTCAGCTATATTCATTGAACGTGGCGAATCTGCAACTGCCGCGGATAGAACCGAGCTCATAAAGGCTCTGGAATACTGCAGGATTCACAACGGTCGAATTACCGCGTTTATAGTGTGGAAAATCGACCGCTTTGCGAGAAACAAAACTGATCACTTCGCTTTGACTTCGCAGCTCGCAAAATACGGTATTCGTTTGCATTCTGTTACTGAACAGATCGGTGATGATCCTATCGGGAGCATGTTGGAAGGTATGCTTGCGTCCTATGCCCAGTTTGAAAACGATATCCGAAAGCAGCGTTGCGAGGGTGGAATGCAACGTAAGATTGAGCAAGGCATATGGCCGTGGCATCCACCTCTCGGATACATTCACGCGAAGAAACTCACCGATCGAAGAAAGAACCGTCCCGATGAACCGGATCCGGATCGCTTCTATCACGTACAGCGAGCTCTCAAAACCTACGCCACAGGCAAGTACGCCGCTGTAGAGGTGTGCAGGATGATGAATGAATGGGGTTTTAGAACCAAGACAGGGCTTCCTATGCGAAAGCAGCTGATGGAAAAAATGCTGCGTGAACCGTTCTATGCAGGTGTACTCGTTAATCCGTGGACTGGAGAGAAATACAAGGGACAACATGTGCCGATGATCTCGTGGGAAGAATACGAGCAGATACAAGCAATAAAACAGGAACTCTCGCGACATCTCAATAGGCCACGATTGATTTTGAATCCAGATTTTCCACTTCGCCGCTTTGTTATCTGTCCGCTTTGTAATGGGAAGCTCACAGGAAGCTGGCATAAAGGTCGGAATAAGCGGCACGCTTACTACCATTGCCATACCAAAGGGTGTCCCAATAAAGACAAGGGTATTCTGAAAGATGATCTTGAGGATAAATTTGTAGAACGGCTTCTAGAGGTATCGCCGCGAGAGGAATTTCTAGCAGCATTTGAAGAGATCGTGCTCGATGTGTGGCGAAGCAGAAAGGTCACATTTAAGCAGGATCGCGTCAAATTTGAGGAAGAGATCAAAAAGCTCGAAACGCGTAAGGAGCGGCTTTTGCAGATGCGCATGAATGGTGAGATCACACCGGAAGAATTCGCTAATCATAAAAACAGCATCGATAATCAGATCACGGGAATAAAAATCTCACAGAATGAAAGCCATACCGACGAACTAGATATGGAGACCGTAGTGACTTACGGCACTGAATTCATTCGCAACGTCGCGAAGCAGTGGCAAGAGATGAATGCAAAACAGCGCCAGCGTTTGCAGAAATTGGTTTATCCAGAGGGTATCTCATACGACAAAACGGCAGGTTCTTATGGAACCGCCGTTTTGTCGCCTGTATTCACACTTAATCGGACTTTTACAGGCAATAAGTCCTCTCTTGTTGCGGGGGCAGGAATTGCACCTGCGACCTCCAGGTTATGCATACCGCTACGGTTTTCACCGCCTCTTTAAAAGAGTTTGTGGTCTGGACTATACCTTTTCCCCTGCATTGCAGTCGGGAATCTGCCGTCTAGTCTCTACGCCTTCCCAGCTCCAGTTTTGACTTACAGTTCTATAAACCAAAACTGGGGCTGGGCTTGGCTCGGTATTACCATTCTTTTTTGCGAGAAAGGATTCACCGAGTTTGACAGATATTCCACATGCAATTACTCACATGTGAGCCCAATTCGAGCCTGGCGAGCTACTTCTGCTCCACCCCGCTAGGCAGGAGTTTATCACTTTTGAAGATAACGGCAAACTGTGCCCTATCCGATGAATTTAAATTCGCGGAAAATTCTTTCGTACAAATCGATGATGCGGCGCGCTTCGCGCTGCGTGAGTGCCACCTGCACGCCCTGGTGCGCGATCGCATTGCGCGCGCGATGCGCTTCCCATGCGAGATCGATCGTATTGAAGTCGCCTTTCTCGACCGTGCGCATTTTGTCGGCCATCGTCTCGCCCTTGTAGCCGAGCGAATCAAGAAGTTCGTTGAGCATAATGTCCGCTTCAAGAATCGCGAGACGCCAGTTTTGTTCGCTATCGGAGCCGGTTTCCTCGACGATGCGGTTCCAGCGTAGCTGTGTGCGCGACACATCGCGCGCCGCCACCGGATGCGCAGCACTTTCAAATTGTTCACGCTCATGTTTGCGGATTTGTTCGATGCGAATGATGCAGTAGACGATGAGAATGGCAAAGAGGAGCGAGATAAAAAGCGACAGCGCCGTGAAGAGCGACCAGAAATCGGAAAACGCCTCAAACGTGCCGGGGGCGGAAGCATTGTGCACGTATTGAATGGCCTCCTGCGCTGTCGCGGGACCATATGGCGCCGCGTAGTACTCAACGCCTTGCGGTGGATTGCCGGTATAGAGAAGCGTGATCACCGTACTCGGCACCCACTGGAAGATAACGACACCGAGAAATTGAAAGATGACCGTGGCGCCGGTTGCAACTGTCGGTGTTTGTTCTATCCCCGTTGCGATGGGATCCATTCAAGAATTATAGCGTGCTTTCTACGTCGCTCCCGATTGTAAAGAGCGTGTTTTCTCCAAGGTGCGGCGCGATGATCTGAAAACCAGTCGGCAAGCTAGTTCCGTCGCGCTCCACCTCGCCCATCGGCACCGACATCGCCGGAAGCCCTGCGATGTTTGCAGGCGTGGCGAATACGTCTTCCGCATACATTGAAAGCGGGTATGATTTCTCGCCAAATTTGAACGCCGGAGACGGCGTGGTGGGCATTACGACGGCATCCACCTTCTGGAACGCGTCGGTAAATTCCGCGCGGATCGTATCACGCAAGGCGCGCGCCTTGCGATAATAGGCATCAGCGTAGCCGGAGGAGAGCACGAAGCTGCCGATCAAAATACGGCGGCGCACCTCTCTGCCAAACCCGGCACCGCGAGTTTTTGTGTATACCTCTTGAATCGAATCTGCCGGGACGGAGAGACCGTAGCGGATGCCATCGTAGCGCGCGAGATTGGTCGATGCCTCTGCCGGCTGGATGATGTAGTACACCGCGAGGGAGTGCGGCACCGTCGGCAATTCGATATCGACAATTTCGTAGCCCTTTTCTTTAAGCAGAGCGAGCGTCGTTTCAAATGCGGCGAGCACGTCTGGTTCGGTCCCCTTCTCGAGAAAGGCGCGCGGTATGCCAAGCTTCTTCGGTGTTTTCACTGCACGAGCACTATCAGGGAGCGATGTACTATCCATTTTGTCGTGCCCGCGGATCGCTTCAAAAAGCGCACGCGCATCATCGACTGTTTTCGCAAACGGCCCGATCTGATCGAGTGATGAGGCGAGCGCCATGAGGCCGAAGCGCGATACCGCTCCGTATGTCGGCTTCATTCCGACGATGCCGGTCAATGCCGCGGGCTGCCTGATAGAGCCACCCGTATCACTTCCGAGCGCGACGAGTGCCATGTCGGCTGCGACCGCTGCCGCAGGGCCGCCTGACGAGCCGCCGGGTACACGCGAAAGATCACGCGGATTTTTAGTGTTTCCAAATGCTGACGTTTCGGTCGAGCTCCCCATCGCGAATTCATCCATGTTGGTGCGCCCAAGAATGACGGCGCCCTGTTCTTTGAGCTTTGTTATAACGGTCGCGTCATAGGTTGCGCGATACTGTTCGAGCATCTTCGATGCGGAACTCGCAATACGACCCTCGACAAGAATATTGTCTTTGTTTGCGACCGGGATGCCGGTCAGGGGTTTCTGTTCGCCTCGCGCGATCATCCCGTCTGCTTTTTTTGCCTCCTCACGCGCCTCTTTTTCCCACACTTCGAGATAGGCGTGGATTTCACCATCGCGCGCAGCGATATTTTTGAGATAGGTATCGGTAAGTTCAACGGCGGAATATTCTTTCGCATCCAATGCTCTCCGTGCTTCCGTAATTGTGAGCTTTGTGAGGTTCATTGTATTTTTTGTTCACTGTTTACTTTCAACTGTTCACTTCTTTCTCGATATCACCTGCTTGACCGCGAGTCGATTCTCCCTGCGGAAGGGCGCCTGCTCGAGCAATTTTTCTGTATACATACCACTCTCATGTGGCTCGGTATCGTCGCGCATGACATTGCGCAAGCCGGGACTCTGTTCTGTCTGACTCGTCTTCACCGAACTGACCGTCTCAACGAATGCAAGAATAGCCGGAAGCTCCTCTTGGAGCTTTTGGAGTTCATCATCGGGCACGTCCATACGCGCGAGATTCGCGAGCGCACGCACATCCACATCAGGCTTACTCATGGACCCTACTATACCTCTGTTCCGAGGAGCTGTACAAACGCCTTCTCGTCGAGAATGATGACACCAAGTTTCTGTGCATCGGTATACTTCGAACCAGGATTCTCCCCTGCCACCACGTAGTCGGTCTTTTTGGAGACCGAGCTTGAGACATCGCCGCCGAGGG
>QZIY01000010.1 GCA_003599175.1 Candidatus Parcubacteria bacterium
ATCCCGACCGAAGCGTCGGGACTTAATTTTTTTGGATTACTCGCAATTTCGCACTTCTCGCACGAGGGTTTTCAGAGATTTCGGCATCTGTCGGTACGATCGGTTTTTTCGTGATCCGCCTTCCTCCGCCCTTTTGCTCAAGTTCGACGAAAAGCTGCTTTACCGCTCTGTCTTCGATCGAGTGAAATGTGATCACGGCGATTCGGCCGCCAGGCTTCAGTAGCTGCCACGCGGAGCGAATGCCTTTTTGGATCGCACCAAACTCATCGTTGACCGCGATGCGGAGCGCCTGGAATGTACGGGTAGCCGGATGAATCCGACCGCGCGCATACACTGCAGGTACTGCCCTTTTGATGATCTCTGCGAGCTCACTCGATGTCTCGATCGGTTTAGTCGCACGATACTCCACGATTGCTTTCGCAATACGGCGTGAATATCGTTCCTCGCCCCATCCATAGATGATGTCGGCGATGGACGACTCTTCCCATTCATTCACGATCGTTTTCGCGGTGATGAGCTGCTTATCGGCATCTTTGCGGTATGTCATCTGGAGTGGTTCGTTTTTAAGAAACGAGAATCCCCTGCCGGAGTCGAGTTGATCAGAACTCCATCCAAGATCGAAGAGCGCTTTATCGATTGACTTGATCTCACGCTGCTCCAGTTCCTTGAGAAGATCGGCGAAATTCGCGTTGATCAGTTCGATTTTTGAGGCTGAGCTGTCCATTCGCCCTTCTGGGCTCAGGATTCCCTCGCTCATCGCTCGGTCAATTGCATCGGAATCGAGATCGAATCCGACGAAGAATCCTCCGCGTCCAAGTTTTTTTACAATCTCCCTGGCATGTCCCGCTCCCCCGAGCGTCGCGTCGACTACCGTGTCCGATTCGTGAATATCGAGTGCTTCAAGTGCTTCGTGTAAAAGAACGCTGCGGTGCTGAGACGGCACCGGGTTGCTGGAGGATCGTGAGCGTCGCGTGCGCATGACGTTCATATATATTCAAATCCTCCAGCTACCTGGAGCCGTCTTATTTCGGTACTCAAGTGGGAAATCATAAGGCCCCGATCTCTTTTAATCGTTCCCCGAGTGCGTCTGCGTTTTTCTCAATGCGCTGGATGTATTCATGCCATCGCGCCTTATCCCAGACTTCGACCCGGTCGGAAAGACCCGCAAAGATTACTTCTCGTTTCAGTCCCGCAAAAGCGCGCTGATGCTCGGAAATCAGAATGCGTCCGGCGGCGTCTACTTCCACTTCGACGGCACCAGAGAGCATGAATCGATTAAAACCGCGCGTATCCGCTCCGGCGAAACTCAAACTGCCAAGTTTTGCAGCGACACGTTCCCAGTTTTTCAGCGAATAGATGAAGAGACAGTTGTCGAGACCGCGGGTTATCACCATTTTTTTGCCAAGCGCTGTGCGAAACGCTTTGGGGAGTGATATGCGTTTTTTCTCGTCCAACGTGTGTTCGTATTCGCCGATGAACATATCTAGATACCGTGACGTTGCAGGTTCCCTATTCTTTCCCACTTTTTCCCACTACGCATAAGTATATCCCACTGTATACCACGGCAAGACAGTTTTCCCCAAATACTGTGGACAAACGCGTACCAAACGCGTACCAACGGCGTTTGACATACGTCTGTTAAATGTTGTATTGTTTGCAGAGAGGAAGCAGGGGGCTGCCTCGTTTTCCGGGGACAAAGGATAAGGACGATGTATCAAAAAATAATGCGGACCCTCCTGGGTCTCGCCTTGATAGTCGCCGCGACACTTGCGCTGTCGGCGCTCACGCCGATCGCCGTCATCATGTGGCTGCCGGCCAGCAGCTTCACGATCGCGCTTCTCGCGCACTCGATGAAGCTTTTGCTTCTGAGCGCATTCGCATCTACCGCAATGTTGGCGGCAATCGCCGCCATCTTCATGATAAAAACAGTCGGTTCGGCGATACGTAGGCGGCTCGATCGGCGAAATCTCGATGTGATGCGGGGGAGGCAGACGTGACGCAAGCAGCGTTTACTGCCGTGCTTGCGACCATGATTCTGTCCAGCGGGCAGGAGTTCGTCGCGGCGGTCACCGCCATTTGCGGCATACTTTTTGCCGTTCTCGATCGATAAAACAAGCTTTACAAACTTGCCTGGGCGCTTGCGCCCGGGCAGTTTTCTTTTTTGGTACAATTCTTGTATATTCAGATATGTTAAAAATCTTCACCAAAGCGACCAGTGAGGCGATGGCAGAGATTGCACTAGAGAAACGAGTCCGACAGACGCGCCATTTTATTGTGCTCTTTTCGATGGGCTCGCAGTTCGATCACCTCATCGTGCAGCAACTCGCAAAACTCGGCGTTTTTTGCCTCGTCGCCGATCCAGGCACGACGACTGCGGAGGATATAAAGAAGATTGAACCCTCGGGCATTATCCTCTCCGGCGGCCCCGCGTCGGTGGATTCTGAGCCGCCACCGTTCGATAGCAAGATTTTTGATCTCGGCATCCCAACCCTGGGCGTATGCCTCGGCTTTCAGATGTGGGCGAAGCATGTGGGCGCACCCGTTACTCCCGGCACGAAGCGTGAATTCGGTGTACACACCTTCAGGATCGCAAAAAAAGATCCGCTTTTTTTCGGCGTATCGGAACATACCGAAGTTTTGCAAAGCCATGGCGACAAAATCGAAGAGAGCGACAAGTTTGAAATATTGGGTTCGACCGACAACGCGCCGGTAGCCGCCGGCCGCCACGAACACCTCTGGGGCGTGCAATTCCATCCGGAAGTCACAGAGAGCAAAGAGGGCGCCAAGATGTACGAGAATTTCTGCGTCGATATCTGTGGCATCAACGATCGCTTCCCCGCTGAAAATGTCGCAGAAAAGAAAGTGGCCGAACTCAAAGAGCAATTGGGTGCCGACAAGAAGGTATTGATCGCGCTCTCGGGTGGCTCGGACTCCTCTGTTGTCGCGTATCTTCTCAAAAAAGCGATCGACGATGCGCCAGGACGACTCAAGGGCATCTACATCCGTGGAATCGATCGACCTGATGACGAAGCGTTCGTACTGAAGTGTTTTGGCAAGGAATCGTGGATCAGTGTCGAGGTTGTGGATGCCACCGATCGCTTCCTCGAGGTCTTGAAGGGCAAAATAGTGATGAAAGATAAGAGAGTCGCAATGCGCGGCATCTACACCGAAGTGCTTGAAGAGAAGATCAAAGAATTCGGCGCTCATTTCGTGGCGCAAGGCACGCTCTACACCGATTTGCGTGAGAGCGGCCAGGGACACGCCACGGGCGCCCGCATCGCGGAGATCAAGGTGCATCACAACACCGGTATTCAATTCTCTGTGCCCGAGCTTCGCCCGCTTGAGACCGAAGTGAAAGATTCCGCGCGCGCGATCGGCCGCTCGGTGGGCGTGCCGGAAGACCTCCTTGTTCGTCACCCCTTTCCCGGCCCGGGGCTCATCGTCCGCATCGAAGGCGAAATCACACCGGAAAAATTGCACACCGCCCGCACGATCGACGGCATCTATATCGAAGAACTCCGCAAAGCCGGCTTGTACAACACAGTTTGGCAAGCGGGCGCTGTCGTTACCGCATCCAATCACACCGAATCGAAGGGCGACGACGCAGGCTCGGGCCACGTGGTCGCGCTCTGGGCGGTATGGAGCGTCAATGGATTTACCGCGCGCGTCGCGCAACTCCCCTACGAGCTTCTAGACAAAGTATCGCGCCGCATCACCAATGAAGTACGCGAAGTCGGCGCGGTTGTCTATCGCATCTCCGACAAACCACCGGCGACCATCGAGTGGGGGTGATCGAACGCCGAGCTCGAATGCAAATAGGCGATATTATTCGTTTTTTTCGATCGTATACCCCATCGCATCGGCAAGCTGGATGAATGCGATTCGCTCGTCCGTTGCTGCACGATCGTGATAGGCGCGAGTTCTCTCCCCCGCGCGAATGGCAGCGCTACTAGCATTTTCTTTGAATCGGCCCACCGCATTATGGAGATTTTCATTCCTCATGGAGTAGATGTCGCCGAAACTTTGCATCTGCATGCGTATTTTTCCGACGCGGATTGCCTGCCATGCCGAAAAACCCGCTTGTCCATCGAGCCATTTGAGCATGTCGCCCGCAACCAAGGCACGTTCAGGGGCGCCTTCCGCGGAGCGGAGCCGCGCTTGCACGCGGAGATCGGCAAGATTCGGATGTATCTCAAGAAATTCACGGTCGCCTTCATTAAAAAAATCTTCCGATGTGCCCATGCCGGCAGCGCCCAAATCAGCGATCGCCACAATGAGCGCCTCCGGCGGGACGCGCTCGCCTCGGTCGAGCATAGCTTCGAGGTGCGGCTGCCGAAAGAGCGGGCCTTTGGTAATGCCGCTGCTGTGCAGATTTTCGAGCAATTCTTGAATGTCAGGGTTCGCTTGGATCACCTCTCGATAGTACTCAGCATGCGAGGTAAAGGGAATGCCGTCGAAATCCGGCGGCCCGCCGACTTCAGCCGCTGGATAGGTATATTCGATCGCGAGACGAACAATCTGCATATCGTCCTCGGAAAACAGGGTGGCCGCAGCTGCGGCGTTCGCTTCCTGCATTTTTTGCACCAAAAGATTCGCACTGAGAGCCTCGTTGCCAAGAACGCCTGCAGGCTGATCTCCTTCGCGCGCACCGCGCATACGCTGGGCCATCCCAAGCATGGTCTTCGGTTGTGCCGGATCATAGGGAGGAGGATAGGTGACTTTGATTACGACGTCATGGAACGCGATCGCCATCCGTGCGATCAATTTCTGATCTTCGGAAAGCTGCATGACATCGGCCAGACGCATCGCACGCTGCTCGACGACTTTCGGATGTGCAAGAACGTGATACACTTTTTTCTCCGGTCCCCGATCATGCGCAGTCTCGTGCTTCAAAAAACCGTCGAGAATGATCTCTTTTCCGGCTTCGTCGCGAGTAAGTTTTCGATCGAGAGTGCGCCCTGCTTCTTTGGGTCGCGCCGGGATTCCCAACCGCTCGTGCATACCATGATCCTACCATGAAGAAAGGCTTATTTCTGTCGCCTGCTGTATGAGGTGTCAATGAGGCGCGCCTTACGAATTCGAGGAGAAATCAAATTCGGACTTGGTGGACCTACCGGGAGTCGAACCCGGACCTGTTCCATGCCATGGAACCGTTCTACCGCTATACTATAGGCCCGTTTAGGGTCGTTCCAGCTTACCGCAAAACTCTCACGCTTCAAAAGATGACGCCTAGGCGAGTGTGTGCTCACCTACCTGCACATCTACTTTGCCAAACTCCTTAAACTGCACATGCACGACGGTATCTTGCCAATCTCCGTAGCGATTCATAAGCTCCGCGACGGAGGAAGGATTCATATCACGATCCTTCAGGAACATGATGAAGAGCAGCGTCGCCGGGCTTAGAGTAAGCGCCATAGAAAACGGCGCGCCGTGCAGCTCGTGCTCGATAAAGTGACGCAGATGTTCGCGCGAGTGTTCGAACGCTCCCTTAAGCTCCTCGAAAGTCGGATGCTCTTCCTCGTCACTTTCTTTGTGATCGGCTATGCCTGTAAGCCACGCTTCGAGCGCGACTCTACCCGAGTGGCCGCCTTTCATCATCTTTTCGAGCTGCGCAGGATTTGATTCCCATGGCTTGATCATCACCTCGTCGAGAAAAAGAGGCGTCTCGACGACCACGACGGCATCAGGATTTTCATGTTTTGCATCGCGGATCGCCTGCTTCGTCGCAATTTCGAAATTGCCGCCACGACGTGCGATCTCTTCGTGCGTAATGACTTTCACGGTCTCCGATTGCATCGCTGCGAGATGCCCGCCGAATTCACCGCGATTATCTCCACGCCTGTTGAGCGACATGAGCTTGCCCGAATTCTCTGTCGATGCGGTGACGCCACCCATGAAGATGACTTCGCCTTTCTGTGCGTGCTTGGCGATTTGGTAGGCACGCTCGAATGCGCGATTCGTGCGTGCGCGCTCGAGTACATCGCGGCGCTCATTGTCATTCGCAGCATGCATTTTGAAATTATCGTTGGACACATGGAGTTCAATGTTGTCGTTTGCAGCGTGGTCTGCTGCAGGTCGCTCTTGATGCATTTGAAACTGCTCTCCTTTTTTTGGCATGGAGATCAGTATAACGCACGAAACTATTCAAGCGCGGGCGGGTTTTCGAGGCAAGCTGTAAGCTCGGCCGTTTGCGTCCAGCCGCACTTCCCATCTTGCTGCGGCTCGCACACGGCTTCGCGATAGCACTCGTATTCGGCGCGGAATTCGCACGTCGAGACCATGTTTGCCGCTTCCTCTGCCGAGACACAAAGCTGCATCGAGCAGCCCGCTACGGCGCAGCCATTTGCCATGATGGTGCCGGAATTCGACGAATTGCCCGTTTCATCTGATGGCTGCGGTACCTGCGTTTCGTTTACAAACGTACGGCCGTCGGGCGTCGCGCACTGCTCTGGGAAGGACTCCATGATCGGGTACCCTGCATCTGTGCATTCCTGGAAGGAGCTGATCGCAGCAACGTCTGGTTGCGTGGTCTTTTGTAAAAGAAGGAGCACGACTGCACCGACAACGAGTAAGCCAATAATGCCGAGCATTGCTTTTGAGTTCATACGTATATAGTACCAGACGAATAGCTAAGGGAAGCGTTACTGCTTCCGGCAGGAATCGAACCCGCATTACGAGCTCCGGAAGCTCGCGTCCTATCCATTAAACGACGGAAGCGTACGGAATTTATAGCACACGGAGCGCGATGCAATTCAATCTGTCTCAAAAAGCTCGCTCAACGATTCGCCCGTCTCAATGCGCTCGATCGCTTCGCCAAAGAGTTCGCCCACCGATACGACCTCAATCTTATCCCCGAGGTCGCGCCCGGTATCGACGCTGTCTGTGACAAAGAGCCGTTTAATCGGAGAGTCTTGAATCGTCTCGAGCGCGCTGCCAGAGAGGAGTCCGTGCGCCGCCGCCGCGTACACTTCGCGTGCACCATTTTCTGCCAAGAGATCCGCAGCACGAACAAGCGTTCCGCATGTATCTGCGATGTCATCGACAATGAGCGCGACCTTGCCTTTCACATCGCCGATAAGCTTCATGCGAGCAACTTGATTTGGAATGTCGCGCTCTTTGTGGATGATTGCGAGCTCCCCTTCTTTCATCAACCGCTTGCCGTAGCTCTGCGCGCGCACCACGCCACCCGCATCCGGCGAGACGACGACGAGATCATCCTTCTCAAGTGCCTCCTTAAAAAATTCCTTGAAGTGCGGGATGAATACGCGGCGCGCATACAGATTGTCGACGATGGTGCGGCGGAAGAAGCCGCCGATCGCGTCGTTGTGGAGATCCATCGTGAGGAGCCGTGTCGCACCGAGCGTCTCAAGCGTCATCGCCATCACGCGTGCGGAAATCGGTTCGCGCGATTTCGACTTTTTATCTTGTCGCGAATAGCCAAAAAACGGCATGACGACATTGACTTCGCTTGCGGAAGCGCCATGCGCCGCGTCGATCGCGAGCATGAGGCGTACGAGATTTTCTGCAGGCGGATTTGTGGATTGGATCAAAAAGACATGCTTACCGCGAAGATTTTCGAGGAACTGCAGGTGCTGTTCGCCGCTCTTGAAAGGACCCACTTTGATTTGGCCAAGCGAAGTGCCAAGTCGTTTGGCAATTTTTTCAGCCAAAGCGTCGTTGGACCCGAGGGAAAATACCTTGTAGTCGCTTTCCAGTGACATGACCGGAGTATACAGAGCCCGGGCGAAGATGAACAGTGGACAACTTAGATTGTGTGCGCGCACCAGGATTCGAACCTGGGACCTTTCGAATGTGAATCGAACGCTCTAACCGACTGAGCTATGCGCGCTCAAGGGTCTTACTGTACCCTATTTTGTGTCGAGATGAAAAACCTCTTTTTGTCGGGCCGCTGGGAATCGAACCCAGTCTACACGCACCCGAAGCGTGTGTACTACCGGTATACTACGGCCCGTAATGAGGAATCGTGGAAGCTTGCTTACACAAACTTCCAATGCCCGGGTCGAAAGCTCTGCTTACGGCCCGTAAGTAGGCATCCTAGCAGAAATGCGGCGGATGTTGAATAATTACACAAATATGCGATCCAGTCGCAAAAAGATAACTGCTTTTGGGCAGTTTAGCCGCATCTATGCAGTGATTGGAGTGTTGCTTATCGCCGTACTCGGCATTGCATATTTCTATCAAAGCGCACCGCCGTACGACGCATCGTGCTTGCCCTTCGAAAAGCAAGATAACCAAGAAGGGTATTGTTATGCCACATGCGAAGACGAGCCATCATGCGCCGCGCTCGATGAGCAATACAAAATCGTTCAAGATACGTTTACCAATGGCGAGCGTATTCTGTACTACAATTCTTCACCCATCCCCATTCCAGTCCCCGAAGATGGGTTTGGACCTTCTGACGATACGATCTACACCATCCACAGTGTAAAGAACGGAACGCTCGGCGAAATGAGCGAATTTTCCACGCAGCTGTATGAGGAATATAGCCAACCGACATGGAATTTGATTTCATTGGTGCTACCCGAGATTGCCTCACGATATGTCACAGAATTTGCCGGATTTTTTGATTATGCTGGTGGTACCGGAGCGTTTGTTCTGCCCACGGACGAAACATCGCAAACGTGGAGTATCAACATAAATTATGCGTACTTTTATACCTGGAGAAATACGCTTTTCGACCGTGGTGATTCCATACATACGCTACTTCACGAGATTGGTCATATCATTACCCTCGGCGACGCCTTTGATCCCGGAACGTATAAATACGATATAGAAGGAAACCTGAACGAGAACAGGCCAAAATGCTATACGACGCAATTTTTTGAAGGATGTTCCAAAGTCGGTTCACCTCTCGCCATCTTTGCTGCTCGCTTCTGGCCAGAGGCAAAGGGTGAGGGTGATGCAAGCGGCCCGTATTCGCCAGAGAAGTTTGTGAGCGCGTACGCTGCGACGAATATCGCCGAGGATGTCGCGGAATCTTGGGCAGCTTTTGTACTCCTCGATAAGCCAGCTGGCGATACGCTTGCTGAGCGCAAAATCTTATTCTTCTACGAATTTCCCGAATTCGTCGCAGCGCGAGCAGATATACTCAAGAATATTCATCGGTTGCACTGATGCTAAGAAAAGCGTGTTCTGATAGACTACCGCCATACGAGAGGACTCACCTCTCTACGGGCTGTAAGCTAAAGCTTTCAGCCCGGGCGGTCGGGGCATGTGAGAGCAAGCTTTCACTGACCCCTCCCTACGGGCTGTAGTATACCGGTAGTACGCATCCATGGGGTGGATGTAGACCGGGTTCAATTCCCGGCAGCCCGATTATGAAAACCATCATCCGCTGTCTTATCGCGACACTTATTTGCTGCGTGGCGGTCTATGTGGCATCACTTTTCCTTACTGCTGATTCGGTTACCTGGTATCAGGAGATCCGCCCCTATGTCTGGAGCTTGCCGCCCGGCGCACTCGTCACGGTCGTCTTTCTCCTCGCTCTTATCACCGGTATTGCGGTCGGGCTCATCTGGTCCAAAGAGTCGTTCTGGGATCCCTGGGTAGCCGCATTCACGATTACGCTCATGTTCGTCACCGCATCATTCATTTTCCTGGTCGCGTACCAGGTGGCCCTTATTGCGGTCTTCTTGGCTGTGTGCGTCTTCGCCTTCGTAATTCCCCTCTTTATGCATGTCTGGGAGGAAAAACCGCTCGCCGCATACGCCTTGATCCCCTACATGCTGTGGGTCGCGTACACGCTCTACTTCACCGCCGCCGTGTGGCTCAGCTGAAGTAGCGCGCAGCGCAAATACATACTATAGTTTTTACACATGACGGCCGCGTACCTTGATATCGCGCTTGATCTCGCAAAAAAAGCGGGTGTCGTAATGCGGAACAATTTTACCGCGGGGATGAAAAAGACATGGAAAGACGACCGCTCCCCCGTCACCGAGACCGACCTTGCGGTCAACGCGATGATTCTCAAGGAAGTGAAGGACAATTTCCCCGATCACTCGATCCTCGCCGAAGAAGAGAGCGACCACGATCATTCGCACGACTACGTATGGGTGTGTGATCCCGTCGACGGCACGCACAATTTCTCACACGGTCTCCCCACTGCCACCTTTGCGCTCGCGCTTCTTCACAAGGGCCAGCCGATTCTTGGCGTAATTCTCGACCCGTTTGAAGATCGCACGTATTGGGCCGAAAAAGGCAAGGGAGCGTTTATGAATGGCAATCCGATTCAGGTATCGAAAAGCACATCGATCAAAAAGACATTGATCGGCGTGGGCAAAACGCGCGACATCAAGAATCTCTTCCCTGTCATGGATAAGCTCCACCAGAGCGGCGTCTCGATCATCTCCGGCCTCTCCATCCACTATGTCTCTAGCTTAGTCGCCGCGGGAGAATTTTCTGCGAGCATCTTCGGCGGAAAGTCGACTCATGACATGACACCGGCCAAAATAATCATCGAAGAAGCCGGCGGCCGTGTGACCGATATGTATGGCAACGTCCCCGCTCGTTTCGACGGTGATATGCCGGGCCAACTGTGCTCAAATGGCCTCGTGCATGACGAAATTCTTTCTATCCTTGCGCTCGGTCCCGATCTCAAAAAGATTGAGTCTTGAGCGATACTATTAATTATCTATTCACAAGGATTTTTTAACCTTATTTCATATGAATGCAGACATTTTGAAAAAGACAGCAAAAGAGATGGTCGCGGCCGGCAAGGGATTGCTCGCATCCGACGAAAGCAGCACGACCTGCAAGAAGCGATTTGATTCAGTGGGCGTGGAGTGCACAGAAGAAAACCGCCGCCAGTACCGCCAGCTTCAGGTCATGGCGCCGGATTTGGAAAAGTACGTAAGCGGCATCATCTTGCATGACGAGACAATCCGACAGAAGAATGACGTGGGAGAAAATTTTGCAGCCGTACTCGCAAAGCGTGGCGTCTTGCCGGGCATCAAGGTGGATGCCGGCCTGGATGATCTTGCGCTCCATCCAGGAGAGCAGGTCACCAAGGGCTTGGACGGCCTTCGCGAGCGCCTTATCGAATACAAGACGTTTGGCGCTATGTTTGCCAAATGGCGCGCGACGTATGTCGTCGGCCAGAATCTCCCCTCGAAGGCTGCTATTCATGCCAATGCACACGCCATGGCGCGCTATGCCGCCTACTGCCAAGAACAGACAATAGTCCCAATCGTCGAACCAGAAGTCTTGATAGACGGAGAACATTCGATCGAGCAATGCTATGAAGCTACCGTCGCCGCGCAAAAGATGCTCTTCGAGGAATTGAAGGGTCAGGATGTATTTCTTGAAGGCACCATCCTCAAAGCAAGCATGGTGATCGCAGGCAAAAAAGCAGCGAAGCAATCGACACCACAAGAAGTCGCCGAGTGGACGATCAAGTGCCTCAAGGAAGCGGTGCCAGCCAATCTCGCGGGTGTCGTCTTCCTCTCCGGCGGCCAAGGCGACGAGCAAGCCACCGCAAACCTCGATGCGATGAACAAAATCGGTGGCACCCCATGGCCGCTCACCTTCTCCTACGCGCGCGCCATCCAAAATCCTGCACTCAAATTGTGGTCGGAAGACACCAAGGGCAACGTCGCCAAAGCCCAGGCTGCTCTTATCTACCGCGCACAAATGAATTCCCTCGCCGCTTCCGGCAAGTACGAAAGCGACTTGGAGACAAAGAGACCTTACTAGGCTTCAAACAAACGTTTGGACCTACGGGGAGTCGAACCCCGGACTCGGCAATGCGAATGCCGCGTAATACCATTTTACTATAGGCCCTAACGGCCAAAGAATACCGTATCCCTTGCCCCTATTCAAACGCAAGCACTGGCACTATTCAGATGTCATCCTGACTCATGCGGCCGCATGTGATAGGATGACACGATGGGACCAAAAACGCGCAGGCACAAGCTTGGACCACAAGCGAGGGATATTCTCCAAGAGCTTACCTTGGGCGATCTTCTGTACGCTCACCTTACATCTGCTGGATCTACAAAAACCTTTTATAAAACAGCCCACGAGCGCGCAGCTGCTCGATATCGCCAGAAGAAGACCATCGAGCGCCTTGAGATGTGGGGATACATAGAACGGATCGATGAATCACTTTCGATTACCAAAGATGGCGCGCTAGCACTCGGCAGTGTAACCAACAAAACGCGATTACTACTTACTTCCAAAACATGGGACCATAAGTGGCGCCTTGCGACCTTTGATATTCCAGAGAAATATGCCCCATTGCGCAATAAGGTCCGCGAGATTCTCAAGAAAGCCGGTTTCGTGCTCCTTCAACAAAGCGTTTGGGTATTCCCGCATGAATGTGAGGAGTTGGTACAACTCATCAAACAAGAATCCAAACTCAGTCAGTACATTTTGTACGGAGTACTGGAACGCATTGAAAACGAGGAGCGTTTGAAGAAAATATTTGGACTCTAAATGTCATCCTCGTTCATGCGGCCGCATGAACGAGGATGACATGCACACTAGTTCAAGTGTGGTAGAGAAACTCGCACCGCGAGAACGAACGTGATAGCCCGGGGCGTTATTTAATTGCGACGATCTTGTACTTCTGCAAACCTTTTGGCGTTTCGAATGAGAACGTGTCGCCTTTTTTCTTCCCCATGAGTGCGCTGCCGAGCGGCGAGAGGTGCGAGATTTTGCGCTCTTGCATATTTGCTTCTGCAGAGCCCACGATCTCGTACACGTGCTCTTCTTTTTCTCCCTGCTTCTGGATCGTCACGTGTGAGCCGAGCGAGACGGTGTTGCCTTTGGTGTGCTCGATTATGCGCGCGCGGCTGATCTGCTCTTCGATGACGCGAATGCGATCTTCGGTGGCTGCCTGCAAATTGCGCGCCTCCTCGTACTCCGCGTTCTCCGACAAGTCGCCCAAGGAGCGCGCATACTCAAGCTGCTCCGCGATTTCGCGGCGGCGCACTGTCTTCAGATGATCGAGCTCTTGTGTGAGTTCTTCGAATTTGTCTTTGCTCAAATAATTGGCGGCTGTATCGGGCATAAATGTATGAATATGAAGCTGCGAACTCGGATATTGTACAGGATATATAGGAAAAGCAAATGCCCCATTCACGCTGCTGCGTGAATGGGGCATAGGGTTAGGCACGACTTCCTTGCCAGAAAATGTAATTGATGAAGGGTGCATTTATGACGAGCGCGAATTCCGCGGCTTCCGTGCAGAATATGGGTAGCATCGTCTCCAAAAGCGAACGGAGCTGCTCACGGGACACACCTCCACCCAGTGACCCTTCCATGACACAGCGGAGCACAATCTTCTTGTTAAGCTCCTTCAGTTCGACCCCAACATGTACTCCTTCGAGAGTCCGGGCGTGGAGAACGATTGCTTCCTGCATCCAATCGATGCCTCGTTGGCCATTCGGCTGATGCTGAAGTTCTATGATCGTTGAGAGCGAAAGCACGCCGCCTTGTTCTTTCCACTCTGCCGTTACTCGCGTCGCCGCGGCTGTCCAGTAGAGATCCTTCGCATCAAGATCCGAAGGTTCTGGCAAAAGCATGTAAAGTTCACATGTTCTGGTATCAATTTCCTTTACCGTGCCGATCCGAACGTTGCGGATTTTTCCCCGCAGAGATTGGAATTCCGTTAGAAGGTGGGACATTTTACCCTCCGCGATTAGGCCCTTACTGAATGCTGCCACGCTTTATTCGATGTGGCAACTAATGCACGTACTGGGGCTTATTCGCTATGAGCCAGTAGAAGAACGGATTGAGGCCCGGGGCGGCGCCGGAATTGGTACCAGCGGGAGCACGCTCGAGGACGACGGCATACGCGTATTTCGGGTTGTCGGCGGGCCAGAATCCGACCGACCATGAGTTCATCCATTCATTGTGTGCGCCGATCTGCGCAGTACCCGTTTTTGCTGCGATCTCGATACCGCCGATGTTCAAAGACTTCACCGTAGCATCGCTTCGATTCGAGACAACAGCGAGACGCATACCTTCGCGCACGATTTGTAGGTACTGATCCGGGACATCCACCGACATGCGCTCCGATGTCGACGATGCGATGATGTGCGGCGTGAGAAGCGTGCCGCCATTCGCTATCGCTGCAGTGAAGCGCACTGCCTGGAGCGGTGTCACCTGGAAGCCGAACTGACCGATTGATGTATGATATGTGTTACCGATGCGCCACGGATCATCCTCTCCAAAAATCGCGAGTTTCCACTCGGGCGTCGGGATGGTCCCCTCTTTTTCACCGCCGAGCGCGAAACCCGTGATCTGCCCGAGGCCGAATCGACGCGCGTAGTCATCAATACGCGCGATGCCGAGGCCTTCTTGCCCGCCATACCCGCCGCCGATGGTGTAGAAATATTCGTCGGATGAAACGGCGATTGCGGTGCGCATATCCACCCAGCCGTGCACCGTCCAATCGCGAAAGATAGACGGCTGGTCCGGGTTGTACGGATTCGGCAATGTAATCGCGCCGATAGAATTGATTTGTTTGTCGGGCGAAATAATCCCCTCATTGAGAGCAGCTGCTGCAAAGATCGGCTTCACGATCGATCCGGGCGCGTACAATCCGCCGACCGCGCGATTGAGAAGCGGCGTCGATGCGCTATTCGATGCCGCGCGAATCGTCGCGGATTCGCCGTCGGTAAATGCTTGGTTGTCGTATTCGGGAAATGACGTGATCGCGAGAAGCTCCCCTGTGCGCACATCCATGATCACCGCCGCGCCGCCAGTGAAGCGATTTTTGTGCGCGTGTTCGGACAGTGTCTGGAAGAGCTTTGTTTGTACGTCCGCATCGATCGAGAGATGTAGATCTTCGCCATGCACGGGCGGCGTCGTGATGTTTTGCTGGATGATATGGTGATGCGCATCCCGCTCGACCATTTTGGAGCCATTCTCACCGGTGAGCTGTTCGTCATATGCGAGTTCGACACCGGAGATGCCCGTGTATTCGGTGCGCCACCAGTTGCCCGAGGAATCGGCTTTGGGATAGCGGAGGAACCCCAAGATCAGGGAAAAGCCCGGATCGCCCGTGTAGCGACGGAGCGCGTAGGGCGTCGTCGTCGCTTCCATGACCTGCGTCGACGATGCCATGTCGGAAAGTGCGGTCGAGCTTGCCGTTGCCGCTTCGTTCCATGCCAGCGGTTTCCCCGTACGATCAAAAATGAGTCCACGTTCGGCAAAGAGGGGCCAGCTTTCAAGGGTGTTGTTGTGAGAAATTTCGGCATAGGTCGCGCCCTTTACGACCTGGAGCGTAAATGCGCGTCCGCTGTAGATGGTGAGAATCGTGAGGAACACGGCGGCGACGCCAAAAAGTGCGCGCCGCGAGACGGGTCGCTCTACACGGCCTTCAAACTGGCTCGCTTCCATGTCGGGCAAATTGGTCGAATCGAGAAAAATTTCATCAGGCGCAATGTCACGAGTACCGAAATATCGACGCCGACGAAACCACATTGCCCCACTATACCAAAAACTCTTTCCGTATCGGCTCAAATACCCACACAATAATAATCGCACCGATCGTGAAGACGGGTAGGTACGAAACGGGCGACCATACGAGATCAATAAAAAGACCCAAGAGGAGTGCTTCCCATGCGCGGAAGAGGAATGCGAGCGCGATGATAGCGATCGCGGGCACCCACGGATTCAAGACAATCGCCGCGAGAAATCCCATGACCGCAATCGTGATTCTAAGCACCAGCATAGCTATTCAGTCGTCACGTAAACGAATTGGAGCGTTTCGATATTGACCGGCGTGCGCACATATACCTTCACGCTCGGAGCCGCGACATCGCCTTCGGTATCTCCCACGATACCCACGAGCCGGCCGTCGAGCTCAGGTGCGCGCACGGGCGTACCTGTTGCGATCTGTGAGCCGCGCGGTGCTTCGCCCATCGCATTTCCCCCGCCGCTTCCTGCGAGTGTGAGGGGAATCGAGCCCGCGATCGCCTCGAGCTTGGAGCGTGGCGCAAACACTTCCTCGACGAGCGCCTGATGCGTAGAGACCTCGATCACCTTCCCGATCACAAAACCTTCCTTGGAAAGTACGACGACATTCACACGCACGCCTTCCGCTTCCCCCGCACCGATCAGGAACGTGCCATACGGCGATGCCTTGAATGACGAGACGACAGACGCCGTGAGTCCCGGCTCC
This sequence comes from Candidatus Parcubacteria bacterium, assembly GCA_003599175.1. Classification (GTDB taxonomy): domain Bacteria; phylum Patescibacteriota; class Minisyncoccia; order Phycocordibacterales; family UBA2100; genus UBA10103. The sequence goes on from QZIY01000010.1 coordinate 16,151, forward strand.
TTCTCGGCCAAGATAGCCATCTCTCGCAGCGTTTCGTTCTCCATAGCATCTGCTTGATAGTGCGCGAGCATCTCTTCCAGCGCAGAAATTTCTCCCTTCAGGCGTGCGTTTTCGTGTGCGACCATGGAGCGCGTCGCGAAAATGCCGCTTGTAGTGATACCCGTCGTTGCTCCGTGAATCACTGACCAGACTGCAGACCCGACGATGCGAAGCGCCCCGCGCACCGTGCCGGCGCTAAAAAAATCGAACGCAAATATGAATAAAACCAAAAGTGTCGCAACGAGGAGTTTGCGGCGCTGCGATCGCTCTCTTTTATTCGGTAGGTACAAGCTCATCGTCGGATCGTAGGAGCGTCTCGCGGTACGAATCGATATCGTCCAAGACCATCGCCGTACCGCGCACCACTGCCGTGAGGGGGTCAGGCGCCACGACTACCGGCACGCCCAATGCTACGGTGAGGTATTGCGGTAGCCCTCGGATAAGTGCACCGCCGCCACAGAGGAAAATGCCGCGCTGCATGATATCGGACAAAATTTCCGGCGGCGTATTTTCCAAAACTTCTTTCACCGCATCCACGAGCTCCTCGATCGCGTGCCCGATCGCGTTGCGCACGTCCTGATCATTGATGCGGATCTCACGCGGCAATCCGGTCACGAGATCACGTCCGCGCACGATCACTTCGAGCGCCTCCCTGCGCGGAGCGACGGAGGCGACCGCAATCTTGATTTCTTCTGCCGTCTTATCTCCGATCAAAATTTTGAATTCGCTGCGCAAGTACGCGACGATGTCGGAATTGAATTTATCGCCTGCGATGCGCACGTTGCGCGCGATCACGAGGCCGCCGAGCGCGACGACGCCGATGTCCGTCGTGCCGCCGCCAATATCTATCACCATGCTGCCTGTTGCGGTATGGACCGGCATTTCGATGCCAATAGCTGCCGCCATCGGCTCTTCTATGATGTGCACCTCCCGCGCCCCCGCTGCTCGCGCTGCATCGCGCACCGCACGCACCTCCACCGAGGTGATGCCGGAAGGTACGCCCACCACCACACGCGGTCCCAAAATCGTGCTGTGCCCCTGCTGCGCCTTATTGATGAGGTATGAGAGCATCTCGCTCGTCACCTCGAAATCCGAGATCACACCATCCACCACGGGCTGCACCGCCACGATATGCGGCGGCGTGCGACCCATCATGTCCTTCGCCTGCTGGCCCACCGCAACCACGCTGCCCGTCTTTTGGTTCATCGCCACCATCGACGGCTCGTTGATCACGATGCCGCGACCTTTCACATACACCAAGGTGTTCGCGGTACCGAGATCGATACCGATATCACTTGAAAACATGTTGAGTGCATTGTTGATGGAGCGTCCGAGCGGGAATTTCATACCCGGTTAGTAGAATGTGCCTTGGCGAAAACCACACGCAGTGTGTTTTCGCAGCCCGGTCGGCAAGAGTTCGACTGTCTCTCTTTTGATGCTTTGTTTGTTGGTTTTCATAGTTTATTTAGGCTTAAGGCACATTACACTACCGGGTCATGGAGTTATTTCTTTTCTGTCAGTCGTTCGATAATAGCGATTTCCGGTACCATCGCCGTTGTGCCGTCTTTGCGATGGATGAGTTCGACACCGCCTTCAGAGAGTGTTTTTTCAGACATCACGAGCCGTTTCGAAATGCCGATCAAATCCGCATCCGCAAATTTCTCCCCAGCGCGCACGTCACGATCGTCGTAGAGGGCTTCGATGCCATGCTCGGCGAGGAGCTTATACACATGATCGGCTTCGGCGACTACATCCGAATTTCCACCGCTGATCGAGATGAGATGCACTTTGTAGGGCGACACCTCTTCCGGCCAGACGATGCCTTTGTCGTCGGCAAAGACTTCCACGAGCACGCCCATAAGCCGGGTGATGCCGAGTCCGTACGAGCCGAGAATGACCGGCTTTTTCTTTCCCTTTTCGTCCTTGTAGTACAAATCCAATTCCTTGGATTTCACATCACCAAAGCTGAAAATATTGCCGACTTCGGCCGCCGTTACCTCTTCAAGATCATCGCGTTTGAGTTTCAGCTGCGTGAGCACTTCATCGGTGAGCACCTCTTTATTGATGGCGATTTTTTTGTCCCTATTGAGATACACTGTATCCTCCCCCGTTTCGCAGAGCGTCTGGAATTCATGACTGAATTGTGTAAACGCACCACCGGAAGCAAACGTAAGGAATGTGCGATCGCCAAGGCCCACACGTTCAAAAACTTTCAGATATGCAGCGGTGACTTTGTCATAAAATTCCTTGTGCGCCTTTTCGTCGATGGAGTACGAGTACATGTCTTTCATGACGAACTCGCGGCCACGCATGATGCCGCTCTTCGAACGCAGCTCATTGCGCAGCTTGGTCTGGAATTGGTACGTGTATTTCGGAAGATCGCGGTAACTGTCGACATAATTTTTCATCATGTCGGTGATCGGCTCTTCGTGCGACCATCCAAAGCCGACTTCGCCGCCGCTCTTCAATTCGGATTTGAACCAGACGTCTACTTTTTCATCATCCCAGCGATCCGTTTTCTCCCACAACTCTTTGCGCTGCAGAGAGCTCATGATGATTTCCTGGCCGCCGATTGCGTTCATTTCTTCGCGCACGATACGCTTGATGTTTTCAGCGACGCGCATACCAAGCGGCAAGAGATCATAGACACCCGCCATTTCCTTGTGAATGAATCCGCCACGAATGAGGAGTTGTGCATTTTTTGCAACCTCATCCTTGGGAGCGAGCTTACGGGTTTTCGTGAATAGCTGAGATTGCCGCATGTTAGATTTTGTTATGAGCGAAGCGAATTAGAAAATCTTACATCCAGCTCCAATTTTGACCTTCCAGATGTAGTTGCACTAACGTTCATACCTGAGTACTCGCCAGTTTTACATCATTTCGACGAATCTCAAAATTGAGGCTGGATCGTGAAAAATATAGTCGCTCGCGCTCCTTATTTTTCAACGACATTCTACCTTACGTCTGTGAAGTCACTACTTGACTTAATTACTGCGCCGCTATGTAATGGAGGAGTTCGGTGTTGTATCGAACATTTGATGTTTGGGAGGAAGCGATGGCTCATTCTGCACCTGCGAACAAAGAAAAAACGACCCTCTGGTTTCCGGTGACCTGCGCCAGCATTCTGCTGGTGCTGCTGGTCTTGGCCAGCGTTGGCGTGATCGGTCATCCCGTCGGCTAGCGAACCACGACGTGTCTCACCTCATTGCGCTCGTCATCGTCGCCTGTATGGCAGCGTTGGCTCACTACCTCGGTCCTCTGTGACCGCAAAGCGCCGCGGCCTGTCCATGACAGGCCGTTGCTTTTTTAGGCCAAAAGACGCGCAATATCCTGATACGTCACTACCAGCATGAGGAGAATGATCGCAGCGACACCAACGGTGTTCAATAAATGAATCGTGAGTTTGTGCGCCGGGCGGCGGATGATCGTCTCGATAATCACGATGAGTAAGCGGCCGCCATCGAGCGCGGGAATCGGGAAGAGGTTGATCACTGCAAGATTGATCGAAATAAGTGCCGCATACGCGATCACCTGCGACATACCGGCTTCGGTCGCCTGCCCGACTACCGACACAAGCCCGACGGGCCCGACGATATCCTGCAAATTCGGCGCGCCGCGGAATAGATTGGCGACGATGGTCCAAAGATTGTGCGCGACAGAAATAAAAGCGTTGTAGGTAGCGAGTGTCGCTGTACCCACGGCTTCCGAAAACGGAAGCGGAGCAGTCGTCACGAGCGCCATGCTGATGCCGATGCCCGCGTCTCCCGCAGCGCCCGGGATGACAGCATTTGCGGGAATCACCATTGCGGTCGAGGTTTCGCCGTTGCGCGTATAGGTGACTTCGATGCGCTCACCGCCGCGCTCCGTCACGTACGCTTTGATATCGTCTGGCGTGATCGCAGCGGGAGAAAGACCCTCTTCGTCCTTCATCCAGACGATCTCGTCTCCTCCATGCATGCCAGCACTATCGGCGGGAGAACCGGCAAACACTTCCGTAATATATAGCTGGATTCCCGGTCCTGGCTCCTCGGCGATGCGCGGAATCCCCTGTGTGTACGCAAGTGTGAAAAGCAGCCAGCCCGCAATGATGTTCATCGCGATACCCGCGGCCAAAATAATCATCTGCTTGCCGCGTGAGGCATCCGCGAAGCTCCCCTTGCCATGCTGCCCCTGCCCTTCGTCGCCAAAGAGTCGGACGAAGCCGCCAAACGGAATCCAATTGAGCGTGTATTCCGTGTCCCCGATTTTTGCGATGCGGAGCGCGGTGGGCGGATAGCCCACGCCAAATTCCTGCACCTTCACGCCCGAAATTTTTGCAGCGATGAAGTGCCCCAGCTCGTGGACGATTATTAATCCAAACAAGATCAAAATTACCAACAAAATCGTCATACAGTGGAAAGTGTAAATCTCAAAATGGAAAATGACAGTTTAAAGTTAAAAATCGCGCCATTTTCCATTTTGCATTGTCATTTTGATTTTTGAGATTTCAATTTTGAATTTACGAAGTCATTTCCTTCTCCTTCTTCTCGAACATCTCTTCCAATTCCTCGTTGGCCTTATCGGTCTTTTTTTGCATTTCTTCTTTCAGCTGATACTTGTCGTCTTCGGTGAGTTCACTTGCACGCTCTTTCTCCTGAATTTCTTTCCATGATTCATCACGTGCGAGGCGCACCGTCGTGCGCGCTTCTTCGAGCTTGCCCTTGGCGAGCTTTACCAATTCCTGGCGACGTTCGGTGGTGAGATCCGGGAAGGTCACACGAACACCAGAGGAATCGGACCCCGTGCCCACGCCGAGATTAGCGGCGGAAATCGCACGCTCGATATCTTTGATCGTATTCACGTCATACGGCTGCACGCGCAAAGAGCGAGCGTCTTCGACTGAAATATTGGCGACCTGCTTCAACGGCATAAGTGAGCCGTACGCCGAGACTTGTATCCCATCCAAAATCGATGCGTTTGCCCGCCCCGTGCGGAGCCCTCTATATTCTCGCGCGAGCCACTCTTTGCCCGCTGCGATCTTTTCGTCGAATTTCTTAAAATCGTAGTTTGCCATATCTGATTTATGTATATGAAGATTATAGCAGGAGCGCCACCTGTTCCAAGAGCGGTTTCACTAATGCTCCCCTATCTCCAATGTAGCGGCGTGCTCGGTATACCGCATGAAGGCGTTCCCCTTTTTCCTTTTCTTTCCCGTTCATCCCTTTTTGCACTTCCCTTTCGAGCGCCCCAAGAAACCCGAGAATTTCCCCCATATCCCTTTTATCATCATCACCTTTCTCAAGAAGCGGCTTCAGCATATCGAGCCGCTTCGCAGGCGCTGCCTTGAGAAACTGTTCGGCATTCACATCTGACGCTTCTGCATTCACTCCAAGATGCATGATCTGCGCACGCGAGCGTACCGTCGGCAAAAGTGTTTGCGGCACCGGATGGATAAAAATAAATACCGCATCCCCCGGCGGATCTTCGAGCGTCTTTAAAAGCGCGTTTTGCGCTTCGAGCGTCATCGCGTCGACCGTGATTACGAAATAGCGGCGCCCGCCTCCGACAGCGCGCATCGCCGCTTTGGTCGAAAGTTCGCGTGCCTCATCGATACCAAAATTGCCGAACTGTCTGATGTACACGTCGGGGTTGCCTTGCGGTTCGACTCCCTCTTGTCGCAAGAGATCGAACACCTTTTCAAAGAGGTTTGTCCTGCCCGCGACGAAATGCACATTTCCCACAAGCATAGTGGGATTATAGCAACAGCATGGTATATACTCCTCGCATGGATCCCGTTAGAGGCCGCGGTGTCGGGGACATTATGCATATGACATATCAGGTCGAACATATCCAAGTAGTAACTCGCAGTGTCCGTGGTTGTGCGACCGCGACCTGCCTCTAACGGGATGGAAAAGGAGTCACCATTCCGCAAGACCGCACTCGCGATCACCCGTTGGATTGGCTCGCCGGAGTCGCTTTTTGTGCACACCGTCCTTTTCGCGCTCGGCTTCATTGCCGTACTCTTCCACATCATCGCCTTTGAGATCATGTTGCTCGTACTGACGACACTCGTCTCGCTCGAGGCGATCTACCTTTCGATATTCATTCAGATGTCGATCAACTTCACCACCGCCTCAATCGCGGAAGTCGAGCACGACATCGACGAGATTCAGGAAGACGTCGGCGAAATTCAGGAAGACGTGGAAGAACTCCAGGAAGATGTGGAAGAAATGTCTGAAGAAGATGCGGCGGAGGAACAGGAGGAAGAAAAGCAGCAGCGAACGCTCGCGCAGATCCAGATAGACCTGAAGAAACTGATCGACGATATTTCGAAGTTACAACAGAAGTAGCTTTTGCTATCGTTTCGC
>QZIY01000018.1 GCA_003599175.1 Candidatus Parcubacteria bacterium
CCCGACCGAAGCGTCGGGACTTCGTGTTATCGAAAAATTTTCACACAACCATGACCAAACATTTCCAAAAAATCAGCAAATACAAGCCAAGCGTTCTCCAGGGAACGTTGCATTTGGAGGTTGCAAAGCCGCGTACGGGGCTTGCGGTAGAGCATCCGTACGAGCGCCATGCGCTCTCCATCCTTTCAATATTGGCAGTCTTGCTTATCGGGGCGTATCTCTTTTTCGTCATGTCATCGGTATTCCATGTGATGGCGCGATCCGACGCATTGGCTGAAATCCGTGCGATCGAAGGCTCGATCGGCGGTATGGAAGAAGAATATTTGGCGCTTGCCGAAGAGGTGAGTCCGATGCGAGCGGCTGAATTAGGTCTTGCTCCTGTTGCGGATACTGCGTACGTGTATCGTCCGGGCAATACGGCGGTTGCGACCACGAGGGCGCAAGAGATTTAATCCTGTGTCGCCGTCCACGGCACGGAGCAGGTATTTTTGGGGTCGGGTATTTTTCTGCTGAAAAATCCCTGCCTCTCGGCCCATCGTCCTGCGAGACACCCCAAAAATTCCTACTCCGCACCGTGTCCGGCAGTGCTATGCTGTAGCGATTCGTATGTACGTTTCTCCAGCTGGATCGAGAAAGAATGTCACGCTGCGCGCACGCATTTTGTGCGGTTTTTTTATTGCCGGCGCGATTTTTCTCATCATTCGCCTCTATTTTGTACAAATTGTGCACGGTGAAAGCTACGCGGCGGACGCGATCGGGCAGTACACGGCGCAAAAGGCGGAAGTAGTACATCGTGGCGGCATTTTCTTCACGTCGAAGGATGATGGACAAGTCGCTGCCGCGGTGATGCAATCTGGTTCGCGACTGGCGATCAATCCACGACTCCTCAAGGATCCCGAAAGTGCGTACGCGAAGCTCTCGGCGATTATCCCGATCGATCGCGATAGCTTTTTCAAGAGCGCTGCGAAGACAGAGGACCCGTATGAGGAACTAGAAACGGGGATTGATGATGAGACAGCTGCGGCGATTCGCAAAGAAAAGATTCCGGGCGTTATTTTGGCGGCGGATGCGTGGCGTTTTTATCCGGGCAAGGAACTGGCGGCACAAACGCTCGGCTTTGTGGGATACACATCGGAAGGTACGCGCAAGACGGGAGTCTACGGGCTCGAAAAAACGTACAATGACACCTTGGCGCTCGATGGCGACGGGCTCTATGTAAATCCATTTGCACAAATTTTCACCAATCTTGAGGCAGCCATTTCGACTGATCCCGCGGCGCACAAGGGTTCAATCATTACGACGATCGAGCCGAAGGTGCAGGGGGAGCTTGAGACGACACTCGATGAAGTGATGCGCACGTACAGCCCCAAAATCGCAGGTGGCATTGTGATGGATCCGCATACGGGGGAAATCGTTGCGATCGCGCTTCGCCCTGGCTTTGATCCCAACGTCTACAATACGGTCGATAGTCCGGCGGTGTACGACAACAAACTGGTATCGGGCCGGTATGAGCTCGGTTCGATTATGAAGCCCTTGACCATGGCTGCGGCAATCGATAGTGGCGCCGTGACGCCCGAAACAACCTATAAGGACATGGGCTGTCTCGATCGATCAACGTATACGATTTGTAATTTTGATCATAAAGCGCGTGGCGTAATTCCGGTACAGCAGATCTTGAACGAGTCGCTCAACGTCGGCGCAACATTCCTCGTCGAAAAAATGGGGTATCCTACATTTACGAAATATGTGCGCATGCTCGGCCTTGGGGAGAAAACCGGCATCGACTTGCCTTCGGAAGTAATAGGCGATCTCTCGCCTTTGGGGAGCGGCAAAGGCCCCGACATCAACTACGCGACCGCTTCCTACGGTCAGGGCATTTCCGTTTCGCCGATTGCAATGGTACGAGCGCTTTCGGCGCTCGCCAATGAGGGTGTCTTACCGTCGCCTCATATGGTGACGGCCGTGAAGTACGAAAGCGGCTTCACGCGCACGATCGCTGTTCCGGAAGGTCCCCAGGTGCTGAAACCGGAAACAGCGGCAACGGTGACTGATATGCTCATCAAGGTGTACGACACCGGACTCCTCAACGGCGATCTGAAAATGGAGCACTATACGATCGCGGCAAAGACTGGTACCGCACAGCTGCCAAAATCCGGCGGCGGCTACCTCGAAGGCGATCGGTATCTCCATTCATTCTTCGGCTATTTCCCGGCGCATGAGCCCAAATTTATTGTCTTTCTCTTTGCGATCGAACCGCAGGGGCAAAAGTATGCCTCCGCGACGCTGGCGCATCCTTTCAGCGATATTGCGACGTTTCTCATCAATTACTATAGCATTGCGCCGGATCGGTGATAATAACCAATAACCAAGAGACAATAACCAAACAAAATACAAAGTCTCAAATTCGAATTTGAAAGTTGAATAATGATTATTGTCTGGTCATTGTTTCTTGTATCTTGGAGCTTCTAGGGCTATATTTCTTCCATGATTCTGACATATCACGAGGGTGGCTGCATTCGCGCATCGGCGGGGGACACGACGATCGTCTTTGGTCCCGTTTCTAAACAGTCCAAAAATTTTAAACCGACCAATTTTGGCGCTGATATCGCGCTTATCTCGCTCAACCATCCGGATATGAATGGTGCCAGTGAGGCCTCACGCGGCGACAAAAACCCGTTTGTCGTTTCGGGTCCTGGTGAGTACGAAGTATCGGAAATCGCGATCGCCGGTTTTCCTACGAAGTCGAATTATGGCCTCGAACAGCGCATCAATACGGTCTACGCACTCAAATTTGACGGCATCTCGCTCCTCTATCTCGGTGCGATCGATGAAACTACGCTTCCTGCGGAACTTATGGAGATGGACGAGCCGGATATCGTTTTTGTACCGATCAGCGCCGATGGGGTATTGAGTGCGGCAGATGCCAATAAGCTGTGCGTCAATCTTGAGGCGAAGATCGTGATCCCGATTTTCTACGACGACAAATCGCTCAAGCAGTTTTTGAAAGAGGCGGGCGAAGAAAAGCCGGAAAAAACGGAGAAGCTCACGCTCAAGCCGCGTGATTTGGCAGGGAAGGAGGGAGATGTGATTGTGCTCACGACGTAGTGATACAATTGCGTTGATGCAGGAAACCATTGATCGACTGCGCGAACAGCCGCGCGAACATCGCACCGCGATTGCGGCATCGATCGCTATTGCGGTCGTCGCACTCCTCCTGGTGGGGTGGTTCTTCTTTTTTATGCACGATCTCAATAAGGGAAATCTGGAATACGCCCGCCCGCCTGCGCCGGAGAGCGAGGCGGAATCTCTGCCATCATCCGCGCCGGTCTATTCCGCCGACCCCGTCTCCACGAGCACCGCAACGACTACAATTTTTTAATAAAAAAGACCGCCGCGCCGAAGCACGACGGTCCTAGATCCTGAAATTCCCAATCCTGTTGCCGGAGCGACTCAGGCGCTATGCGTCTTCGCGTCCTCCAGCGCATTATGAGCCGCTGTCGCCTGGCGCTCTTTGTCAGAGGCAGAAACCGCAGATACGACGAAAAGCACGAGGGAGACGATGGCTACGAGCAAGAAACGGTCACTCACGCTTATGGCGGCAAGAGACACGCCGAACAGGACCATCGATCCGATAGCGAGCAAGCTGCAGCCTGCTTCGTTCCCATCGACCCCATGCCTTGCGATGGAAACCGTAGCGGCAAGAAGAAACGCAAAGCCGATAGCACCAACACTAGCGACAGCGTACAGCACTTGGTCTTCAACGCTCACGTATACCTCCCGTCCGGGGCTTGCTGCAGGGTGCAGTTTCAATGACCGGAACTAGCCCACATAGTACCCGATTTGTCACGCTAAAAACAAGTGATTTTGAGGTCGATTCGTGATAAAATGAAGCGGATATGGCAGCGAAAAAAGGCGACGAAAATCAAGAGAAAACGCCTGTTGTAACGACTGGAATCGTACCTCGCTCTATCTCGCAGGAGATGCGTGAGAGCTATCTCGACTATGCGATGTCGGTTATCACAGCACGCGCGCTTCCCGATGTGCGCGATGGCCTAAAGCCGGTGCACCGCCGCATTCTCTATGCGATGCATGAATCTGGCCTCACCGCGAGTGCGAAGACGCGTAAGTCGGCGACAGTGGTCGGAGACGTGATCGGTAAATACCATCCGCACGGCGATGTCGCGGTGTATGACGCGATGGTCAAAATGGCGCAGGATTTTACGATGCGCTATCCGCTCATTATTGGGCAGGGAAACTTCGGCTCGATCGATGGCGACGGCGCGGCAGCATACCGATACACCGAGGCGAAGATGAGCAAGCTCGCTGCGGAGCTTCTGCGTGATATCGAAAAGGAAACGGTGGAGTTTCGTCCGAATTATGACAATACGAAGAAAGAGCCGGCCGTGATGCCCGCTGCGATCCCGAACCTTCTTCTCAATGGCACGCTCGGCATCGCCGTCGGTATGGCTTCAAACATTCCGCCGCACAACTTGCGCGAAGTGTGTGAGGCATCGATACATCTCATCGAAAATCCGGAAGCGACGACGGAAGATTTGCTTGGCTTTGTGCAAGGACCAGATTTTCCGACGGGCTGCATCGCCTTCAATGCCAAGGACATCGCGCATGCATACGGCACTGGCCGCGGCGGCGTCGTGGTGCGTGGCCAGGCGGAAATCGTAGAAGGCAAAAAGGGCGACTACCAGATCATCGTCACGTCGATTCCATTCCGCGTAAACAAGGCGGATCTCCTTACCAAGATCGCCGATCTCGTGCACGAGAAAAAGCTCGAAGGCATTCGCGATATTCGCGACGAATCGACGAAGGACATCCGCGTCGTCGTCGAGCTCAAAAACAATGCGAATGCCCAGACGGTCTTGAACTACCTCTACAAGCACACGCAGCTCGAAGAAACCTTCCATTACAACATCGTGGCGCTCGTCGACGGCGTGCCGCAGACGCTCTCACTCAAGGCGCTCCTGGAGAATTTCGTCGCGTTCCGCAAAGAAGTGGTCACCAAGCGCACGAAGTACGATCTCGCGCGGGCGGAAGAGCGCGAACACATCCTCCTCGGTCTTAAGAAAGCACTCGATCATATCGATGCGATCATCAAATTGATCCGCGCATCGAAAGACGTGGATGATGCCCGCAAGGGATTAATGACGAAATTTAAATTCTCCGAGCGCCAGGCAAACGCGATTCTCGATATGCGCTTGCAGAAGCTTGCCGCACTCGAGCGCCAGAAGATCGAAGACGAGCTCGCCGAAGTGCAGGCACTCATCGCAGAGTTGCAGGCACTCCTCAAGAGCGACAAGAAGATGTGGGAGCTTATCAAGAAGGAGATCCGCGAGGTCATCGAGAAATTTGGCGACGATCGCCGCACCAAGATCGTAAAGCGCGAAGCGAAGCTTCTCTCCGCTGAGGATCTGGTGGCCGATGAAGATTCAGTCTTGGTTCTCACCGAAGGTGGCTACATCAAGCGCACCAATCCGGCAGAATACCGCAAGCAAAAGCGCGGCGGCGTGGGTGTCGTCGATTTGAATACCAAGGACGAAGATTTCGTCACGCAGTTCCTCACGGCAAACACCCATGCTGATCTCCTCTTCTTCTCCGATCGCGGCAAGGCGTACCAGCTCAAGATGTACGAGCTTCCGGAAGGCAAGCGCGCCACCAAGGGCAAATCGATCATGAACTTCCTCTCGCTCGAGCAGGGCGAGCGCGTGACCTCGATTCTCTCGATGCCGAAGGAGAAGAAGGCCGCCGACGGACTTTCACTCGTGATGGCGACCACGGGCGGTACCGTCAAGAAAACCTCGGCGGCGCAATTCCGCGAAGTCCGCCGAAGCGGTCTCATCGCAATCGGCTTAGACAAGGGCGATGCTTTGATCAGTGCGCAATTTGCGCAGGATGCCGACGATGTGATGCTCACGACGGCCAAGGGTCAGTCGATTCGATTCAAGGCGAAGGACGTGCGTGAAATGGGGCGCCAGGCGGCCGGAGTGCGCGGCATCAAGCTCGGCTCGGGCGATTTCGTCGTCGGCGCGGGTGTAGTTCCAAAGGGTGACAAGGGTGCACAGCTCTTGGTGCTGTCATCGACTGGCTACGGCAAGAAGACCAAACTTTCTGAATACAAGACACAGGGTCGCGGCGGATCGGGCATCAAGACGATGTCGATCACCGCAAAGACGAAACAGCTCGTCGGAGCCGCAGTCGTCTCGGATGGGGGAGAGCTCGTCGCGATGTCGCAAAAGAGCCAGACGATCCGTACCGATCTTGGTGAAATCCCATCGCTCGGTCGCGCCACGCAGGGCGTGCGCGTCATGAAATTGCGCGAAGGGGACCAAGTTGCATCATTCGTTGTTTTTGAAGCGGAGAAAGAGTAAATAACCAATAATCAAGAAACAAGATACAAACAAATCCGAAATTTCAATATTCAGATTTGAAAACTGAGCGACTGGAATTTGAATATTGTTTGGTTATTGTTTCTTGTATCTTGGTGATTGCAAAACTTCTTGTGCACAAGAAAATTTCCTCTTGTCTTGTGAGGTTATACTGTACGCATGCGAACAAATTCTGTTCATTCTGCGACTTTTGCGCATCCGCGAAAAAATATCGAGAGCTTCGGCATCAGACCGGGGTCGCTCGTTGCCGATTTTGGTGCGGGGTCCGGCCACTACACGCTTGAGATCGCAAAAGTCCTTGGTGATGAGGGTGGTGTGTATGCGATCGATGTGCAGCAGGATCTTCTCCGCCGCATCGACAGCGAAGCGCATCGCAAAGGTCTCACCAATGTGCACACGATCTGGGGCGATATTTCTCGGCATCGCGGCACAAAGCTTCGTGCCAACAGCGTCGACATAGTCTTGATGTCCAACGTGCTTTTCCAGCTCGAGCATCCACAGGGAGCGTTTGAGGAAGCGCACCGCATTCTCACTTTTGATGGTACGCTGATTGTGATCGACTGGAGCGATTCTTTCCGATCGCTCGGGCCGATCAGGAGTCACGTCTTCGACAAAGAACGTGCAGCTGAATTTGCCGATGCCACGGGATTCCGCGTACGCGAACAGTTCTATGCGGGTGCGCACCACTTCGGTCTCATCTTTCATAAAAAATGAAGTCGTCAATTTTTCAGATTATCTTGCTCTGCGTGTTCGGCGCCTTTGCGGCGGCGGGCGTTTTGGTTTTTGCGCTCGCGGTGGGCGGGGGAGATGAAGAGCAGACGATCGGAGAAGTGGTGATTTGGGGAACGCTCGATAAGCCGACCTTCGATATCGCGCTTGATCAGGCCTCGCAGGCGAATCGTTCGCTCTCCGGCGTGATATATGAGCAGAAGGAAGCCAGTACGTTCGATCAAGAGCTCGCGAATGCGCTCGCGGAGCGCCGTGGCCCGGATCTGTATGTCATCACAAGTGACCAGGCATTCATTAATCAGGCGAAAGTTTCGCTCACATCATACGAGAACATCAGCAAAACCCAATTTAAGAAAGCGTTTGTCGATGCTGCCAACCCCTATTTGGGTGGAGGTGGCATCATCGCCATTCCCTTCCTCACCGATCCCTTGGTCCTGTATTCCAACCGTGACTTGCTCGTGACGGGCGGCTATCCGAATCCGCCAAAATATTGGGATGAGGTGCAGACCATGGCACAGCGATTGAAACTGCAGAACACAAGCGGTTCCATTGAGATCGCGACCATCGCACTCGGCACTTATCGCAATATTGAAAACGCAAAAGCAATTATCAGTGCACTCATCACACAGAAAACGAACACAGGAAGCTTTGTGCAGGATACGATTGTCGGCGTCGGCACCGATGGCGAGCTGCGCTCTGTACTTGCACAAACGTTTGGCCAGGGCAAGGCACCCGCCCTGGATGCGATCAGCTTTTACACCGAATTCGCCAATCCTGCGCAAGCCGATTACACATGGAATGGATCATTTCCGAGCGCGCGACAGGCCTTCACGCAAGGGCAGCTCGCGATGTATATAGGGTTTGCGAGTGAGGAAAAGCTTATTCGAACCATGAATCCAAATTTGAATTATGTCGTAACCCAGCTACCGCAGTGGAAGGGCAACACCTTATCGCTGACATTTGGCCGCACATATGGCTTCGCGATACCACTTACCTCGAATAACCCGATGGGAGCGACTATGGCAGCGGAACTTCTGGTATCGGCTACATCGTCAACGGCATTTGCGCGGCAATTTGTCGTGGCATCCGCATTGCGCGATGCGCTGTCGCAACCAGGATCCCCTGGAGTATCTGCTGAACGCAAGTTTACCGATGGGGAGGCGTTGAACAGCAGAAACTGGATTGACCCCAACCCGATGGAGACCGACGCGATTTTCCGCGATATGATTGAAGCAACGGTGAGCGGAGCCGTGTCGATCACCGATGCGCTTGCGCGCGCGGATCAGCGACTACAGCGGCTTTTGGCGCAATGACTATGAAAAGATTTTTGCAACGAATTCACATCGGATGGTTCGCGCTCCTCGCGTGGAGTTTGCCGCACTTTGCGTCGGCGGCGTGCAGCACCGATACATCAGGTAATACGTTTACGAATCCGCTCAACTTCTGTACGTTGAGCGAGTTTGTCCAGGGAGCGCTACAAGTATTTGTAATGATTATGCTCCCCGTCATAGCATTCTTCATCGTGCTCGCCGGTTTCAATTTTGTATGGGCACGCGGAAATCCTGCGGGTCTTCAAAAGGCGAAAATGAATTTCCTCTTCGTCATCATTGGGACGTGTCTCATGCTCGGTGCGTGGCTCCTCGCCAATCTCATCGGTGCGACCGTCTCGCAAGTAACTGGCGGCTGATATGCGTGCGAGGATCTTAACTGCTGTGTCGGCACTCGTTATGGCGATGCCGCTTCTCGCGCATGCGCAGGAGACCGGTTTGCAGCGTATCGTCACCGCCATATCCGATGTCATCAATTTTGCGCTCGGCATATTGATCGGGATTGCGATCATCGCGTTCTTCTGGGGGCTTGTGCGATATCTCTTTGTCGGTAAGGGAAGCCCAGTGGAACAAAAACAGGCGACGATGTTCATGATTTGGGGTCTCATCGGACTCTTTTTCATGCTCTCGGTTTTTGGCCTCGTGAAGCTTTTGCAGGTGACATTTGGCATCGATGGCGCATCATCGCTCAATGCGCCGGCGTATCGCGGGACAGGCGCAGCGCAAACGTGCAACACCATGACGCAAAATTTTGGGTGTTTCGCGCAGTGGGTCGCAGGCCTCTTTACGACCGGCACGGCTATTCTCGTGGGTAGCGCACTCGTGATCTATTTCTGGGGTATCGCATTCAACCTGTTCGGCTACAGCAAGTCGGGTAACACAGGGAGTGCAAAAAAGATGCGCGATGTGCTGCTCTGGGGACTCATCGCGCTTTTCGTTATGTTTTCGATCTGGGGCATTTTGCGCGTCTTGGGGCTCACGCTCTTCGGCAGTAATAATTTCAATTCGCTCTTATAGATATGATCCCGACAACGACACAGCTTCTCACGTTTTTCAATCTCTTCGTCGGTGTCATGCTCGTCACGTCGATACTCCTTTTTTGTGGAGGTTTTTTGATGTATCTCACGCGGCTCGGTACATGGCCGACCTATCGCGAAGAGGCAGTCGAGATCATGAAATGGGGCGTTTCCGTTCTTTTTACTCTCGTCATTATTCTGGCTATCCAGCAGTTTTTGCTCTCGAATCTCACTGTTGCCGTTACGGTCCTTGTCTTGATCTTTGTTGCACTCGTCTTCTGGGCATACATGACCGCGACTGCTGCGCCGCCAAAAAAGGAGGAGGGAGGACGTGATCGTGGATAAGATTATCCACAGCTCTTCATCGTATCTCCTTGTGGTTTTCAGCCCGTTCTTTATGATTGAGCTACTTACGGGTCAATTTATTCTTTCATGTTAATTCTTATGCGTTCACGCTTCGGATCATCGATCATTGCTCTCCTCACTTTGACTGCCCCTGTCGTCGCGCAGGCGCAAAATATTGAAAGCGTTACCTCGCTTGTCTCCTCGCTCGTCAATTACGCGATCGGGATTCTTATCGGTGTCGGCATCATTGCGTTCTTCATCGGACTCATCAAGTACCTCTGGAGCAATAATGGCGATGATAAGAGCAAGGGAGCCAAGATCATGGTCTGGGGAATTCTCGCACTCTTCGTGATGCTCTCCATCTTCGGCTTGGTGCGTCTCTTGCAGAACACCTTCGGCGTGGGCGGCGGCAACCTTCAGCAAGTCGGTGGCGCTCCTTCAATCGGTGGCATCAAGATCCAACAGCGCTAGCGTGAGGCATACATAGCGTATGCAGGGAGCACAGGCAGTGCAGCCGATCATCGATAAATTCGTACAGTACATTCTAAATCCTGCGTTGATGGTGCTCTTTTCCTTTGGGCTTCTTATTTTCGTCTTCGGGCTTGTTGAATTTCTCTACAATCTTTCAAAGGGAGCGGATACGAGGGCGGGCCGTGATCACATGCTCTGGGGTCTTGCGGGCATGTTTATCATGGTGTCGGTCTTCGGCATCATCCGCCTACTTTCCGATACCTTTAACTTTGGCGTCCCCAGTCCGGGTCAGACCTATCAGCCGAATATGTCGACAATGAACAGCTTTACGGGGAGTTCGTTTATCAAATGATTCTTCTGATTCTTCTTGGAAAGTAGGCATTCTCAACGCTATACTCCGTGTAAGGATAGATTTTCAGCGGGGATAAAATCCAAAAACGTGTCAAATATGCTCAACGATAATAGTCAAAAGAAACGTCAAATTGACGATGTGTTGGCGAGATACGATACGCGCATGACCTTGTTAAAACAAAAACGAGACGAAATTGTCTCTGATTTTGTGCGAATCTTGAGCGAAAAAAGAATCGCGGAATTGCGCAAACAACTTGGAATAACATGAAGTCGTCGGAAAACTTTTCGTCAGCCGTCTCAAAAGCCGAAACGCAAGACAGGGAGATCGCACAAAAATCTCCAGAAACTGAAGTTGTCGAGATTCGCAATGATCAATTGGAACAATATGCCAGCGCAGCGGAAACGCGCATAGAAGGACAGGCAGCAGAAGTTTTGCATGAAAGTGAAAAGAGAATCGAATCTTCTGCACAGGGCATGGGTATGTCCTCGGAATCATTTTCGATCGCGGAACATGAATATGGGATACACGAAAAGCTGCGGAGAATACAGGACGCGGCAGACCAAATCGCCAGCGAGGCGAAGCAACAGATACAAATTATAAAACAGCCGTTATCAGTAACACCCCAAGGGTCAGAAGTTAGGATGGAATCCCCAGCGTTCATTGACAATGATCCGCGTTATCAGGCCATTGAAAAAGAATTGAGTGATAAAGTCCTCGCTGAATCTATTGATATTTTGAAGCGACGCGGTAAATCAGAACCGGAAGCATTATTTCACATGGAAGCTTTCGGCGGGGCAATGAAAGATAAGGAGGGCAAATTGAGGATCAGATTTGAGCCATGGGGGATTCATAAAGAATTTGCACAGCGATACCCGGAAGAATACGCGCAATACCAAGAGAAGGAGAAAGGTAGGGTGTACTCAAGGGCGCACGATGATCCGGCGTATGCGGAAACAATGAGAAAAGTGTACGAGGCAGAAAATGCGCATATGCCCTCGGATGTCGGGCATGAATATCGCGGGTATACTTCCCGCGAAAATATCGGAAAATTATGGGAAGCCAGGAGATTTGCGCGGGATGATTTTGTCGCGCGGTATCCAGAAAAAGCAGTTGCATATGGTACCTACGACAAAAACATAGAAGCGGCACTAAAGCGCAAAGAGGCGAATACAAGCAAACAAGAAAAAGTTGTTAAAAATATTCCGGCAGCTGACGATGGCGGCTCATTCAAGCGTCTAGTCGGAGCTCCTGGTTTACCGAGAGAGCAGAAAGAGCAATTTGCTAAAGAAGTATCGCACGACCTTTTTGAGAATGCGAAATATCTAGAACTTGAAGGCGAAATACCCAAAACGCTGGAACAGCGCGAACTTTGCGAACAAGTCGATAGATATGTGGGTGAAGTGGTAGAAGCATATGGCGGTAGGAATTTTACCGTTACGCCAGATCACGTCCGCATCGTAGCGAACGGTGATTTTGAATTGGCAGGCGGTGAATTTAAACCCGATAAACAGCTGGCCTTCATCGGGAAACCGCAGAATGATCTGGACTTTACGTATTTGGTGACGCACGAGCTATTACACTTCAAGTCGTATGGAGCGTCGCAAATTCCCGTAAATGACCAGACGCGCTTGGATATGCAGTATCGCGTCGGTTTGTATCTGAACAGCCGCGATGAGAGCGAAGTACTTTTCGGTCCACTGGATGAAGCCATAACGGAAATGCTGACGAAGCAAATCGTACAGGAGAAATTGAAAAACGATCTGCGCTTCGCGGGCATCGGCCAACTGACTGATCAGATCGTGCGGCATAAGAGGGACGATCTTCGAAATGCGGGCGTACCAGAATCCGACGTCCTATTTCTCGATGCGAATGGAGATGGCAGGCGGTATACGTATATTGAGGGCCGGCAGGCGGTGGACATGCTCATAGATAAAATCTTTGAAAAAAATCTTGCTCGCTTTAAGAATCGAGAAGAAGTTTTCGATGTATTCGCTCGTGCCAAATTTTCCGGCAACATTTTACCACTCGGTCGGTTGATTGACACGACATTTGGGTCCGGAACCTTTAGAAAAATCGGCCAGACTAAGGAGAAGTCGGGCGTGGAGTTGAAAGAGATCGTTGAGAAACTCTGATCTTAGAACGGTTTTCCTTTCGATAATGGGCAGAGGGAGACTCGAACTCCCACCCCTTGCGGGACCAGGTCCTAAGCCTGGCGCGGCTACCAATTACGCCATCTGCCCTTCGTAAACAATCCTACAGCACTGCTTCCTTATCGTCACGGATATTTTGCTCGCCGTCACTCGCAAAATTCCGCGACCCCGACTCGCGGCAGCGCATGCTTGCGCCGCATCGCTCCGTCTCGGATAAGTGCAGAAAAACATGAAGCAGTTCATGTTTTTGGCCTTATCCGCCCGCCAGGGATCGAACCTGGGACCATCTCGTTAAGAGCGAGTTGCTCTACCAGCTGAGCTACGGGCGGTTTGCAAATTTATGGGAAGGCGGTCAATTTTTAGACCCGACCACTTCCGTTCAGCAGATTCTATTCTCGGAGCGATGTCTTGTAAAGCCGTTTTTATCCATGCATATACTCTGATTTTCATATCAGTCCCCTTAGGCACGCGAATTTTTATGGTTCCATAATAGAGATTATTTTTCTTATATGCTTTATTCAGCGGCTTGACAAAGGTCTTGCCGAAACGATCCAAGGGTATACCCGTGATATGCGACCAGTATGCCTTGATATCGCTTTCAGATTGCTGCGGATAGATATTTAAGTGCGCTTTGAGTGTTTGGCGCTTGATGCCGAATATTTCTTCAAACCAATTAACCATGAATAGTATGAGTAAGGATCCGAATTTGTAATCTCGAATCCTCTCGTTTTACTACCTTCTGCCCAATACAGAGCCGCGCCAAGAAATAAAATACTTTCTCGGGACAACGGCTTTGAAATCTCATGTTTGGCAGCGTCCATGATCTTCTCGACTTGTCTTTTTCGGCGTTCTTTTTGACTATTTGGCCCTCTGGCGAGGATTGCGATTTGTTTGCTATAGAGCCGAGTCCTGTCCGCATCGGAAAGTGGGATGTCTTTAAGCCAAAAACTGAGCGAACTTTTTGATACGTTTATCTTCGATTTGATTTCGTTATAGCTTAGTCCCTGTTTGCGCAGTCTTATAGCTTCCCGTCGCAAATCGTTTTTTGCCTCCATACCACCATTCTAGCGTACCATATCATCCGAACTAGAGGTCAGGTTGTGTATAGAAATCAACCGATAGTCTGTTGATTATGTGAGACGAATCGCGATCTGTAGTGCCGGGGGTGGGACTCGAACCCACAAACCTGTGAAGGTCAAAGATTTTAAGTCTTCCGCGTAAACCATTCCGCCACCCCGGCTTACTTGAAATATAACTTACTTGAGGCCACAGTGGGAGTTGCACCCACCCATAATCGTTTTGCAGACGATCGCGTTGCTACTTCGCCATGTGGCCGTATCCGCAAAATAGTAGCATTTTGCTAAAGGATATCCACTCTCATTCCCGTACATTATTACCGATCGGATACAATATGCGTATGGGGAAAATGGAGACAGAGAGTACTCGCCGCACTCACAAAAACGAAATGAAAAAGTTGGTGCTAGAAACGGTTAAATTTGCCGGGATCTTGAGTGTCGCGCTCCTCGCTCCCAATGCGATCGGCGCTATGGCGAAATTAGGGATGATCTCGACAGAGAGAAGTGGTGAGTATGTCAACGCTTGTCGCGACCGACTTATTAAGCGAGGGCTCATGACACGCAACAGGCAGGGTTTGCTTCGACTCACATCAAAAGGAGAGCAAGCACTGCGTGTATTGCAGCTCTCTGAGTATGGCCAAAAGAAAAAGAGGATATGGGATCGAAAATGGCGAATATTGATTTTTGATATACCGGAATATCGTCGCGGTTTGCGATCCAAAGTACGGCGTACGCTGGAGGCTATCGGTTTTGTCCAACTCCAGAGAAGCGTTTGGGTCTACCCGTATGATTGCGAAGATCTCATTGCCTTACTGAAAGCGGATTTTCACATCGGAAACGACATTCTTTATTTAATAGTCGATTCAATTGAAAACGACCGTCATCTTCGGGTAGACTTTAATCTGAGTGCATGACGGCACTTACCCGCTATTATTGCCGATCGGAAAAAATAGCGGGGTGTGTGCATGCTTGGGAGCTAGTATAAGTGAATGGTGGAATAGGTGAATATATATCCAAGACACTGTACAAGTGACAATGAAAGGATAGCCACACTTAATTTCTCGTCAGGTCATCGATCAGCTGGCGATTCTTTTCGCCATAATCGATCTCGAAATCGAAGTTGGGTAAAAACTTTAGACGGCTTTTGCTCTTCACGTAATCACGGAAATCGGTCCGCGAGCGCTTCGCGAAATGGAGCACTTGCTCTTCTGCGCTCTCGGGCAAGACGGAGAGGAAAATGATCACGTTTTTGAGATCGGGGGAAATATCGGCACGTGTGACGGTGATGAGAGACTCGCGATTGGATTCCCGTGCAAAATAATCCGCCGCCAAGTGCGCGATAATTTCTGCTACCTGTATCTGTCGTTTTGACGCCATATCAATATTCTTCTCTGTGCAACGTTTCGATCACGTCGCCCTCCGTGGGCGTTTCGTTGCAGACGATTTGGGCGCCGAATTCCACTCCTTCGCCGATTTGCGTAACGCTCTTGCGCGCCGATTGCATGGTCAAGATCTCGCAGTCGGCCACCTTTTCATTGCGGCGCATCAAGCGCGCGGGTTCGCTCTGCTTGGTCATGCCGGAGAGCACAGATGCGCCGATCAGGTGCTCGTCCTTGCGGCTCGAGAAATATTTGAGAATTTTGGCGCGGCCAACGACTTCTTCGTGTACACGTTTCGGTGCGTTTTCCTTGAGGAGTTCTTCGAGTCGCGTAGTGAGCTCATAAATAATCGAGAAGTTTTCGAAATGAATGCCGTGTTGGCGGGCGAGCGAATCGGCCATCGTGTCCATGTGCACATTGAAGCCGATCACAGTGCGCGATCCGGCGGCAATCGCCGCTTTTATATCGCCCTCGGAAATGTCTCCAATGCCCCACTGGATGATCGAAATGCCGCGCTCGTCGTCGCCGATTTTCGCAGCTTCGCTCTGGATAGCCTCCATCGAGCCGAGTGCGTCAGCACGAATAACGATGGGCAGTAAGAATTTTTCTCCCTCTGTTGTGGTTGCAACAGCGATTGATCGTGCACGCGCAGCTTCGGCGTGCTTGCTGCGCAGAAGCTCCGCATCCTTTTTCGACTTGAACGAAACGAATTCGGCGCCGGCCTCGGGCAGGACATCGAAGCCGACGAGTACAACCGGAGTCGATGGTCCCGCTTTCTTCAGTGTTTTGCCGGCGAAGTTTTCCATGATTCGCACCGGAGAGAGGGCTTGCCCTGCGACGACCGCTGATCCGCTTTCAAGTGATCCGTTGCGGATGATGAGTGTGGAGGCAATGCCACGCTTGTGATCGAGGTGTGCTTCGATGACGTATCCGCTCGCTTGTGCGCTCGGATCAGCCTTCGGTTCATGCAACTGCGCGACCAGCAGAATCAGGTCCAGGAGTTCTGAAACACCGGTACCCACCTTCGCCGATATTGCAGCCCAGGGCACATCGCCACCCAGTTTTTCAAGAAAGACTTCCTGTTCAAGCAGCGACATTTGTGTGCGATTCAAATCCGCATTCGGCTTATCGATTTTATTGATCGCGACGACAAAGGGGATCTTAGCATCGCGAATTGATTTGAGTGCTTCGAGCGTTTGTGCCTTTACACCGTCGTCGGCCGCGACAACGAGAATCGCGATGTCGGCGACCGAGGCTCCTCGGCTGCGTATTGCTTGAAATGCGGCGTGCCCTGGCGTATCGATGAAGGTGATTCTCTTCTTCTCGCCTTCGTACTCGTGCTCCACTTCGTACGCTGCGACGTGCTGTGTAATACCGCCCGCTTCGCGCGAGACGGTATTGGCTTTGCGAATGAAATCAAGAAGCGTCGACTTGCCGTGGTCAACGTGACCAAGCACGACCACGATTGGCGGACGAGTTATTTGTGCTGATTCTTTTGTCATATAGGTGTCGCGCCATAGGGCAAATTTCGCTGAGTATACGGTAAAATTGGCAAACTTGAAAGGCGTGAAAAACATTTGGTTTTTTGGCACATCGTATTTAGAATCGTTGTATGAATCTCTTCGGTCGTCGACGCATCTATCTCGACTATGCGAGCGCAACGCCCCTGCGTGATGAGGCGAAGGAGGCATATGACGATGCGGCAAAACTTATAGGCAATCCTGGCACCATTCATGCGGATGGAGTGGTGGCGATGAGTTCTTTGCGGGAATCGCGGGAAAAAATCGCGGCGGAACTCGGTTGCAAGGCGCGCGAGATTATTTTTACCGGAGGGCTCACGGAGGCCAACAATCTCGCGATCTTGGGGTTTGCACGACGTTTGGAGCTCTCAGGTAAAGATTTGAAAGACACACACTGGATCACGAGTTCAATCGAGCATCCATCGGTCCTCGAGTGCTTTACGGAGATCGAGCGACGGGGCGGCACGATCACGCATATCGATCCTGAACCAAATGGCCGCATCACACCGGAAAAGCTTTCTCATGCGCTTCGCAAAAACACAGTGTTCGTTTCAATTGGCTGGGCTAATAGTGAAATTGGCATTGTGCAAAAACTTCGCGCGCTTGCCGCCGTGATTCACGAACATGAACACGCGCACAAGACAACTGTTATTTTTCATACCGACGCCGGGCAGGCGCCGCTCTACCTCGCGCCCAACGTGCATACGCTCGACGTTGATCTCTTCTCGATCGGATCGGGAAAATTGTACGGACCCCGTGGAATCGGCGCGCTCTATGTGGGAAAACGAGCGGACGTGGCATCGGTCATTATCGGCGGTGCACAAGAAAGGGGATTGCGAGCGGGGACCGAAGCGCCCGCGCTCGCGGCTGCGTTTGCGGTGGCGCTCCATGAAGCGGGAAGAGAGCGCGCGACAGTAGCTGAACGTCTTACAGAACTTCGAGCGATGTTTGCAAAGAAAATTGCGGAAGAAATCCCGAGTGCGGTTGTGAATGGCGACGTGAAGCATGGCCTTCCGCACATGCTCAACATCTCGATCCCGGATATCAACAGCGAATACCTTGTGCTTGCGCTTGATCAGGCGGGAATTTCGCTTTCGACCAAGGCGGCATGCAGCGAAGGGGGCGTGAATGCATCGCATGTCGTGGCGGCGCTCATTGGCGATGTGGAAAAGACGAATTGGCGAAGCAAAAATACACTCCGTTTTTCTTTTGGGAGGGAGACGACGGTGCGTGATCTCGACCGTGCAGCTCATGAACTTGTCCGCATTTTAAAGGACATGCCGAAGGGCTGAGTTATAAGGGTTCTAGTCGTTCAAAACGTTCAAGACGTGCGCGTTCGATTACAACGTTTACAGCGATTTGAACGTCTCGCGCGGCATCGTGATATGATGCCTTACATGAATATCGAGGAGTTAACAAAATCACAGATTTTTCTCCTCACTTTGCTCACCTCGTTCGTCACTTCGATGGCGACAGGCATCGTCACGGTCTCGCTTGTCGATCAGACGCCGACCACCATCACACAGTCAGTGAGTCGCGTCATTCAATCGACGGTGCAGCCGACGACGCCCGACGAAAAAACGCAACCGGTAGCAGCAGCTGTCGCAGTGCCATTACAGACGCCTCCACAACAGCCGGAAAAGGCGCCGGAGCTGTCTGAAATTGTGCAAGGCGTGATGCCCTCTGTCGTCCGACTCACCGAAATAAGTGGCGGATCGTTTGTCGGCATTGGAATCGTTTTGGATGCAGAAGGTACTGTCGTTGCAGATATGGAATCGTTGAGCGGGCGACAAAGCGTCAATGCAACGCTCGTGGATGGCACGACACTGAAAATCTCCGCATTCTGGCGTGATGCCGAACACAATCTTGTTTTTATGAGCGGCACATCGGCATCGACGACACAACCGACATATGCTCCAATCGCTCTTTCAAAAGATGCTCCCGTCATGGGGCAGACGATCATCGGTATTTTTGGTAAGCAATCCGCTCGGATTGCGTCGGGTCTTATAGTCGCCGTACTCGGCGATGGTGCTTCGATTGTGACGACAGACATCAGCGCTACGCTCATAGAGCGCGGAACACCGATTATCAATAAAAATGGCGCACTGATCGGCATCTCTACCGCCTCGTCGCGCGCGATAGAAGGATCTGCCTTCATCCCAACTTCGATTATCTATGCGCACTATGAGCCGGCACTCGCCGCGAAGAAAAGTAAGCCGAGGGCACCATAGAAACAGGAGTGGGGAGGGTTGAAAAGAGACGAAAAATAACATACAATATATAAAACTATGACCCCATTCAACAACTACACAACAAAGGCAAAAGAGGCCATCCATCGGGCTCACCAGCTCGCTGTGGAGCGCGGCCATAATCAAGTATCCACGCTGCATCTCTTTGCAGCGCTCCTCACGCAGGACGAGACGATGGTCGTCCCGATGCTCGAGCAAGTCGAGATTGATGTGCCGCATCTCACAGATTCTGTCCTCGAATTGATCGAGGGTTCTTCGGGTGCAACCGCCGTGTCGCCATCCTTCCAGCTCTACCTCACACCGGAATTGGTCCGCGTTTTCGAAGCGGCGCCGCGCATCGCGGCATCTTTCAATGATCAGTTTGTCTCGCCAGAGCATTTGCTTCTCGGTATTGCGGAGCATCCCGGGCCTGCTTCCGACGTCTTATCGCGCTTCCGCATCGACCGCACCGCGCTCGCTCGCATTCTCACCGATATCAAAGAAGGCAAAATCCGCGACGCGGACGAGCCCAAGAAGCCGCGCGCACTCGCACGCTTCGCGCGTTCACTTACTGATCGCGCTCGCGAGAACAAGCTTGATCCGGTGATTGGCCGTGATACCGAAATCACGCGTGTGATTCAGATTCTTTCGCGGCGCACCAAAAACAACCCGGTCCTCATAGGTGAAGCGGGGGTGGGTAAAACTGCTGTTGCCGAAGGTCTCGCGCAACGCGTTGCTGCAGGCGATGTGCCGGAGAGTCTGCGCGATAAGGAAGTCGTACAGCTTGATCTCGGCCTTTTGATCGCCGGTACCAAGTACCGCGGCGAGTTCGAAGAGCGGCTCAAGCAGGTGATGAAGGAAGTCGAGAAGAGCGATGGCAAAATCATTCTCTTCATCGACGAGCTGCACACGCTTGTCGGCGCAGGAGCGGCCGAGGGATCAATGGATGCATCCAATATGCTGAAGCCCGCACTCGCGCGCGGCGAAATTCGCATCATCGGTGCGACCACCTTGAAGGAATATCAAAAGCACATCGAACACGATCCGGCGCTCACACGCCGCTTCCAGCCGGTCTATGTGAATGAGCCGAATACGGAAGATGCCATTGCGATTTTGCGCGGTCTCAAAGAGCGCTATGAGCTCTATCATGGTGTCCGCATCACCGATGATGCGATCGTCGCCGCGGTACAGCTCTCGATCCGCTACATTACCGAGCGCTTCCTTCCCGACAAGGCGATCGACCTGATCGACGAGGCTGCCTCCGCGCTCCGCCTTTCGCTCGAAAATATGCCGCCCGCACTTGAAGAAACACATCGTAAGATTCGACGCCTCGAAATCGAGAAGGAGGCACTCAAGAAAGAGGCTGAAGAAGGAGAGTCGGATGCGCGCACGCGTGTGAAGGCAATTGATAAGGAAGTCGCCGATCTGCGCGATTCGACGCACGAGATCGAAATGAAGTGGAAGAACGAAAAAGAAACACTCGCCGATATGAAGCGTGCGCGTGGCGAACTCGAGCTCGCCAAGCGTGAAGCAGATACCGCCGAAGCGATGAGCGATCTCACGAAGACCGCAGAGATTCGCTATGGCAAAATTCCGGCCTTAGAACGCGAGATCGATACTGCTGAAAAGCGTCTCAAAAGATTGCAGCAGACACGCCGCATTCTCAAGGAAGAAATCACCGAAGAGGATATCGCGGCAGTGGTCTCGAGGTGGACGGGCGTCCCAGTATCACGCATGCTCGAAGAAGAGGCAGAAAAACTCTCCCGCATGGAAGATAATCTCAAGAAGCGCATCGTAGGCCAAGATGAGGCCGTGCAGAAGGTTTCTGATGCCATCAAGAGAAGTCGCGCTGGCATCGCCGATCCGAATCGCCCTGTTGGCTCGTTCCTCTTCCTTGGGCCGACCGGCGTCGGTAAGACAGAACTCACGCGTGCACTCGCGGAATTTCTCTTCAACAGCGACAAGGCGCTCATCCGCGTCGATATGTCGGAGTACATGGAAAAGCACTCCATATCCAAAATGATCGGTTCTCCGCCGGGCTACGTGGGTTACGACGAAGGTGGGGGACTCACTGAGCTCGTGCGTCACCGCCCATACTCCGTCATTCTCTTCGATGAAATTGAAAAAGCGCATCCGGAAGTCTTCAATATTCTCCTCCAGGTTCTCGACAATGGCCGCCTCACGGACGCCAAGGGTCGCACCGTCAACTTCAAAAACTGCGTCATCATCATGACGAGTAACATCGGCGCCGAACACATCGACAAGATGTCCAGTCTCGGGTTCTCAAGTGGTCTCCTTGCCACGCATAGTGATCGCTACGAGCAGGTAAAGGGCAAGGTGATGGATTCTTTGAAGGAGCACTTCCGCCCCGAGTTCCTCAACCGCTTAGACGAGATCATTCTCTTCAACATCCTTACGACCGAAGCGATCCGCGATATCGTCCGCATGCAGGTGGATATCGTTGCCGATCGCCTGAAGGAAAAGCACATCACGCTCGCGCTCTCCGACAAAGCGCTCGATTTTCTTGGGAAAGAAGGCTACAACCCGCAGTACGGTGCACGCCCGCTCAAGCGCTTAATTCAGACCAAGCTTTTGACGCCGATCGCTAACATGATGGTTGCACGCGGCATTCTCGAGGGTGGCCAAGTATCGATCGACTTTAAGGACGATGGTGGGGCAGACGGCAAAGGTGATTTTACCTTCGATGTACGCAAAGGGCCGGAACGCCAGCGCGGTGCTCGTGCTCGAGCGAAGGTTGGGGCGTAAGTTAAAACAGAAACAAAACACCTCGGTAAATGCCGAGGTATTTTGTTGGTAATGCGCCGGGTTGGATTCGAACCAACGAAGCCCGAAGGCTGCACGTCTACAGCGTGCCGGTTTTGACCACTTACCTACCGACGCAACCACGCGCATTATGCAGCATTTTTAGCCGTGTTACAATTTTTGGCATGCTGCTAAAGATTCGCAGATACGCGATTTTACTCGTCGTGACCTTGATAGTCGTGGGTGCCTTCTCGCCGCTGATGGTGCAGGCGCAGAGCTTCCCGGGGGCTATAGTGCCGCCGGCATGCGCTGGCCCTGATGCCGCAACGAAGTGTAATCTATGCCAACTCACACAGCTTGCGCGCAATCTCCTCAATTTCGCCATATTCCTCGCCATCGTCATTTCGGCAGTACTTTTCGCCTGGGCGGGTATGCGCTATATGACGGCGCAAGGCGATCCGGGGACTATAAAAGTCGCGCGGCAGACATTGCTTAATGTTTTTTTGGGACTCTTGCTTATCTTGTGCGCCTGGCTCGTTATCAACACCCTCATGGGCTTTATGGTAAAGACGGACTTCAAGGGGCTTTTGCCCTGGAATTCTTTGTGCGATCCGATCCGTACAGGCGACGGCTACACGAGCGTCCCTACTGTACCGCTTGCCGCTATAGCTCATTTAAAAATGCGACCCTGAGGAATTCCTGAATTTCCTGTTCCCATGCCGTTTTTGAATCGCGAATAATTCCTTTTTGAGTCTTGC
>QZIY01000001.1 GCA_003599175.1 Candidatus Parcubacteria bacterium
ACGACCGTAGGTCGTGGTGCGCCGTCGCGCAGAACCCTCCAGGGTTCTGCGCCAAGAAAGGAAACCCCGGGCGATAGCCCGGGGAGGAGGTCATTTGATACACTGTTCGTATGCAAGCAGTCATCCTAGCCGCCGGTCGCGGCACACGCATGAAAGAGCTCACCGAAAGCTCACCCAAAGGGCTTTTACAGGTCGGTGGCCGCGCGCTCTTGGAGTACACACTCGATGCATTACCGGAGAATGTAGACGAAGTGATCTTTATTGTCGGCTATCTCGGCGGTATGATCCATGACCGATTTGGCGCCGAATACTACGGCAAGAAGCTTTTCTATGTCGAACAAGACGAACTCAATGGCACTGCGGGCGCGCTGTGGCAGGCGAAGGATATTTTGTCCCCTCAAGGGGGATCCGTCTCTGGCGGAAAAAACGCATTCCTTGTACTGAACGGCGACGATATTTATGATCGACAAGACATTGCACGCATGACCGAAGAAAAAGAATGGGCGCTCATGGTGGCGGAGACGAATGAAGGGGGAAAAATTGTTTTAAATAAAAACGGATATATCGAGGATGTTGTCGAAGGACACCACGGGGAAGGGAAGAGTCTCGCTTCGGCAAACGTCTTCTGGCTCGACACTAAAATTTTTTCACATGCACTCGTTCCGAAAGCGCACGGATCTTCGGAATACGGATTGCCGCAGACGATGCTCGCGGCAGCAAAGAAGCTCCATATCAATATCAAGCCGGTTGAGGCAAAAAACTGGATCCAAATTTCCCGCCCGGAAGATCTTAAAAAAGCGGAAGAGAAACTTGCAGCTCTCTAGTGCGCCGCATTGACCGCTTAACCACTGCTTCATTGCTCGCTCTTTATAGTGCGCTCGTGTGGTCGACACACTTAGCAGTCGGAAGTGGGAAGTTCGAAACACGAGACTATGGCGGACAACACCAAAAACAGCAGTCGATACGGCAAGAGCAACCGCGGCTTCGCGGCAATGGACAAAGAAAAACAACGAGCAATTGCGGCGAAGGGCGGGCGCGCGAGCCACGGCGGCAAAGGGAGTCGAAGCAAATAGCGATCGACCCGCTCATTAATAAGAAACTAATCCAACAAGCGTATGGCAGAAAAAAATCGTACCAGCAATCGCGGCTTCGCTTCGATGGACGAGGAGAAGCAGCGTGAGATCGCATCCAAGGGTGGACGGAGTCAGGGCAAGGAAAACAATCCAGGCAACTTCGCCAATGATCGGCAGAAGGCAGTGGAAGCCGGCCGCAAGGGTGGGCAGGCGAGTCACCGCAATCGAGATGACGACTAATTGAGGCGAGAAGCGTCTCCAGAAAACGCCTCAAAACGGGGCGTTTTCGGGGGTCTCAAGATGAGAGAATCCCCAGCTCTATCCACACGAAATCCTCAAAATAAGCCAAAAAACGGGAAATTTGACATGGGGTATTCGCACGAGTATACTCCTCTCTACATATGTTGTTCGGAATGGCAACGAAAAGGTGGCAACCGTAAACGGGCGAAAGCTCTGTATACCGGTGGCCGCTTACAGCGGCCTTTTTTAATCCGAATTTTCATGTGTCTCCTGCATCGCCAAGGCTATGCAGGATAAGAGATCGTTGACATACGAAGAGCGACAATAAAAATCAGCTTTCAGCTGGCAATTTTAAATTGCCGGATGGAAGTTGGAGAATCAAAAATCAACAAACTTCACACGTGGGTTTCAAGCCCGCCTAGACTCGGTCTACGCGAGGCTGGTCTTTCCCGCGTGTGATGCAGGAAGCCCGCTCTGTAAAAAGAGTGGGACAAAAAGAAAAGAGACGTTTATACGCGGTTCTCAGACTTCCTTTCGGAAGTTCTGAGTAAGGGCGTGTGGTGGATGCCTAGACTGAAGAAGGCGATGAAGGACGTGGTTTATCTGCGATAAGCTTCGGGGAGGTGATAAGCAACCTTCGATCCGGAGATTTCCGAATGGGGCAACCCTGTATGACAAACTCATACAACCTCTGCCGTAACGGGTAGATGGAGCAGACCTTGGGAAGTGAAACATCTCAGTACCAAGAGGAAAAGAGACCAATAGGTATTCCCTTAGTAGCGGCGAGCGAAAGGGGAAAAGCACAAACTCAGCCACAAAATCGGATCGTCTTCCATGGCGGCACGATTTTGGGGATGGGGGTTATAAGGCTACAGCGCTGGCAACAGGTAGAGTTACAAAATGCTTAGGTAGTGGAAGCAGCTGGGAAGCTGCACTCCAAAGGGTAATAGTCCCGTACACGAAACCAAAGCATCTCTATGGCTGTAGTTCTTGAGTAACTCAAGACATGAATAGCTTGGGTGAATTCGCCGGGACTAACCGGCAATGCTACATACTTCTTCAGATCGATAGTGAACTAGTACCGTGAGGGAAAGGTGAAAAGAACCCCGGTGAGGGGAGTGAAATAGAACTGAAACCACATGTCTACAAGGAGTAGAAGAGGTTTTTAACCTCGACTGCGTGCCTATTGAAGAATGAGCCAACGAGTTGATGCAAACGGCTCGGCTAAGGAGTGTTCCTCTGGAGCCATAGCGAAAGCGAGTGTGAATAGCGCGTTTGTCGTTTGTATCAGACCCGAAGCGTTGTGAGCTACCCATGAGCAGGTTGAAGTTGCGAGAAATCGTGATGGAGGACCGAACCGGTGAATTGTGCAACATTCTCGGATGACTTGTGGGTTGGAGTGAAAAGCTTATCGAACAACGTAATAGCTGGTTCTCTCCGAAAGAGCTTTCGGGCTTGCGTCGTACATGCCCAGCACCACTTTTAACGGAATGTGAAAGTGGTCACTTTAAAGCACATATTGCAACTGTTCACGAGCAGTGGACCCGAAGCATTGTTTTAAAAGTGGTGCTGGGTGAATTCCCTACTGGGGGTAGAGCACTGGAAGATTTCGACAGTCCGAAAGGACGCGAATTCTATCAAACTCCGAATACCAGAGGTTAGAGTACGGCAGTTAGACGATGGGGGCGAAGCTCCATACGTCAAAAGGGAAACAGCCCAGACCGCCAGTTAAGGTCCCTAAATCCATACTAAGTGTATTGAAGGATGTGAGATTTCTCAGACAGTGAGGAGGTTGGCTTAGAAGCAGCCACCCTTCAAAGAAAGCGTAACAGCTCACTCACTTAGAGATCTTGCGCCAAAAATGATCGGGACTAAGTATGGTACCGAAGCTGCGGATGTCATACATTTGTATGGCGTGGTAGGAGAGCGTTCTAATTGCGATGAAGGTAAAGGGGTGACCCATGCTGGAGCGATTGGAAGTGAGAATGTTGGCACGAGTAACCGCAATGCAAGTGAGATTCTTGCACGCCGAAAGAACAAGGTTTCCTTCGCAATGGAGATCATCGAAGGGTTAGTCGGTCCTAAGCCGATGGCGAACGCCGCAGGCGATGGACATAGGGTTAATATTCCCTAACGTGTGTAGTGTGCGATGGAGGGACGGAGCGCTGTATTTCAGGCCCCTTATTGGATTGGAGGTTGGCACAGTGATTTTGGGTGGTAGGAAAATCCGCCATCTTAAAGAGAGTTGTGTCGAAATGTGGAGGCCTCGGCCAAAACAAATCTGAAGGAGCGCGCTTTCAAGAAAAACTTCTAAGCTTCAACATTACATGCACCGTACCGCAAACCGACACAGGTGTTCAGGGCGAGTAGCCCAAGGCGAACGAGTGAGAGATCCCCAAGGAACTCGGCAAAAAAGCGACCGTAAGTTAGCGATATGGTCTTCCCTCCCTAATTTGGGATAATAAATCGATGCATTATCTCTACCTCATTCAAAACGATGAGACATTGGAGACATACATCGGTACAACGGATAATCTCAAGCAGCGGCTTTCGACTCACAATAAAGGCGGGCGGAAGTACACGACGAGAGATAGAGGCGAATGGAAATATGTTTACGTTGAGGTGTATCGGTCGAAAGCCGACGCGCTCGAGCGTGAACGAAAATTAAAAGCGCACGGTACCGTTAAGTACGCATTACTTAAGCGACTCGAAAGGAGTCTGCTTGAGCCCAAATTAGGGAGGGACGCAGCTAAAGTTTCCCAAGCGACTGTTTACCAAAAACACAGCTCCCTGCGAACTCGTAAGAGGATGTATAGGGGGTGATGCCTGACCAATGCCGGAAGGTCAAATATGATCGGTCTGTGGCCGCAAGGCTACTTGCTGGCGTTATATAAGCCCCGGTCAATGTCGGCGATAACTATAGATGGTTGTAGTTATAAAATTCGACCATATGCTGGAAACTCCGAGTATCTTCAAGTACTCATCGCGAAAGCGGTAGTGAAAATCTTGAAGTGCGGACAATCAGCAGGAAAGACTTAGCACCACTTTGTCCTCAACTGTAAGGTGGAACATGAACACGCACACAAACACTCTCGAGTACGGACAACCGAGAGGAGTGAAGACGATCACGGAAACGTTCGACGTCGTCACGCAAGGCGATCAAGAGCACAAGCTCTTGAAGCGTATCGAACTAAGGTTCGCGGACGGAAGTACCATGGCCATTGAGGCCACGGCTTTCTGCGTCCTTGGCGAACCGGACATCCGACATCCGATACTGGCGTGGAGCAAGTAAAGCAAACGTCCTTTGGTCTTGGCGTCCCCGACGTTGAGGCTAAAGTGGTGCTAAATATCCTCAGAGACTATACGTCGAACTCGTCCCTCTTAATTGAGGAAAACGAGATGATATAGTCCGAACTTTGCAGCGATGCAAAGAATTGCTTGCAGCTACCAATAGCAAGCTAAGTAACATAGGAAAAGAATCGTCCTAAGGTAGCGAAATTCCTTGTCTGGTAGCATCTGAATCTGCCAGCTTCGCGAGTAATTGCGATGAAAAATCCAACTGTATCGGTGAAGCCTAAGGCGCAAGCTATGGTAATACCGAGGGAAGTCGTCATTGACCCCGTAGAGACTACACGTTGGCTCCTCAGTAATGAGGATGAAGATATAGTCCATGCCACTAGAAATACGTGGAACGAACATGAAGTTCAGACGCGCACGAATGGTATAACGATTTGGGAACTGTCTCGGGGATTTGCTCGGTGAAAATACAAGGGCGGTGAAGATGCCGCCTTCCTGCAGCTAGACGAAAAGACCCCAGAAGCTTTACTGTAATTTGGTATTGGGATTATGGGAACACCGCGTAGCGTAAGAGGGAGACTTTGAAGCACGTTCTTCGGGATGTGTGGAGTCGCCAATGCAACACCTCTCCTTGTTTCTGTAGTTTCTAACCTCATGAGCGAAACTCATGAGAGACAGTATCTGATGGACAGTTTCGGTGGGGCGCTGTCCTCCTAAAAAGTAACGGAGGAGCCTATTAAGGTCACCTAGGCGCGAATGGAAACCGTGCCGATAGTGTATACGCATAAGGTGGCTTGACTGCGAGACGTACATGTCAAGCAGGTGCGAAAGCAGAGGTAAGTGAACCGACCCTATGCCTTAGAAGCAGGGGAAGATTAACGGATAAAAGTTACTCTGGGGATAACAGGCTGGTACTGCCTAAGAGTCCAAATCGACGGCAGTGTTCGGCACCTCGATGTCGGCTCATCTCATCCCGGGGCTGGAGAAGGTCCCAAGGGTATGGCTGTTCGCCATTTAAAGAGGTACGTGAGCTGGGTTCAAACCGTCGTGAGACAGGTTGGTCTTAATCTGCTGCAGGCGTTGATTCTTGAGGGGATTTGTTTCTAGTAAAGTATTGCTACTTCGAGAAGAGATTCTCGATGACAATGCGGCTTATAACGGTGGAGTCTAATTTGCTCCCGGTTTTAGAGAAACTTGTGCACAGGTCCGTGCGCAGGCAACTCGCTTGAGGACCGGAAAGTGATACGATAATACCGTGGGAAGTCGACTTGAAACCGATTCGGCATACATCGCAGGGTTTCTTGATGGCGATGGCAGTTTAATGTTGCAGGTGAAGACACGAAGCGATACAAAACGCGGCGTGAGATTCATGGCAACGATCTGTCTCTATCAAGATACTCGGCATGAAAAGCCACTCTATTGGATTCGCGAATGATTAGGTATCGGTTATATTTCCCGTCGCAACGACGGAATGACCGAACTTCGGATCAACGGTTTTGAACAAGTGAGAGATATTCTCACTGCGCTCAAACCATTCATTCGATTCAAGGCGAAGCAAGCGCAGGCGATGATAAAAGCTTGTGACCTGCTTTCCAAGAAATTCATTCGTGAACTGTCCAAAAGTGAAATGCAAAAGCTTGTAGAACTTACTTTCGTCATTCGAAAGGAAAATTACAAAAGCCGAAGCGTGCTTACAAAAGAGGAATTGAATCGCGTTTTAAGTTTGACCCCGTAACGACTAAGCACTCAGTGCTTGACTCATGCGCAGAGGAATCAGTTCTCGAAACTGACTGCTCGTATGGGTAAGATGCCGCCACCCTCACTCCGGTCTGGAGAAGGGTGAAGATATAGTCTGTGCTCCGAGAAATCGGGGAATGAATGACGAGAGGACCGAAATGAACCGACCTCTGGTCTGGGGGCTGTACCGCCAGGTGCACCGCCCCGTAGCTATGTCGGGATTGGATAACCGCTGAAAGCATCTAAGCGGGAAGCCGACCCCAAGATAAGGAATCGTTTGAGGCTCGTGAGAGATGATCACGTTGATAGGCGCCAGGTGGAAGCACAGCAATGTGTTGAGCCGAGGCGTACTAATCCGCCGACAGAACTAACGAAAGGAAATGTGGGAGTCGCGTAGACTACTTTTTTCTTTCCGATACATGCTTTGCATGTATACGGATCCCGAACACAAAGTGTGAGGGACTTCCTGCCTTTGATTCCTCAGGTCGCCGTCGCCCTTTGGGCTATGGCGAGCCACGTTGTCGCTCTTCGCGTGTCAGCGACCAATTTTTCTTAGCGCTTTGTGCTTAGAAAAATGGAAGTGCCCGCGTGGCGCGAGGAGATCTTTGTAAATTTTGTTTTTTGTTCTGGTGCTTTGTCGCCGGGGTCACACCCGTTCTCATTCCGAACACGGCAGTTAAGCCCGGTTGAGCCGATGGTAGTCGCAAGGCAAGAGTAGGTAGGCGCCAGAACAAAGAATAAAATTTCTCCAACTAGCATCGCAGCTTATTTGTTGTTAGCATTTCTCCATGCCAGCACTCATCGGTTACGTCGTGTCGTTTGTACTCGCCAGTCTTGCGATTTTTGGTTTCGCTACGAATCAAGAGATGCAGCCGATTTCTCGACCGATAGCAGATACCACTTCGGCATCTTCAAGTGAAGATAGATTCACCACCTTCATTAAACCTGGAGAAGGTAATGCTTATATATCGGCAAAACGTGCAACTATCGTGCAGTGGGAACCTCTATCGCCAGAATTGCAAAAGCAATTTGAGGGGTTCTGGTTAAATTTGGATATCGTTGATTCTTCGGGCAATAGTATCGGTAGCATCGGCGATGGGTATAAGTTGGATGAGACCTCAACTATCTGGGACATTCCTTCCAAGTTAAAACAGAAATCTTATCCGTCAATGAAACCATTAGAGACTTACACGATACACGCAAGCCTGTCTGTTGGGCAAAGTCTGATGTTAGGGTGTGACCCCTCACGTTCCGGCTCCGGAGATTGTGTCCCGATGTATTCAGAAGAAACGAAACAGTTAATAAAAGAGGCGCAAAACTATGTCACAACAAGCCCCTCTTTTGTCATTACTGACGTTCCTTTATAAACGGTTGACGAGATCATCGTTCCTATAGAACGGACTGACTGGAAGCTATAAGCTAAAAGCTATACACTGTGCCCATGTCCTGGGCCTCACGACGACGTCTCATGTATCTTGCGGGTGTGATTCTCTTTTTCACTGCCGTCATTGGCGGCCCGATAGCGTACAAAATCATTTCGATTCCCGAGACATGCTTCGACGGTAAGCAAAATCAAGACGAGACCGCAATCGACAAAGGCGGTCCGTGCGTACTCCTTGATGAGCGTCACCTCGCGCCGCATGCGGTGCAGTGGGCACGCAGCTTTGAAGTGCGTCCTGGAATCTACACAGCGGTCGCCTACATAAGTAACCCCAACCCGGAGGCCGGTGTGCGCGTCGCGCACTACCGCTTCGGTTTGTATGACAGCCAAAATGTATTAGTCGCTGAGCGCACGGGCACTACCTTTATCATGCCAGGCGGCATCACGCCGGTTCTGGAAGGTCCGATCGAAACGGGGAATAGGGAAGTCGTGCACACGTATCTCCAAATTACCGACGAGCCTTTGGTGTGGGAGCGCATGGTAAACCCCGCAGAACAGATAAAGATCAGCAATCAACAGCTCACCGACTCGCCGGTGGGGCCGCGTGTCGATGCGCGCGCGACCAATATCGGGCTCGACATTTTGCGTAACCCTACGTTCATCGTCACTGTTTTCGATCCGGTCGGCAATGCGTTCTCTGCCTCCGGCACCGCACTCCCGAGCATCTCTCCCGACATGCCTGTCGGCATTTCATTCACCTGGCCGCTTCCGTTCCAATTTCCAATTGGTCGAATCGATATCATTCCACTTCTGCCCCCGCAATAAACTTTGCCATGGTTTTGCGAGAGATAGTTTGGTTGTCGAGGCGCGACTAGTGTACAGTGCATCCATGTTGAGGATTGATATCCCCGAGGCAAAACGATGGGTATGGCAAAGTTAATGTCGGGGCAGGCGCCCGGGCGAATTCGTGCATTCAGCCATATCGATTGGTTCCTCTTTGCGGCGGCGCTCTGTATTTCGCTCTTGGGGCTTGCGACAATGCGAAGCTTTGGCGTTGAGAATTTTTTCTTCGAGCGACAGATCATATGGATTTGCGTCGCGGTCGGCGCGTTTTTTATCGTCTCCTTGGGCGACTACAGTTTTTTGCGACGTACGCCTGTCGTATTTGCGCTGTATATCGGAGCCGTCTCACTGCTTGCGCTCATCTTCGTATTCGGTGCCACCGTCTTAGGCGCGACGACGCGCTTTGATCTTGGTATTTTCGCGGTGCAGCCAGCCGATATCGCAAAGCTCACGCTTGTCATTGTGCTTGCAAAATACTTCGGCCGCCGTCATATCGAAATCAAGCACTACCGCCATGTCTTGGTGTCAGGCGCGTACGCCTTTCTTATCTTTGCGATGATTTTGATGCAGCCGGATTTCGGATCGGCGATTTGTATCGCAGGCATTTGGTTTGGCATGGTGATGGTCTCCGGCATTTCGTGGAAGCACATCGGCATTCTCTTGCTCTGTGGTGCAATCGCCGCGACGATGCTCTGGCATTTTGGCTTGAAGCCCTATCAGAAGGCGCGCATCATCAACTTCATCCACCCGCTCCAAGACATCCGTGGCTCAGGATACAACGCATACCAATCGACAATCGCCGTCGGCTCCGGGCAGGTGGTGGGGAAGGGGATTGGCTACGGCACGCAATCCAAGCTCCAGTTTTTGCCTGAATTTCAAACCGACTTTATTTTCGCCTCCTATGCGGAAGAGTGGGGATTTATGGGCGTCTTGATTCTCTTCGGGCTCTTTGGCGTGATTATCGTGCGCATTATTTTTATATCCGCGCATGGCGCTAACAATTTCGATACGCTCTTTGCCGCGGGCGTCGCCGCGTATTTCATGTCGCAGTTCACCGTGCATGCCGGTATGGATATGGGACTCCTGCCGATTACCGGCACCACGCTTCCGTTTATGAGCTACGGCGGGTCGCATCTCGTGATCGAATACACCGCGCTCGGCATTTTGATGGCGATGCGCCGCCGCGCACGCCCTACGATCCGCGCACGCGATGAAACGGAATTGGTCGGGGCTGTTTAGTACAGTCGAAGTGTGTTTTCGATCATCTCCTGGAGCGTGAAGCGAATTTCGGCCGTGACTTTTATCCGGTGGATTTTTTCGATGCCGACCGCGAGCGCCATGGTATTTCTCGATTCGACTTGGCGGACGTACGTCGTATCTACCGCATCGGTCGTGAGGATGGGGAGTCCCGCCGCCATTGCTTCAAGTAAAACGTAGGGCATGCCTTCTTTGATTGAGGGGAGGAGGAACACGTCGAACGCTTTGAGATACTTTGATGCGTTCGCGACAAATCCAAGAAAATGTACGCGATCCGAGACATCGCGTTCGCGCGCTTGCGCTTCGAGTTCTCCGCGCAATTCTCCGTCGCCCATGACAAAATACTCCACGTGCACATTGCGCTTCTTGAGTGCCGCGACTGCATCGATCGCGTAGCTGATGCCTTTGTTCGTCGTGAGCTCCGCAATAGTGACCACGCGAGGCTTGGTCGCAGCGATCGAAAGGGAAGTGGCCGCTTCCTCGCGCGCCAGAAACGTCGGCGCTTCAATACCAATCGGGATGTGACGCACTTTTTCACCGATAAGCGGCATCTGTTTCCCGATCGTTTCATCTCGTTTCGAGACGACAATCGTCGCGTGTGACAAAAATGCGGTGAGCCAACTGACGCAGTAGATGAGTGAGCGGGAGAGTGGGCTGCGATCTTCCTTAAATGGCCA
Organism: Candidatus Parcubacteria bacterium; assembly: GCA_003599175.1. GTDB lineage: Bacteria > Patescibacteriota > Minisyncoccia > Phycocordibacterales > UBA2100 > UBA10103. The sequence continues at coordinate 10,506 of QZIY01000001.1, forward strand.
CCCGTGCGCGGTAAAAATAATTCGTTTTGTTCTGACGATCCTCGCCGCGAGTGCACCAAGCGCTGCGGCCTTCGAACTATTCACGTGCAAGACATCCGGACGCGTCTGTCGCAAAAGTGCGAGGATCTGGAAGAAGCTGGTGATGTCGGAAAAGAGCGCGACATTGCGAGAAAGGGATGGCAGAAAGTGCGTACGTATATTTTTTTCCTCAAGCATCGTAGCGAGCGTGCCTCGGTCCCCGAAGGCGACCCCAACATCGAATTGTTCGGCAGGTAGGTGAGTTGCGAGGTCGTGCACGTACCTTTGGGCCCCACCCCAGGTCGCTTTTGTGATCAAAAACAGGACTTTTTTGCGCCCTTGATTCATACTCAATTTAATGTCATTATATTAACACATGAATCTCGTTCCGAAGAGGGAATATGCAGTCCTGCTTCTGGGCGACGTCGTCGTCTTTTTGCTTTCGCTCTGGATCACGCTCGCACTGCGCTATTTTGAAGCGCCTTCCCTCGAGCTGCTCAAGACCTTTCTCACGCCATTCTCCTTCCTCTTTTTCGTATGGATCGTCGTCTTTTTCCTCGCTGGTCTCTACAGCCGCCACACACGCCTTTTCCGCTCGCGACTCCTCACGACCATTGTCTCGACTCAACTGCTCAATGTCATCATCGCCGCACTCTTTTTCTTCTTGGTGTCCGCTTTCGGCATTGCGCCGAAAACGATTCTCTTCCTCTACCTCATCATTTCTTCTGGTCTCATCATCGTGTGGCGTACGATTATTTTCCCGCGCTTGCCGACAGGCCCAAAGTTGAAGGGCGTCTTGATCGCATCCGGGCCAGATGCGGAGGCACTTGCACACGAAGTCTCGAGCGATAGCCGCTACTCCTTCCAGCTTGAGATGGTAGACACGAAGCGCGCATCGACGGCGGAAGTCATACGCGAAGCGTGCCGTGCGCTCGAGAGCGATGAGGTGGCGTTCCTTGTGGTGGATTTTTCCGATTCGTCGATCGAAGCCGCATTCCCGATCATGTACGATGCCGCATTCCAGAAAAATCGCTTTGCGCTTATCGATGCGGTGGATCTCTATCAGGAAATGTTCGAGCGTGTCCCGCTCTCGCTCCTCCAGTACGAGTGGATTTTGGAAAACGTCAGTTCATCGCGTGTGTATGATAATTTGAAGCGCTTTATCGATGTCGTCGCAGCACTTTTAGTCGGCACGATCTCATTCATCTTCTATCCGTTTGTTGCGCTCGCGATCAAGCTCGACGATGGTGGTCCGCTTTTCATAGAACAGGTCCGCGTCGGACGTTTTCAGCAGCCGATCAAGGTCTTGAAATTCCGCACCATGACCGGCAACGACGAAGGCAACTACGGCAAAAACGGCGTCACTGCATTGAAGGTAACGCGCGTGGGCAAATGGCTCCGTATGCTTCGCATCGATGAGCTGCCACAGCTGTGGGCGGTCTTGCGGGGCGACATGTCGTTCGTCGGACCGCGACCAGAATTGCCCGCACTCGCCGGAGTGTACAGCGCTCGCATTCCGTACTACAGCGCGCGCTACCTCGTCGCTCCGGGACTCACCGGCTGGGCGCAGATCAAACACGATCGCGATCCGCATCATGGTGCCGATATCGAAGAGACGCGCGCAAAGCTCTCGCACGATCTCTACTACCTCAAACATCGCTCGCTCCTCTTGGACCTCTCTATCTTTTTCCAGACGATTCGCATTATTTTCATGGCGCGCGGCTCGTAAACCTACACAGTTGTCTTCCGTTCCGCGCTTCTGTTAAGATGCGCTTATGGCAAAGAAGGTCGTCGTCACGGGAGGCGCAGGATTCACCCAGCACCTCCGTTCGTAAGCCGAGTCAACACTAAATAATTTATGGAAAAAAAGAAAGTCGTCGTGACCGGAGGTGCTGGGTTCATCGGCAGCAACCTCGCGCATGCGCTTGTCGAAAAGGGCTTCGAAGTGCACATCGTAGATCGCGACCCGAGCTTCCGCCGCGATACCTTGCCGAAAGAGGCAAGACTGCACGAAAAGGATGTGCGGCACACCGATGAGATGCAGCAGATTTTTGAGGGTGCCGATGTTGTTTTTCACTGTGCCGCCGTGCCGCGCGTACCATATTCGGTGGAGCATCCGGTGGAGACGACCGACGAAAATATCACGGGTACGGTATCAGTCCTCACCGCCGCCGCGCGCGCGAAGGTGCGTCGCGTGGTCTATTCGTCCTCGGGATCCGCATACGGCGATCAAAAAACGCTTCCGTTTGTCGAAACGATGATTGCGGATCCGGTCAATCCATACGGCCTCCAGAAATATGTCGGCGAACTCTTCGCGAAAATGTGGCCGGACATTTACGGCGTCGAGACGGTGAGCTTGCGTTACTTTAATGTATACGGTCCCGGACTTGATCCCAATGGTCCATACGCGCTCGCGATAGGGAAGTTTTTGATGGCACGAAAACATAACGAGACGATCACGATCTTTGGTGACGGTACAATTACGCGCGATTTCACCCACGTGCGCGATGTCGTGCAGGCCAATATCCTCGCGGCGGAAAGCCCCAAGGTGGGGAAGGGAGAAGTGATGAACATCGGCACCGGGACCAACACATCGATCCAGGCACTTGCGGAAATGTTTGGCGGACCTATCCAATACGGACCGCCACGCATCGAAGCGCATGATGCTCTTGCCGACAACAGCAAAGCGAAGGAGTTGCTCGGATGGAAACCGACGGTCACGCTCGAAGAGGGCATCGCGGAATTGAAAAAAATGGAAGGTCTCGCATAGCGATCATGATCGTTGATGGACGCGCGATAGCTGAGGATATCTATGCCGACTTGTCGGACTTTTTTTCTGCACGCAAAGCGCGGCTCGGCATCGTTGTGGTAGGCGCCAATCCCGTGATCGATTCTTTCGTGCGCATTAAGGAGCGCGCAGCAGAGCGGCTTGGAATTGAAATGGTCCATCGTGACCTCCTTGAAAGCGCGTCGGAGCAAAAGACGATCGAGTCGCTCAAGGAGCTTTTGCAAACATGCGATGCGGTGATTCCGCAGCTCCCTATGCCCGGGCTCAATATCGACACCGTCCTCTCGGCAGTGCCGATGGACAAAGATGTGGATGCGTTGAATCCTAGCGTGTCCGAAGACGATCGTCCCATACATGCACCGGTCGCACTCGCTGCCGTCGAAATCCTGACGCGCAACAATATTCAGATCAAAGGTGCGCGGGCAGTTGTGGTGGGCGAAGGTCGCCTCGTCGGCGCGCCATCGGCGTGGCTCCTCAAAAAACTTGGTGCCGATGTTTCAATATTCAGCTTGGATAAGGGCTCTATCGAAGATCTCAAAGAGGCGGACATCATCGTAAGTGGCGCGGGGAAACCTGGTCTCATCAAGCCGGAGCACATCAAAAAAGGTGTCGCGCTCATTGATGCAGGCACGAGTGAGCTCAACAAAAAAGTGGTGGGGGATGCGGACCCTGCATGTGCAGAGATCGCCTCCGTAATTACTCCCGTTCCGGGTGGCGTCGGGCCCGTTGCGGTCGCCATGATTTTCCGCAATCTCAAAACGCTCATCGAAGCAAAAAAGTGACCCCAGCTAGGCTGAGGTCAAAGTGTGTGAAATGAGCTATTGTCGTGTATCCGCGGCGTAGCGCGGTCTGTACATCTGCCAGAAACCGAGTCTTGAAGCTTGTATGCGCCATTCTTCGGGGAACTGTCCGAAGTGGAAGGAGCGTATCATTCGGAGAACATCTTCCGAGTGCGGTGGTACATAGAGCCGCAGGGGCACCGCGCCCTTCCGAATGATTGCTTTGCCACCGATGCACGACACATCTTGTGAATGCATCTCCTTTGCAAAATGAAAGCCAAGGATCGTCTCCGGAGTCATGAACACTCGATTGCGACCCTTGTCGGCAAGGAGCGCGCATGATGAGGCACAGTACTTCAGTACGATTACGATCCAGTCGCGACGCCGAAGCTCCTGAAGCGCCGCTTCGAAAATCGGTATAGATCCTCCTTCGTTGCTCTCTACGACACACGGATTTGACGTACATCCCAGCGCTTGTTGCACGGGGTCTCTATCCGGTCTACAAGTCTCATCCGCAATCGCAGTTGTTGTGCACAAAGCTGCCGCGAGCGCGACGAGAATACGTCTGATCAAAGACACGTGTTCCTCCACTGTTTTGCAGCTCTTTTGGCTGCACTCTGCTCACTATATCGCGGCTTTATGAAAGAAGGCTGGAGGCAGGCGCTGGTAAAAAGGCTGGAAATACGTACAATACCGCGCATGGTACAGAAGCGCTTGGCTGCACTCGCGGTACTTCTCATTGGGCTCGGCATTGGCTATTTTGTATACGCTTCTCAAACGAAGCCCATTCTCCCGTTCAAGCTGGGCCTCGACCTCTCCGGCGGAACCCAGCTCGTCTATCGTGCCGATGTCTCCAATATTCCCGGAGCCGACGTCGCCGACTCTATGGCAGCGCTTCGCGATACGATCGAGCGCCGCGTCAATATGTTTGGCGTCTCGGAGCCGCTTGTAGAGACGCAGACCGGCGGCGGCGTGACAGGCACCTCGGAACAGCGCCTCTTGGTGGAACTTCCGGGCATCACTGACACACAAAAAGCGATCGAGCTCATCGGACAGACGCCGGTACTTGAATTCCGCCTCGTGAAAGCAGATGTCGAATCGATTCCGCCGGATGCGGCCACCTCATCGATCGATCAATACTTCGAACCGGCTGCGATCACCGGCAAAGATCTGCAGAGCGCACAGCTCCAATTTCAGGGGCAGACCGGCGCGCTCAATCAAGCAGTTGTTGTCTTGAAATTCAACGCGGAAGGCACGAGAATTTTTGCCGACGTCACCAAGAATAATATCGGCCGCCCGATGGCAATCTTCCTCGACGGCGTCGTCATTTCCGCGCCGATCATTCAAGATTCGATTCCCGACGGCACCGCGATCGTCTCCGGCAATTTCACACCGGAAGCGGCGAAGGAATTGGCCCGCAATCTCAACTACGGCGCGCTTCCCGTATCTATCGAGCTTATGCAAACACAGACGGTATCGGCAACACTCGGCGCAGAAGCCGTGACGCAGGGCATCATGGCTGGCCTCGTTGGCGTCATCGCGGTGATGATCTTTATGACACTCTGGTACCGCTTGCCGGGCCTCTTGGCATCTGTCGCGCTCCTCGTCTACATCGCGGTGATGCTCGCGCTCTTTATGCTCATTCCCGTGACGCTCACCGCAGCGGGCATCGCCGCATTCATTCTCTCGGTGGGTATGGCGGTGGACGCCAACATCCTCATCTTCGAGCGCACGCGCGAAGAGCTTCAGAGCGGCAAGACGATCGAAGAGGCGATCGCCGATGGCTTCGGCCGCGCATGGCCGTCGATTCGTGATTCCAATATTTCGTCGATCATCACCGCCGTCATTCTCTTCTGGTTTGGCACGTCACTCATCAAGGGCTTCGCGCTCGTTTTCGGGCTCGGTGTTATCGTTTCAATGCTCACCGCAATCACCGTCTCCCGCACATTTTTAAAATCTTTAGGGATACGCGGAAAAACAGGCTTAACGAAGTTTTTCTTCAGCAGTGGATTTGGTAGGTAAATGGAAAGTGCAAAAATCAAAATGAAAAAGACACAGGCAAAATTTAAAATTAAGACTCAAAATGCGCACATTTTGCATTTTCAACTGTCATTTTCCAGTTTGAGATTTACATTTTGAATTATGTATATTATTAAACACCGCAATTGGTTCTTCGCACTCACCGGCGTGCTCGTCGTTGCCAGTTTGATTGCGCTCCTTACCTTCGGTCTCCGCCTGTCGATCGATTTCACGGGCGGTACGCTCGTCACGGCCACCTACAGCGAGACACGCGCACCGGCAACGGAATTGGATGCAGCGCTCCGCCAGGCGGGCTTCGACAATTTTTCACTCCGCGAAGCAGGTGAGCGCGATGTGATGCTCCGCACCGGCTCGATCGATAGTGGTGAGCGCGAAACGCTCGCCGACACTTTCTCAATCGACGGACAGTATCCCGTCACGATCTCACAGCTCTCGGAAATCGGCCCCACGATCGGCGCGGAACTGCGCAAGAAGGCCGTTCTTTCGATCGCGCTCGTGATGCTCTGCATCCTCTTCTTTATAGCCTTCGCCTTCCGCAAAGTGTCGCAGCCGGTTTCAAGCTGGATCTATGGCTTGGTCGCGCTCGTGACACTCCTTCACGACGTCATCGTGCCGGTCGGCTTCTTTGCAATTCTTGGTCATTTCCATGGCGCCGTGATCGACACCTTGTTCGTAACTGCCATTCTCACGGTCTTGGGCTTTTCGGTGCACGACACGATCGTCGTCTTTGACCGCACGCGTGAAAATCTGCGCCTCAACCACGAGAAAGGAAGAAAAGAGGACTTTGCCGAAACGGCAGGCCGCTCTTTGAGCCAGACCTTCACCCGCTCGGTCAATACCTCATTGACAGTCATCATCACGCTCCTCATCCTCTACTTCATCGGTCCCGCGTCGACCAAAGATTTTGCATTGACGCTCTTGGTGGGTATTATTGCGGGGACGTACTCGTCGATATTCCTCGCCACGCCGTTACTTGTTACCATTGAAAAAAAATATGGAAAACGCACATAGCACCACCACTTCCTGCCCCGTAGCCAGTCCCGTAGGGACTGTGGTACCGGGGTCGATTTTCTTGGCAACGCCATTACTCGTAACTATTGAAAAATACCGTGGCAAAAGTAAATAAACTTGCGTTTGAGGGAAAGATTTTAATGGTCGGATGCGGTTCGATCGGACAGGCGATTTTGCCGCTCCTGTTTAAGCATCTTGCGATCTCTCCAAAGCAGCTCACGATTATCGAAGCCGACAAGCGTGGCGTTAAAGTTGCTGCGCGCTATAAGGTGAAGCATCAGGTGTGCGCACTCACCAAGGACAACTACGAAAAAGAAATCCGCAAACGCGTAAACTTAGGCGATTTTCTTCTCAACCTCTCCGTCGATACCTCCTCGGCCGACATTATGGAACTCTGCCATGAACTTGGCGTTCTCTATCTTGATACCGTCGCAGAACCGTGGGCTGGTTTTTACACGGACTCGCGACTCAATGCGGAGCAGCGCTCCAACTACGCACTGCGCGAAGGTATTCTCGCGCTCAAGCGCAAGCACAAAGAAGGTCCGACAGCCGTCTCTTGCATGGGTGCCAATCCGGGATTAGTCTCAAGCTTCATCAAGCAAGCGCTCCTCAACATCGCGCGCGACACGGGTGTAAAGACGGAGAAACCGAAAAATCGCGATGAGTGGGCGCGGCTCGCGCAAAAACTCGGCATCAAGGTGATCCATGTCGCTGAGCGCGACACGCAAGTCTCGCCGAAGCCGAAAGAGGTCGGGGAATTCGTCAACACATGGTCTATCGACGGCTTCGTGTCCGAAGGCGGGCAGCCGGCGGAGATGGGCTGGGGGACGCATGAAAAAGCTTTGCCGCCCGATGGCAGCGAACACACCTTCGGCTGTATGGCCGCGATCTACCTCAATCGCCCGGGCTTCTCCACCCGTGTGCGCACCTGGACGCCGGGCGAAGGTCCCTTTCATGGATTCATCATCACGCACAACGAATCGATCTCGACATCGGATTATTTTTCGATCGTCGAAGACGGCAAAGTAATCTATCGGCCGACAGCGCACTACGCGTATCATCCGTGCGATGCAGCGGTCCTCTCACTCCACGAAATGGCGGGCAAAAATGGTCAGCAACAAAAGCGCCAGCGCCTCATCGTCGATGAAATCACAGCAGGGAACGATGAGCTCGGTGTCCTCTTGATGGGCCACAAGAAAACGTCGTACTGGTTTGGCTCCGATCTCTCGATTCAGGAAACACGCAAGCTCGTCCCGTACAACAACGCGACCTCGCTCCAAGTTGCGGTTGCAGCGCTCGCAGGCCTCATGTACGCGATCGAAAATCCGTCGCTTGGCATTATCGAAGCAGAGGATCTCGACCACGATTTCGTCTTGAAAATCTCAAAACCGTACTTGGGCAAACTCCACGGGAAATACAGCGATTGGACTCCGCTCCAGGACCGCGCGAAGCTTTTCCCTGAAGATCTCGACACCAGCGATCCGTGGCAGTTCAAAAATTTCAGAGTGAACTAGTTCCTTGCCGACCTGATTGCGTTTTTTGAGCATCGAAGATCGCGATCAGGTCGGCACGTTCTTTTCATATCGTTTCGTTGCGGATACGCGACCTGAATCCGTACAGGGGGCTAGGGGAGATGAGTGTATCTTTCAAAAGGTATATAAAACCGGACGAACGCAACCTTCTCGAACGGCTCGCCTCGGTTGTTCTTAACGACATGGCGGGAGAAGCAACAGAATATCGACGCTCTATTGTTCGGGGCATAGCCGAACACTGCGACAGGGACAGGCTGCTTGATGAATTCCGACGTTATCTAACCAATGTCGTCATCGAGGTCGTTTCTGAGGACGTTGGAATTGGAGAAAAGAAGGAAATCGAATACGGAGAGGTGGCCGAATAGCTGTTTTATCGGGCGCTCGCAGCATAGCCGCGAGCGCCGCTTTATTTCATTCAAAAAAGAACGGGCACCAAGACCGAATGGTCGAGGTGCCCTAGGTGTGATTGCCGAGAAGTACGGCCTATTGAGGCGGTTGATTTTTGTAGCGAAGCGGGGGCTCAATGCATGGCCTCGAGGGCCGGTCATCGAGCCCAAGACGCTGTCTGTAGCGATTCGCAAGAGGCATTGCTTCCGGCGCGGCGCCCTTAGGGCGCTCAGAGATCTCCGGAGCACCTGGCTCCGGAACGAGTCCTTGTTTCGACATAATCTCCTCTCCATTCTTGAGGCAAGCGGAAAGAACATCACAGATGCTCTTTCTCGCATCTGTCCGGATCACCGCGATCCGGAAATCTGATTCCGAGTTTCAGGAGCAGATTTCCAAGCCGTCAAAAGAAAAGCCCCTCATCGGGGCTTCTTTGTGTTTTGCTTTTTGAAATTACTTGAGCAACGACACAACCGCCCCTCGGTAGAAGGTAAAGAAGAAATAAAACCACGTGGCTGCAAAAATACGACCGTTACTCATACCAGCATCATAAACGGCGAGGATCCATTGTCAATGGAGAAAAGAAAGGAGAAAAGAAAGCGTGTCGAACGAAAGAATCGTTCGACACGCAGTTTTGCCAGTAGGGGATTTACATGCGGACCTTCTTCCGGCTCTTTTTGCGTTTTTCTGAGCTCTTCATCCGATCGTGCCCAGGGATCTTACGCGAACTGTTCTTTTTTGTCAGTTCCGTTTTCCTCGACATTGATCAATACTCCTTGTTGATGATGGCCATGATGGTTTTGAGAAGATTCTCTTCGGTCTCGTCGGGCCCCGGGCAGAGCATTGGAACTCTCTTGCTCGTGTATTCCACGACCTTTTCCTGAAGGCGTGCGGCGTCGATATTGCCATCGCCCGCTGGTTTTCCGAATATAACGACATGCGATCCGAGCAGGCTCGCAGCGAGCCAGCTATCAGGACCTTGTGGATACAATCGGCAGGCCGCATCGTAGCCTCTTGCGCACAACGCTTGGGCGACACGACCAAGAAGCATTGCTGTCGGTCCGTCAGTTGCTATAAGACGTACTTTGGCCGGAATTTTGTGGCTCGCGAGCGCATGGTCGCCAGCCTGATAAAAACCACCAAAACTCATCGCTAATCCCCCGGGTTGGAATTTGAAAGAACAGAAAGAACCGTCGGTGGCGGTCTTTCTGTCCGGATTGAAGTTGCGGACAAACAAAAAACCGCCCTTATGTCATAAGCAGATACTGCTTATGACATAAGGGCGATTCTTTAGAAACGCGGTGCCACCTTAGTTTTTTCTTTCACCGGCTCCGCCTTGGCGACACCGGTTATCTCTATAACGGGAGCTCCCGGACATGCACTTTCGCACCTGTCTCCTCATCCCACTCCGCATAAAGCTTCGCAGGACTAAGCCAGCCCCAACCCTCGCACAGCTGCGAGGAACTGACCATAGGATTTAACTGCGGATAAGTATACTCCCGTTTCCTTAAAAAACAAGGCCGCCTTGCCGAACCGAAGTTCGGGGGCGGCCTCAAGACCAAAGGACCTGTCTAGCGCGGCCCGAAGAACAATACCCCCAAGCCGAACAGGGCCGTCGCGACGGCGATCCATAAAAGTCGTCGCTCCTGCTCTTTAGTGGTTGGAGGGCCTGGTTTAGAGGGAGGTGTGACGTACAACCAGATCATGGAATATCTCCCTGCTTACATCCTGCCGCTGTCGCGTACCAGCGGCTGCTGACCGTGAAATTGTTCGTCGCCCTGATCCGTCGGGTCGTTCGACTCCGGGCGTTCCGTAGTTTTCGGGATTTCCGGGCCAGGCCGATTCAAATGCTCCTCGTCTATGCCATTGACCACCCCGAAACCGTCCTCGAGAAATCCGTCTGAACGCACTGTCTTCCTCATTACCTTTTCCTCTCGATAAGAACTTGTAGAACACACCAGAACGAAAAAACTCCCCGTCGGGGGAGCCTACTTCGTTTGGATGGATTCGCTTTCAGCGCATCACGAAGCAGCTCCCAGGGAGCTGATAATCGTAATGATAATGCTTTTGGCGAATGCCATACGGGTAGGGTAGCGGATTAAAAATTTTGGTCAAGTGTATGTGGCGGGTGTTATGCGGCGGGTGCACAGAGCGCCATGAGCAATCGCCGCACTATTTCGATGCAAACCCGCGCAAAGTGACGAGAAGCTCTTCGATCTCACTCAAGTGATCGCGGAGGTACTCCGCGACTTTTTCGTCGCTCAGCGTGCCGTAAGCGTGGACGAGGCGATTTCGGAAGCCGTACATGCGCTTCATATTTTCAGCTTGGTCGGTCGTGACGATTTGCTGGCGCGCCAGAAGCTCGCCAATGCTCTCTTCGCCTGTCGCATGTTTGCCTTTCTCTGCGAGCACGACTTGCGCGACTTCAAACAATGCTTCTATAACAGTGACAAAACGAAAACAGACCGAGTGGTAGAGACGGGCATCTTTGCGAAACGTTTCCAGTGTCGCGACTCTCCTGTCTTCCCTTAGAGCCCATCAAATAACCCCGCCCTGTCTGCGGAGCCGGAATTTTCGGTCACGGAACTTCGTCTCGACCTCATCGTGCCGGGAGGCACGCTTCGG